>JAVEEA010000101.1 GCA_030840675.1 Pyrinomonadaceae bacterium
GAGTCGTACTCAATCTCATCCTGAATAAACTGAAAACCCGGCAAGCCAATGGCGTCGAACGACAGGTGATCGGTGCCGCCGGTGTTGGCAATCGAGAGTGTCGCCGCACCCAAATCGCGAAACGGCACCAGCCACTGGCGAAACAATGATCGGACAGACTCGTTCCCCTGGAGATAAACGCCGCGAATCTTGCCGGTACCGTTATCGAGGTTGAAGTACGAATCAAACTTTTCATACTCGGGTTTGGTGACGAGCACACTGGCTCCGGCATTCGCGGGAGTGCCGCCCGTTGCCGCCGGCGGTTCGAGCTTGCCGAAATGTTCCGCAACGTAAGCTCTCGATCCGAGCAAGCCCTGTTCTTCCCCGGTCCACAAGGCAATTCTAATTGTGCGTCGCGGCTTGAGGTTGAGTGCCTGGAGAATTCGCACTGCTTCCATCCCCACCGCTACTCCCGCCCCATTGTCAGTCGCGCCCGTGCCTGCATGCCAGGAGTCAAGATGGCCGCCCAGCATTACTACTTCGTCCTTAAGATCGCTGCCGGGTATTTCGGCAATGGTGTTGTAGGCCATCGGGTCAGCTTCCTGCCAGTCCACGGCCAGGTCAACCGTAAGCTTCACTCGTTCGCCCGCCTCGATCATGCGCACGATGCGATTGTAGTGTTCGACCGCGAGTACCAACTGCGGCACAATCCTGGGCGACGTCTTGTCGTACGACTGGATTAGCCGCGGCGCGTTGGCTCCGAAGGATTCCTCGGTGACCGGTTGTGGCACCGTCGCGGACTGCACGAAGATTGTGCCGCCGTCACCAGCACGACTCGGATCAATCAAGACCGCCGCGCCTTCGTTCTGGAAAAATAAATACTTCCGCATGGAAAAAATCTGCGCCGCGCGAAACTCCGGGCCAAAGCGGCGCTGGCCGCCAGTGCGCGGCTCCGGCGCATCGGCGAGCGTCAACAACTCCTTATCGTCGAGTCGGGTGCCCATTGGTTCGAAGCGCGCTTTCACTTCACGCATCTTTCCGGTCAACACGATCGCGCCTTTTAGTTTGCCTTTGAAACGCTGGAGGTCGGCCTCGTCTTTAGCATCAACGTAAACGACGTCTCCGGTGTAGGGACCGTTGGTTCCGGGCGACCAGGCTTTCGGATACGCAATCAACGGAATGTCGAGCGGCTCGGAAACCTGCGCCGAAAACCTCTTCAAGGTCCAGCCACGGCCGAAAGGTCCCCACGCCTCGAGGTGCGCATTCTGCAAGCCAAACTTCGCGAGTTGATCGCGCGTCCACTCGTTCGAGCGTTTCATTCCCGGCGACGCAGTCAGACGTGGACCGATGACGTCGCTAAGGTAACTAAGCGTCTGCATCACCTGCGAACGATTGCTGCCCTCATCTTTGATGCGTTCGATGGGATCGTTGGGATCAATTGCCGGGACGGTAGTTTGGGTCGTTCCGGCCGGCGCGCCTGTCGGTGGCGACGTTGCTTGTTGCGCAAAGGTCAAGATCGGCGAGACAAGGAAAATCAAAAGCAGCACGAAGCTGCTGGTGCGTCTTAACATTCTTACTCTCCTCTGGTTTTAAGAATTGCGTTCAGGGCCGGACCAGGTACGCGTTGAAATAACGCGAAATCAAATTTCAGTACCACAGAACATAGGTGTCGCGTCGTCGCCGAAAGCGCGTTATGTTCTCACTGAGATAGCACTGAGGTAAAACTCAGGCCCGCTTCGCTTTCTTTGTGCTGGCGACCTTCGGCTTCGTCTTTGGCTTCTCATCGTCGGCGGCGTTGGAGCTGTACCCACAATCCTCGACTGCGCAGTGGCGGAAGGTGCCTTGCTTCTTCGTGGTCTTTTCGAGCAGGAAAGGCGCATGGCATTTGGGACATTCTTCCAGCACCGGCTTGTCCCAGTAGACCCGATCGCAGTCAGGATACTTTTCGCAGCCATAGAAAACTTTGCCACGCTTCGACTTTTTCACTACCAGATCACCTTCGCAACCTGGCCGCGTACACTTCACTCCGGTCGACTCCTGCTTGATATATTTGCACTTGGGATAGTTTGAGCAGGAGACAAACTCGCCGAAGCGTCCGAAGCGTCGAACCAGTTGCGCGCCGTCAACCGGACACTTTTCGTCTAAAGGCACCGGCGCCGGAGCCGCGACTCCGCTCTTGGCAATCTTGCGAATGTTGCGGCACTCGGGATAGCCGGTGCAGCCCAGGAATGGACCAAAGCGCCCGCGCTTGAGCTGCATCGGTTTATCGCACAACTCGCAAATCTCAGGTTCCGCAGTCTCCGCGGCGCCGCCAGCCGCGTCAGTTCCCGCGGCGCCGCCGTTCGTCTCCGCTTTGGGTTGGGCATCACGCGTGGCGCCGCAATTAAGACACTTGAGATATTTCCCGAAGCGCCCGCGCTTCCGCACCATCCCCTTGGTCTCACACTTGAGACAGACCTCTTCGGTTGGCAACTCCTCGTCCTTGATGCGCTTGGTGTACTCGGTGAACGCGATCAGGTCGAGGGAAAATTTGTCATAAAACTCATGCAGCGCGTCGGTCCACTTGAGTTTACCCTCTTCAACGCTGTCCAACTCTTCCTCCATGCGCGCCGTGTAGGTCTCATTAAAGAGATCCGCGAACCCGCCCTCGATCAGCAGATCGTTCACGGTTTTTCCTAACTCGGTGGGATGGAAACGTCCTTCGAGTTTTTCCACGTACTCACGCGCCAGGATCGTCGTCATGATCGCGGCGTAGGTTGACGGCCGGCCGATTCCCTTTTCTTCCAGGGCCTTCACGAGGGTTGCTTCCGTGAAGCGAGGCGGAGGATCCGTAAAATGCTGTTCGGGCGTGATCTGATTGAGAGCGAGCGTTTCACCTTTTTCAACCGGCGGCAGGGTCCGCTCGGCCTCTTCATCTTCCTCGGATTTTTCGTCGCGGCCTTCCTGATACAACTTCAGGAAGCCGTCAAACTTTTGCACTGAACCAGTCGCGCGAAAGATAAAACGCCCGGCGCCGATGTCGATCGTCGTTTGATCGAACAAGGCGGGGGTCATCTGTGACGCCACTGAACGCTGCCAGATTAGCCGGTAAAGCCGAAGCTCGTCGTTGTTCAAATAGCTGGCGAGCGATTCGGGAGTGCGCGCCACATCGGTGGGACGAATCGCTTCGTGCGCATCCTGCGCGTCCTTCTTCGAGCGATAGTGAATTGCTTTCTCAGGCAGGTAGGCAGCGCCGTATTGCTTGCTGACAAACTCACGCACTTCAGCCAGGGCCGCATCGGAAACGCGCGTCGAGTCGGTTCGCATATAGGTGATTAACCCGACTGAGCCTTCCGCGCCCAGCTCAATTCCTTCATAAAGTTTCTGCGCCACCATCATCGTGCGCTTCACGGCCCAGCCGAGCTTGCGTGCTGCCTCCTGCTGTAACTTTGAAGTGATGAAGGGCGGTACCGGGTTACGTTTACGCTCCTTCCGGGTTACTTCATTAACAACAAACGTTTGCTGATTGGCTTCGGTGACCAGTTGAGTCGCCAGGTTTTCGTCGTTGATGAGAATTTCGCCGCGCTTGACGTCCTGATCGAAACCACCAGTCTTGACTGTCTGTTCGCCGACTTTGAAAAGTCGCGCGTCAAACGTTGGCGGCAGGTGGGCCGCGAGTCTGGCCGCGATGGACCAATATTCGGTTTTGACGAACCGTTCGATTTCGCGTTCCCGTTCGACCACCATCCTGAGCGCTACTGACTGCACCCGTCCCGCGCTCAGCTTTCCGCCGACCGTGCGACACAGGAGCGGCGACACTTTGTAACCAACCAGGCGATCGAGCACGCGCCGCGCCTGTTGCGAGTCGACCAGGTTTTGATCGATCTGCTTCGGGTGTTCGAAAGCTTCGTTGACCGCGCGCTTCGTGATCTCATTAAACATCACGCGGAAGGTGGCCTTGGCCGGCCGCTTCGGTACGATTTCCTCGGCCAGGTGCTGACAAATCGCTTCGCCTTCCCGGTCCGGGTCAGCGGCGAAGTAGATGGTGTCCGCAATTTTCGCGGCGGCCTTCAACTCCGCGACGATCCGCTTGTTGTTCCGCTTCCGGGTATCGGGAATTACTTCGTAGGTCGGTTTGAAATCGTCATCGACGTCAACCCCCAGTCCTTTGGCGGGCAGATCTTTGATGTGGCCTATCGAGGCCTTCACCAGATAGTCCTTCCCTAAATATTTATTGATCGTTTTCGCCTTCGCCGGCGATTCCACTATTACTAAATTTTTTGCCATCTATTTACTATTCACTATTCACGACTACTAATCGTTCACATCTTCCGCACGAAACACTTGCCCGGCAGCGCCCGCACCAAGTCGCGCATTTCCAAAGTGAGCAGCGCCGCGGTCAGGTCCGTTATGCTTAGGCTACTCCCATCTACCAGCGCGTCAATGTGCGCGGGGTTGTCCGGCGAAAGCAACCTAAAAACTGACTGCTCAAAACCCGTCAAACCCGGCGGCACAAACGAAAGCTGATCCGCCAGCGACTTCTCTTTCTTCTTCTCCCCAAGCGGCGGCGGCAAAAGCTTCGCCGCGATCTGCGGCGGCAGTTCCGCGGCCACGTCCTGCCATTGCTGAATCAGCTTCGCCCCGGCGCCTTTGATCAGGTAGTTAGTGCCAAACGAGTTGCGCGACGTAATGTTACCCGGCACCGCAAACACTTCCCGATTCTGCTCAATCGCGAGCCGCGCCGTTATCAATGACCCCGAGTTCTCGGCCGCCTCCACCACTATCACGCCGAGACTCAGCCCGCTAATGATGCGGTTCCGGTAAGGAAAGTTTTCCGAGACCGGCGGAGTGGTCAAGGGAAACTGCGAAACGATCGCACCGCCGGCTTCCAGCAGTTCGTCAGCGAGCTTTTTATGATCGCGCGGATAGACCTGGTCGAGGCCCGTGCCGATCACGGCAATCGTGCGGCCGTGTCCTTGAATCGCACCACGATGGGCCGCCGCGTCGATGCCGCGAGCAAAACCGGAGACGATCGTCACGCCGCGTTGCGCCAGGTCTCGCGCCAACATCGAAGCGGCGTTCAGTCCATAGGTCGAACAACGACGCGAACCGACAACTGCGACACAGGGTTGTTCCAGGCATTCCGTCCAGGCGCCTCTGACATAGAGCACAATCGGCGGGTCATAGATCTCTCTTAATAAGGAGGGATAGACACCGTCGTCGAGTAACAGGATGTCGCCGCCCAGTTTCCGGACGTTCTCCAGTTCCACTTCAGCCTGGTCGTGATGGTCACGAGCAATGATGCTGTCGACCGCTTCCGGCAGCAGTCGCACTCTTTCGAGTTCGACCCGCGTCGCCCGGTAGACGGCTTCCGCCGATCCAAAACGCTCGAGTAGCTTGGCAGCGGCGCGAGGTCCGACGCCCGGGGTCATATTGAGGGCCACCCATTCCTTCATTGCCGATGTCCGATTGTCGATTGTCGATTGCCGTTTACGAATCACTCGCTGGTCGGCTGTTTCCGAATTGCCAACTGCAAACTTTCCTCAATCGTGGTGGCGGAGGCGTGTAGGAATCGAACCTACCTGAGCCTGTTCTCACAGTCTCACTGACGGTTTTGAAGACCGCGCCATTCACCAGAACAGATTCGCCTCCACACATACCGCCGACTTCGGAGCGAAACCCTACGCGCCAAACTGCGAGCCTGTCAAGCAAGCTTCAGGAACCCCCACTCGCGGAATGATGCCGAAACTCTTCAAGTGCCCTCAGGGGATGCGGACGGGATGTCTGCGCTCCCATCTGCCGCTGAACTTGACTGAAATACTCCGCCGAAGTTATCCTATTTTTCCCGAACGAACGTTCGAACGGGCAGTAATAAATTGCAAAAGAGGCCGAGAATCCGCAATTCCAGCGCGACGCGCGCAGGCGGTACTCAAGAGGACTGCATGATCAACTTTCAAACGTCACCCGAGCAATACAAACATTGGAAACTGTCCGTCGCCGGTAACGTCGCCACCCTAACCATGGACGTCCAGGAGGATGCCACCCTCGCCGAAGGGTACAAGCTCAAGCTCAATTCGTATGATCTCGGCGTCGACATCGAACTCGCGGACGCCATTCAGCGACTTCGGTTTGAACAGCCGCAGGTAAAGGTTGTCGTCCTCACCAGTCTCAAGCCGCGCATCTTTTGCGCGGGCGCGAATATCTACATGCTTGGCACCTCGTCACACGCGTTCAAAGTTAACTTCTGCAAATTTACCAACGAGACCCGCTGCGCCATCGAAGACGACTCGCATCATTCCGGCCGTCGTTATGTCGCGGCGCTCAACGGCACCGCTTCCGGCGGAGGCTACGAACTCGCCATCGCCTGCGACGAAATCTATCTGGTCGACGACGGCAACTCAGCCATTTCCCTGCCCGAGGTTCCCTTGCTGGGAGTGTTGCCGGGCACAGGTGGGCTGACGCGCCTGGTCGACAAACGAAAAGTTCGCCGCGACCGCGCCGATGTTTTCTCGACCTTGGCCGAAGGCCTTAAGGGGAAACGCGCGCAAGAGTGGGGACTGATTGACGGTTATTTCCCGACTAGTAAGTTTCAGCAGGCGATCGACGCACGCGTCGCCGAACTCTCCGGCGTAACCCAAACTGGTAGTTTGCATGGCGATGCGAAGTCTCTCGATCCGGCTGGAAGCGATGCGCCGCAAACTGACAGTTTGCTTTACGGAATTAAACTTAACCCGCTCGAAAAAGAGTTGCAGCCGGCCGGTGTCTCCTACAAATACGTGACCGTCGTTTTCAATCGCGAACAGCGTTACGCGGATCTCACCGTGAAGGGACCGGCGGCTGACTTGCCGACCGCGCCCGACGAAATTCAGAAACTCGGCGACGCCTACTGGCCGTTGCGAGCCTATCGCGAGTTGGACGATGCGCTGCTCCACCTGCGTGTTAACGAACCGGAGATCGGCCTCGTATGCGTCCGCACTCAGGGCGACATCAATGCTGTGCTGGCTGTGGACAAAACCCTCGCCGCCAACCAGGACCACTGGCTGGTGCGTGAAATTCTGCTTTACCTGGCGCGCGTACTCCGCCGGCTCGACCTGACCGCGAAAAGCTTTTTTGCGATCGTGGAACCGGGCAGTTGTTTCGCGGGCAACCTGCTTGAACTGTTGCTAGCTTCTGACCGCAGCTACATGCTGAACAGCGACGATGACGCCATTCGGTTGGCCGTCAGCGAATTGAACTCTGGTAATTTCGTGATGAGCAACGGCCTGACCCGGCTGCAATCACGTTTTCTGCGTGCACCGGAAAAAGTCGATCAAGTGCTCGCTCACGCAGCAGCGTTCACTGCCGCAGAGGCGGACCAGGCAGGACTGATAACTTTTGCGCCCGACGATCTTGACTGGGAAGACGAGATTCGTGTGGCGATCGAAGAACGCACGTCGCTATCGCCGGATGCACTGACGGGCATGGAAGCGTCGCTGCGGTTCGCTGGTCCCGAAACGATGGACACAAAAATCTTTGGTCGTTTGACTGCCTGGCAAAACTGGATCTTTCAACGACCAAACGCGGTCGGCCCCGAAGGCGCACTAACTAATTACGGCAAACCAACCCAAGCAAAATTTGACTTTAAGAGAACCTGAGGCTGGCAGCGCAGGCATCCTGTCGGCAGCGAGTGCGAAGCGCGACCGACCGGCAAGGTATCAGCGCTCCCAGGATAATAATGAATTTAAACGAACGCATTCCCAACAACGTTAACCTTTCGGAAGACAAGAAACTCCAGCGCGCGCTGGAAAAGTGGCTGCCAAACTTTCTTGACTGGTGGCAAGAGATGGGGCCCGACGGGTTTCAGCAGAAGGACGTCTATCTGCGCACCGCCATCAGTGTCGAGCCTGACGGTTGGGCCAACTTCGATTTCGTCAAAATGCCTGACTATCGTTGGGGCATTTTCCTCAAGCCTGCCGCCCCCGACGCGAAGATTGGTTTCGGCGACAACCGCGGCCAACCGGCTTACCAGGAAGTGCCGGGAGAATTTCGCAATGCGTTGCGCCGCATCATCGTCACGCAGGGAGACACCGAACCGGCCTCAGTCGAACAACAACGCGAGCTCGGCAAGACCTGTCCTTCGCTCTACGATCTGCGCAACCTGTTTCAAGTGAACGTCGAAGAAGGTCGCCACCTCTGGGCCATGGTCTACCTGCTGCAACGTTACTTCGGACGCGACGGTCGCGATGAAGCCGATGGCTTGCTCGAGCGTCGCAGCGGCAATCCTGACAAGCCGCGCATACTTGAGGCCTTCAACCAGCCCTGCGATGATTGGTTAAACTTTTTCTGCTTCACGATGTTTACCGATCGCGATGGCAAGTATCAGCTCTCGGCGCTCGCCGAGTCCGGCTTCGAGCCACTCGCGCGCACCTGCCAGTTTATGTTGACTGAAGAAGCGCATCATATGTTTGTGGGTGACACCGGTCTCAATCGGGTGGTGAAGCGTACCGCACAACTGATGAAGCAAGGCGACGTGCGCGAGCGCGGCGGCATTCCACTGGACATCATTCAGAAGCACATCAATTTCTGGTTCAGCTATTCACTCGATCTCTTTGGCGGCGAAATCAGTTCAAACGCGGCGGACTTTTTTGCGGCAGGACTGAAAGGACGTTACAAGGAACAGGAGCAGTATCAGGACCACATTGTTGCGGAGCAAAACTTTACGATGAAGGTGGTCGCGGATGGCCAGCTGAAAGATCGCGACGTGGCGATGCGTAATGCGCTCAACGAGGTGTTGCGCGGCGAGTATGTCAAAGACTGCGAGAAAGGCTTGGCGCGCTGGAACAAATCACTCGCCGATGAAGGCCTCAGTGAGCGGCTCTACATTCCCAACGCGCGTTTCCATCGCCATGTCGGGGAATACGCCGGTCATAGTTTTGACATTCAGGGAAACTTAATTTCGGCGGCGGAGTTTGAGTCAGGAAAAACCGACTGGTTGCCGTCGCTGGCGGACCGCGAATACGTTCGTAGCCTGATGCACCCGATAGTCGAACCCGGCAAGATCGCCAATTGGATTGCGCCGCCGGCAACCGGAATCAAGGGCAAGCCATTCGAGTTTGAATACGTAAGGTTGTAGTTGGCGGCTGCGCTCTTAGTGGCAGGGCTCTCAGCTATGCAAGATTTTACAAAACACGATCAAAAGTTGGAGTTCATACTCCGCAACGCGGCGCGTATTTTTGCCGAGAAGAATTACCACTCCACCACCATGCGCGACATCTCGCGCGCCACCGGCGTCAGTCTCGCGGGCCTGTATCACTACTGCAAGTCGAAAGAGGAACTGCTTTTTCTGATCCAGGATAATTGCTTCGGGCGGGTTCATGAACGACTCGCGGAGCGGCTGTTGGAAGCAACCGATCCGTTTGCGAAGTTGCGCATCTTCATTGAAAACCATCTCTCGTTCTTTGCCGCGAACATGGCCGAGATGAAGGTCTTGTCGCACGAGGCCGACTCGTTGGACGGCGACTTGCACACTCACGTCTCCACGAAGAAGGATAAGTATACGAAGCTCGCGCGCACCATCCTCAAAGAGATCCAATACCAGCCGGGATCGGGGGCTCAAATTGATCTGACAGTCGCCACCTATGCGCTCTTCGGTATGATGAACTGGATCTATAACTGGTATGACCCGCAGGGAAAACTGAAAGTCACGGAGCTGGTTGACAACGTGACTCGTCTTTTTCTGCATGGCTTCGTTGGCGGATTGCACGCGGAAGCACTAAACTTCGCCCCGAAAACCATGACTGAGCCGCTGAGCGTCTGGCGCGGTACGTTAGCGAGCGACAGTCAGAACCAGCCACGTTAGTGGGTGGTCAATAAAGGAGTCGGTATGGCAGAAGCTAAACAGTCGCAGGAAACCAGTGAGCTGGTGCAATACCGTGTCGAGGGCGGCATCGCGTTTCTGACGCTGAACGATCCGCCGGCAAACACCTACACGCACGAGATGATGCTGGCGCTCGACGGCGCCATTCTCAAGGCACGGATGGATGAAGGCGTCCAGGTGATTGTGCTCAGCGGCAATGGTGAAAAATTTTTCTGTGCGGGCGCAAACATCAACATGCTCGCCAACGTGACGCCGACTTTCAAATACTTCTTCTGCCTGCACGCTAATGAAACCCTGTCACGTTTTGAGCAAACACCTAAACTCGTGATCGCGGCGCTCAACGGCCACTGCGTGGGCGGCGGTTTGGAAGTCGCACTCGCGGCCGACATTAGGATCGCGCGTCGCAACGCCGGCAAGCTGGGTTTGCCGGAAGTTTCTCTCGGCGTGCTTCCCGGCACCGGCGGCACGCAACGCCTTACGCGGATCGTTGGCAAGTCAAAGGCAATCGAGTTGATGGCCACGGGAGAACTTTTTGGTTTCGAGCGCGGTCTCGAACTCGGGTTACTCAATCAAATCTTCGACGCGGAAACTCCCGAGCAGTTTACCCAACAAGTGAGGGAATACGCGGCGCAGTTTACCTTGCCAAACAAGGCCGCCAACGCCGTCGGTCGCATTAAGCGCAGCGTACAAACCGGTGCGGAGATACCCTTCGAGTCGGCGCTCGCGCTCGAGCGTGAACTGCAGCAGCAACTTTTTCAATCCGAAGACGCGAAAGAAGGACTCGACGCATACGTCAATAAGCGCAAAGCGATCTTTAAAGGTCGATAGCGGATGAAGAGTGAAAGGTGAAGGGTGAAGGGGCGACCAGTGAGAGTTCGCCGGCTCGTTACGATTAGCATTCGTCGTTCTGATCACAGCCCACCATTCACCATTTTACTTTTCACTTTTCACTTTTCAAATCTATGTATGAAAACATCGACATTACCGCAGACTCCGGCATCACGACCATCACGTTGAATCGTCCGGAGAAGTTGAACGCACTCGCGGGCCACATGCGTCGCGACCTGGCCGAGGCGCTCGAGACGGCCGGCAGCGAACGCAATGTACACGTAGTCGTGATCACCGGCGCCGGACGCGCGTTTTGTGCGGGTGGCGACGTGGCAGCGATGGCCCAGTTGATTGAGCAGCGCGACGCCGAGGAGTTTTCTCGTTTGCTTGGTTCCGCACGCCGTGTCATCACCGCCATCCGCCAGATGACCAAGCCGGTCGTCGCCTCGATCAATGGTCCGGCATTCGGGGCCGGTTTCAATCTTGCGCTCGCCTGCGATCTGCGCATCGCCTCCACCAACGCGAGCTTCAGCCAATCGTTTGCGAAGGTCGGGCTCCATCCCGATTGGGGCGGCACTTACTTCCTGCCGCGACTAGTGACGCCAAACAAAGCTTGCGAGATGTTCTTTCTGGGCGACGCGATGGATGCGGCGGAGGCCTTGCGCTTGGGAGTGGTCAATTATGTAGTTGAGCCGGCCGAGTTGGAGACCGAGACTCGCAAACTTGCCGAACGATTACGTGCCGCGCCGGCGCTCGCGTTGGGCGCTGCGAAGCAAGCCGTCTACATGAGTCAGGCCGCTGAACTGGAGGAGATGCTGCGTTACGAAACTGAAGCGCAGATGCGCTGTTTCGAGTCGCAGGACTGCGCGGAGGGACTGCGTTCGTTTCTCGAAAAACGCGAACCCAAATTCACTGGCCGTTGAAAGCTGGGAACGCGGGAGCCCTCGCCCGCCCCGCGGGATTGAGTAATCTTTAAAGACGTGCGTGGTGGCTGTGACGTTTGCGGGCGAGGGCGCCCGCGCTCCCCCCGCGCTACCTCCGCGCTCCCCTTCGCTTCTTTGATTAACATGAAACTACAGCATCGAATCGCACTCATCACCGGCGGCGGTCGCGGCATTGGCCGCGCAATCGCTCACGCATTTGCACGCGAAGGCGCCGACCTGGTCCTGGCCTCGCGCACAGTCGCACAAGTGGAAACCGTTGCCCGCGAAATTGCGGATGACTTTGGCGCCAGAGCGTTTCCGTTTGTTTGCGACGTCGCGGATGTCACGAGCGTTGACCGACTCTTCGCAGCCGTGCAGGAAGAATTTCGTCGCGGGCCCGATATTCTCGTCAACAACGCCGGAGTTGCCGAGAGCGCGCCGCTCACCAGGACTGACGACGAACTCTGGCATCGTCATATTGCGATCAACCTGAACGGTACCTTCTACTGCACGCGTGCGGCTCTGCCTCAGATGATCGAACGCGGCTGGGGACGTGTCATCAACATCGCGTCGATCGCGGGCAAGACCGGCGCCCCGTACATCGCCGCCTACTCCGCATCAAAGCATGGCGTGCTCGGGTTAACGCGTTCGGCCGCGCTCGAGGTCGCCAGCAAAGGTGTAACGGTTAATGCGATCTGCCCGGGTTATGTCGATACGGAGATGACGACCCGCGCGGTTGAAAACATCACGAAGAAGACGCGACTGTCAGCCGAGCAGGCGCTGGACTCGCTCAAACAGTTGAGCCCACAGAATCGTGTAATCGAACCGGAAGAAGTGGCCGCGCTGGCGCTGCTTTTGGCGACGGAGGATGGACGAGGGATCACCGGTCAGGCGATAAATGTTGACGGCGGCAGTGTCATGTTCTGAGGTAAAGCAAACTGTTAGTTTGCTTCTTGGATTCAGAGTTCAAACTTTATTTTGGATTTCCCCGTTGACCAGAAAGACAAACTAAAGTTTGAACTCTGAACTGCTTGGGAGTTGGCTTACAACTTCCGCGCGAGTTCATAGACCAGCCGCACCGGTAAACCGACCACGTTAAAATAGTCGCCTTTAATCTCTTCGATGAAGAGCGCGGCACGACCCTGTATTCCGTAGGCTCCTGCCTTCCCGCGCGGTTCACCGGTTCCCAAGTACCAGTCAATTTCGGCCGCCGACATTTCAACAAAACGTACTTGGGTAATTTCATGAGCGACTAGCGACAACGACATCGGCCCGGAACGTAGCAAGGCCACGCCCGTCCAGACCTCGTGCCAACGCCCGCTCAGCAAACGCAACATGCGTCGCGCGTCGCCCTCATCGCGCGGCTGACCAAGAATTTCGTTATCGACGACCACCACCGTGTCCGCGCCAAGCACGAGCGACGCTCCGGTCTGCCGCGCTACTGTTTCCGCCTTGGTACGCGCCAGGCGTTGGACATAAGTCAGTGCGGCTTCGTCAGCGAGTCTGGTTTCGTCGATATTCGCGGGGATGGCGGTAAACTCCCAGCCCACCGCCTGAAGTATTTCCGCGCGGCGCGCACTCTGCGACGCCAGCACCAGTTTCTCATTCAGGAGATTAAGTCCATTCATAAGTTGTTTTTGTTTCGCTTTGACTTGGCGAAACTCTGCGCGGCCTTGGCGAGACCAGCGCGTCCTTTGCGTTAAAGTTTATATGACTATCAAGTATTAAACCGCAAAGGACGCAGAGGTCTCGCAAAGTTTCGCCGGGAAGAGCAGGCGGGCTGTTTAGCTATCAGGCGCGACTTGGCGCTTGTCGCGCCAAACAATTCTCCGCTACACTCAACAATCATTTCGTTTCTTTTAATGGACAAATTATTCAAGACTATGCCGGCAGTTTTAAGGGCCGCGGGCGCTTCCGATGAGGTCTCGGAAGCTGCCTGCATTGCTGCCTGGCGCGAGGCAGTGGGCGATGGCTTGAGTAGCCATGCGGTTCCGTTGCGACTGCGAAACAAGACTTTGGTGGTGGCAGTCGCCGACAATCTCTGGCAGCGACAGCTCGAACAGATGCGTGGGCAGTTGCTATTCCGTTTGAATTCAGTTTTGGGAGCAGCTCAGGTGAGGTCTATCGAATGGCGCATTGAACCCGGGACCGTAACTCGCGCGCGCAAGGCCGCGGCGCCGGACCGCAAAGTCGTTAACGATTACCGCGTACCGGTCGAACTACTGCAAGCCGCCGCAAGTATCACTGATGTTGAGTTGCGTCGCGCGTTCCTTGCGGCGGCAATGAGTTGTGTGCAGCGTTTGGAAAATTCTGAACTGTGAACACTGCCGAGCCTCGGGTTCATCGCATCCGCAATCCGAATTTCGCAATCCGAAAACTTATCAGCATGCCAATTACCGAAGCAGACGTCGCAAAAGTCGCGCAACTGGCGCACATGGAAATCACGCCCGCCGAACTCAAAGTCTTCGCTCCGCAGATGGCGGAGATTGTCAGTTACGTCGAGCAGTTGAATGAAATGGACACCGCCAACGTAGCGCCCGCGTTGGGCGGACTGACGCCGGCAGGCGAAGCGACGGATTCCGCACGCGACGATATCGTCAGTCCCTCGCTGGGTCAGGCGACAGCTCTCGCCGAGGCGCCCGACGCGGCTGCCGGCCATTTCCGGGTACCCAAAATTTTATGAAGCCGACGATATACTGGATTGATCACAAGACACCGGGCCGGCTTGCGATTCTGGCAAAGCCGCATGGCAATGAAGAGTTAGAGAGCGACATCGAGGGCTGGCGCGCGGCCGGCGTCGATGTCGTGGTGTCGTTGCTGACGGATACTGATAACGCTTATCTCGGGCTTACTTCCGAACGTGAACTTTGCCGTCACCATGAACTCGAGTTTGTCAGTTTTCCGATTCAGGATTTTGGCGTGCCCGCCTCGTTTGTCGATGCCACGTTGTTAGTGATGGAACTCAAGCAACTGCTTTTGAGCGGCAAGACTATTGGCTTTCATTGTCACGGTTGTATCGGTCGTGCGCCGTTGATCGCTTCCTGTGTGTTGATGGCTACGGGGGTGAGTGCTGACGAGGCGTACCGGCTGATCAGCGAAGCGCGTGGCTATCCGATCCCGGAAGCGCAGGAACAAGCCGCGTGGGGCCGCGAGTTCGCGAACCATTTGAGTGCTGCTGTAGATTCTTAGTTTCAGTTTTCAATTTGCCAATGGACTTGGGAAAAACATCCGCGGGTGAACTCGCGACGCAACTAGCTAGTGGCGCAGTAACCGCGCGCGAGACAATCGCCGCGTCTCTCGACGCCGCTGAAAAACTAAACGAGCAACTCAACGCGTTTCTCGAAATCGATCGCGACGGCGCGTTGCAACGCGCGGAGTCGCTGAAGGCCAACGCCGGTGCGCTCGCGGGAATTCCCGTTGCGATCAAGGACAACCTCTGCGTCGCGGGCCTGCAAACTTCCTGTGGTTCACGCATCCTCGGCGACTATCACCCGCCCTACAACGCCACCGTGATTGAACGTTTGCTGGGCGCGGGCGCGGTCGTGATCGGCAAAACCAACTGCGACGAGTTTGCCATGGGTTCTTCCAACGAGAACTCCGCGTTTGGTGCGGTAAAAAATCCCTGGGACCTGAGTCGTGTGCCCGGCGGCTCGTCCGGAGGTTCGGCGGCCGCGGTGGCGGCGGGCATCGTACCGGTCGCGCTGGGTTCGGATACGGGCGGCTCAGTGCGGCAGCCCGCGTCGCTTTCCGGCGTCGTTGGTTTGAAACCAACCTACGGGCGCAACTCTCGTTACGGACTAGTGGCCTTTGCCTCTTCGTTGGACCAGGTGGGAATCTTCGCGCGCAACACCGGCGACGTAGCGCGCGTGTTAGGCGTGATTGCCGGACGCGATCCGCACGACGCGACCACGGCCGATGTGCCAGTGCCGAATTATCTCGCGGAACTCACGACTGAGGTCAAGGGTGCGCGCATCGGCTTGCCACGCTCATTGTTTGGCGAGGGACTCGACGCGGAAGTGCGCGCTTCAGTCGAGGCGGCGATCGACGTCTATCGTGTTTTGGGCGCCGAGGTCGTTGAAGTGGAACTGCCAAACGCGCGTTACAGCATCGCCGTCTATTACATCATCGCGACCGCGGAGGCTTCTTCAAACCTCGCGCGCTTCGACGGAGTGCGTTACGGCTTGCGCGCGGACGATGCGCCGGAGTTGCGGCAGATGTATCGCAAGACGCGCGAAGCAGGATTTGGCGCGGAAGTGAAGCGCCGCATCATGCTGGGCACTTACGTGTTATCGGCCGGCTACTATGAAGCGTACTACGGAAAAGCACAGCAAGTGCGGGCACTGATCAAGCAGGACTTTGAAAAAGCGTTTGCGAGGTGCGATGCGATCATCACGCCTACCTCGCCGACGCCGGCGTTTCTACTCGGGGAAAAGGTCGATAACCCGCTGGCGATGTACCTCAATGACATCTACACAGTTACCGCGAATCTCGCCGGCATTCCGGGAATGAATGTTCCCTGCGGGCTCTCTTCCAAGCGGTTGCCGATTGGATTTCAACTGCTCGGCGGTTACTGGTCGGAACCGACGCTCTTCAGACTGGCCCACGCCTATGAAACCGCGCAACCCTTCACCGAGCGGCCGCCAATTTCTGCGTGAGTGAAAATCCACTACCTGGGAGGGCGCGGCTCTGCGATCACAACGGGGTGGCTCCGCTGTAACTCAATGGTTTCATCCGACTTCATTTTTGCCGAGGACTTATCAGGGACCCAGTCGCCGGTGAAAATCTCAACCACGTTTTTCGCGGTACCCAGCACTGGCGTCACGTCCAGTCCCACGTGGACCACGCCGGGCACCAGGCCTTTCTTCTTGATCTCGTAGCCGGCCGAACCGACGGAAAACACCGGGCCAATAAAAGGGATCGCCTTGATCAGCTTCTTGACCACGGCCCAGCCAACTCTGCCTTTAACTGTCTTTGCCATTTTGGTCCTCAAACTGCGCGCTCGACCTCAGCGATTCTACTTTTGGAGTGCGACGACCGGTCGTCGCTTTCCCCGTTCCCGCGTTGAGCGCGGGCGGGCCAAAGCGGTGACAGGTCACCGCA
Organism: Pyrinomonadaceae bacterium; assembly: GCA_030840675.1. GTDB lineage: Bacteria > Acidobacteriota > Blastocatellia > Pyrinomonadales > Pyrinomonadaceae > PSRF01. The sequence goes on from JAVEEA010000101.1 coordinate 16,666, forward strand.
CTCCAAATAGACGCTACACTCCAAATAGGACGCCACACTCGGGCGAGACGCGCGCGCGTGCGTTTATATGCTAGCATTCCCGCGCTCCATTCAGCCCGGGGATAATCAAACTCGATGCGCATCAAGATCTATTTTCTAACTGTTGCTATTTGTGTTTCGGCACTGCTGGCTTCGTGCAATCGTGCCGGGAGTCCGGCGGCCCACAAGCTGCTTATCTACACGCCGCACGGGCAGGATTTGTTGAAAGACTTCGTGGCGCGTTATGAAGCCGTGCATCCGGATGTGAAGATTGAATTTCTCGACATGGGTGCGCGCGAGATACTCGAACGCGTACGCACCGAGCGCAATCGACCGCAGGCGGACTTGTGGTGGGGGGCGGCGCACACGACGTTTCAAACCGCGGCTGACGAAAATCTGCTCGCGCCTTACCGGCCCAGCTGGGCCGTCAACGTTCCCGCGGGCAGTCGCGACAGTCAGGACCGTTGGTACGGCACGTATCAAACTCCGGAAGTGATCGTCTATAACAGCGAGGCGGTCAGGCCGGAAGAAGCGCCCAAGGACTGGGACGACGTACTTGATCCCAAGTGGCGCGACAAGATTCTTATTCGGAACCCGAATCCGTCTGATTCGATGCGCGCGATTTTCGGCGCGATGATCTGGCGCTTCTACAAAGACACGGGCAAGCCCGACCAGGGTTATGACTGGCTGCGACGTCTCGACGCAAACGTTCACGAGTACACCGCGGACGGCACTCTGTTGATGCAGAAGCTGGTGCGCCGGGAAGGCGTCATCACGTTGTGGAACCTGCCGGACGTTTGGATCTATAAAGAGCAAAAAAACTTTCCCATCGGGTATGTGTTCCCCGCCAGCGGTACGCCGGTGATCACGGACGGCATCGCGGTAATCCGCGGCACGCAAAACGAGGAAGAGGCGCGCAAGTTTTATGAATTTGTAACCACACCCGAGAGTCTTGCGCTGGCAGCGAAAAAGTATTATCGCATCCCGGTGCGCACGGATATTGATCACAAGCAACTGCCGGCGTGGATGAACGTGCCCGTTAACGAAATGCCGCTTGACTGGGAACTGTTGCGCAAGCAAAGCGGCGATTGGCTGCGTTACTGGGACACTGAAATTCGCGGCCGTAACCAGAACCGGGTGCGGTAACGACCGGGTATGAGATGTGACAACTACAGTCTTAAGAATCGGATTGCTTTCATTTTTTGACGGCGCCAGTCGGACCCGGTCGCTACCGCTTCTGGTTCTGCTTTGCCCATTGCGCTATGCCACTGCTTTCACTCAATAAGGTTTCCAAGCGGTTCGATAAGACCGACGCCGTGAAGGACGTTTCACTCGACGTCGAGCGCGGAGAATTTTTTGGCTTGCTCGGTCCTTCAGGTTGCGGCAAGACCACTACGCTGCGAATGATTGCCGGATTGGAACAGCCCGACGCCGGCACAATCTCATTCGACGACCGCGAGATCACTAGCCAACCAGCCGAACGCCGCGGCTTCGGGATGGTATTCCAAAACTACGCCCTGTTTCCCCACCTCAACGTTTTTGAAAACGTTGCTTTCGGTCTGCGCGCGCGTCACAAGCCCAACGCGGAAATTCGCGAGCGCGTTAAGGGCGCGTTGGAGTTGGTTCAACTCCCGGGTTATGAAAAGCGACGCGTGGACGAACTCTCCGGTGGGCAGCAACAACGCGTGGCTATCGCGCGCGCGATAGCCATCGAACCCGCGTTGCTTTTGTTCGACGAACCGCTATCGAATCTTGACGTCGCCTTGCGTGAAGAGACGCGCGGTGAATTGCGCGAACTGGTTACTCGTTTGGGTCTGACCGCGGTTTACGTGACGCACGATCAGGAAGAGGCGTTTGCGTTGTGCGATCGCATCTCTGTGATGGCGGGTGGTCGCATTCTGCAGACGGGCCGGCCGCGCGACTTGTATGAACATCCGGCGCAACTCTCGGTCGGCCGGTTCCTGGGCCGCAACAACTTAATCCGCGCGGTGCGTTTGAGTTCGAGCAAAGCTGAGCTGGGCGAATTCAAAACGCTCGCTGGCGGTCACACCATTCGCATCCCAAGCAGCGGCCAGGACCTCGTGCCGATGAACCAGCCCTGTATCCTCGCTGTTCGTCCGGAGCATGTTGTGATCAGAGCCATCGGCAGCGAGGCGGCAAACTCGTTCCCAGCGACAGTACGCGAAATTAACTTTGCCGGCGCGACTTCGAGCATCAAGCTCGACGCGAACGGGTTGCTGCTTGAAGCGCTGGCGCTCGCGGCCGACGGTGTCGCGGTTGGCAACGATTGCACGGTAGTTTTGCCGCCGGAAAGAATTTCGCTTCTGCGTGACGAATAGTGCGATTCGCATCCGCTTCCGCGAAACATGGTTGCGGGTCCTTGCATTCTTTGCGGTTTCAAAAACCGTTGCAGCAGTTCGCCAGGAAATTTAGACGCAGAGGTTCTCGCAGAGGAACGCTAAAAAATTTCAGGCCACTTGCTCGCGGCGCTATGCAGCAGACATCCCCAGTCCCCACCCAATCTCGCCGACTCCGCGTCTCTCCCGCTCTACGTCTCGTCTTCCTGGGACTGCTCGTCGCCGTCGTGCTGCTGTACGGCGTTATCTATCCGAACCTGCACGTCGTCATCGCTTCCCTGCTAACGAACGCCGGTTGGTCACTAGCGAACTACCGCGAGGTGCTGTCGCAAAAGATCGTCCTGGAATCCATCTTTGCGAGCGTGGGCATTTCCGTGTTGACGGTTTTGTTCTGTGCTGCCGTCGGCGTTCCGCTCGCTTTTCTTTTCGAGCGTTACAGTTTTCCGGCGCGCCGCCTGTTCGCCACGCTGGCTGCTCTGCCGCTCGTGTTGCCGCCGCTCGTCGGTACGGTCGCCTTCATTTTCCTTTGCGGCGAATCAGGAATACTGGCGCGACTGGTCCAGTCGGTCTTCCACCTGGAACACTCTCCCTGGTCGTTGCGTGGCTGGGGCGCGCTGTTGTTGTTTCACACCTACACGATGTATCCCTTCTTCTACATGCTGACTGGCGCTGGTCTTACTCGCATCGACGCGGCGCTGGCCGAAGCCGGCCGAAGCCTGGGAGCCAGTCGCCTGCGCCTGCTCACGCGCGTGGTGCTGCCGCAACTGACGCCATCGCTGATCGCCGCGGCACTGCTCACGTTTATGACCTCGATGGCTTCCTTCAGCGCGCCGCTACTCTTTGGGGGCGGCGTGCGCGTGCTGACCCTGGAAATTTTCACGGCCCGTCAACGCGGCGATGCCGGCATGGCGATCACCGAAACGGTTGTGCTCGCACTGATCTCGCTGAGCGCGCTCTTCTTCTTCCAGCGTTATGAAGGCACGCGCCGGTTCGCCGCCGCCGCGATGAAGGGTGCCACGAAACAGCGACGCGCGGTCGCGGCCGGCAAGACGCGCACACTTGCGATCGTGTGCGGAGTTTTCTTTTCGCTGTTACTCGTCCTGCCGGTCGTCACGCTCGTACTCGTGAGTTTCGCACGTGAGGGCAACTGGACCACGCAGACGCTGCCCACCGCTTACACTTTGGCGAACTACGGCAAGATATTTTCCGACTCGCGGTCCAGCGCAGTGGTGCTAAACAGCTTGTCGATGTCGGCAATTGCCGCCGGCGCCGCGCTGCTTTGGAGTTTCTGCGTGGCCGGCCTCCTGGCAAGCAAGGGTGCGCGCCGTTCGAAGCGTTTGCTGTCGTGGCTGATCCTGGTACCGTGGGCGCTCCCGGGCACTGTGGTTGCGGTTTCTCTCGCCGAAGCTTACGGCAAGCCTTCGCCGTTACTCGGCTCGTTCATTCTCGTAGGCACGTTTTGGATTTTGCCGGTGGTCTACTTTCTGCGCTTCATGCCGCTGGTGGTGCGGTCGGTGCAGGCGAGTCTGGAACAGATTGACGGCGCGCTTGACGAAGCGGCCGCCAGCCTGGGGGCCAGGTGGTGGCAACGCTTCACGCGCGTTACACTCCCGCTCGTTTGGCCCGGCGCCCTGGCGGGTACGCTGCTGGCTTTTGTGATTGCACTGGGCGAATATGTGGCATCGGTGCTGGTCTTTGTACCGACGAACCGGCCCATCTCGATAGCAATCGCTTCAGAGTTGCGCGACTTCAACCTGGGCGCGGCAGCAGCGTACGGCGTAGTGTTGATGCTAGTGATCGGATTCGTAATGATGATCGCCACGCGCCTGGAACGGATGCGTGCGTAGCGCAAACTGTTAGTTTGCGAATGGTGCCGTCGACTCGCTTGAGCGGGAGCCGAGGTACGGTAACGGACAGTTTGCTCTACGCGGAGGAGCGTTACTGATGATCAAAACTTGCGGCTTGACCCATATCCATTTGATGGTCACGGACATTCAACGTTCGCTCGTGTTTTACCAGACAGTGTTTGGCATGGAAGTAAAGTTTTGGGCCGGCGAGGGTTTGGTATTTCTTAACACTCCGGGTTCCAACGATCTCATCGCGCTCCATCAGGCTGCCCCGGATCAACCGAGCGGCTCCGGCGGCGGTATTTTGCATTTTGGTTTCCAACTGCAGGACCGCGCCGATCTTGAAGAGGCAATCAAGGAGATCGTGGCCGCGGGCGGCACGCTAACAAAGCGCGGCGAGTTTACCCCCGGGATGCCCTTTGCTTACGTCAACGATCCGGACGGATACGAGATCGAACTTTGAAAATTTCAACGCTCTGCTGATTTCAAACAAGATGAAGAATAATTTTGGCCGCTCGCTGACCGCACTCTTCGTAGTCTCGCTACTGGTTTTTTTTCTCGCCGCTGATTGGGAAGTCTTTCGGCCAGCGCACGCGCAGCAGCCGCCCGTAGCAAGCCTCGCCGCTCAAAACATTGACCGGGCTGAACTGCACCAGGCGCTGCTCGATCTCACCAACACCTGGACGGTCATGTGCGTCGCCGCACACCCTGACGACGAAGACGGCACGACCCTGACGGTCCTTCGTCGCCGCGATGGCGTGCACACGGTCAGTTTGTTTTCCACCTACGGTGAAGGCGGACAAAATGCAGTCGGACCGGAGCTGTATGAAGAACTTGGAGTGATCAGAGTTCACGAGACGATGAAGGCGGCGGAAATCCAGGGTTCCGAACCCTACTTCCTCGGGCTGAAAGATTTTGGCTTTTCGAAATCAGCCGACGAAGCGTTTAAGTTTTGGGGGCACGACGAAGCGCTGCGGCGCATGGTATGGAAGCTTCGTGAACTGCGCCCGGATGTGATCATCACCAACCACGACACGATCAGCGGCCACGGTCATCACCAGGCCACCGGGCGTTTGATCATCGAAGCGTTTGACGCGGCCGCCGATCCGAAACGCTTTCCGGAGCAACTGACGACGGTGAAACCCTGGCAGCCGCAACGACTGTTTGTAAGGATTGGCGGCCCCGGTGGCCCACCCTCGGCAGTCGCAAACACGCCCGATAGATCCATTGCTATTGATCCCAATGAAGTCGATCCGATTCGGGGTACTTCATTCGCGGAACAAGCGCTCACGGCGTTGCAGCAACACGCCACGCAAGGTCCCTGGCCAAAAACAATTGCCGAGATGTTGAGGGCGCGCCGCATCGAAGGCGGGAGGATGCCGCCGATTCGCTATCGCCTGATTCGGGAAGCTGCCGGTTCGGCGGCATTACCCGCGAACGCCACCACACCGCTCGCCGGACTGGAACTGCCCGAGCAATTCGTCGCCGAGGCTACCCCGCCGCAAATCGAGGGAAAACCGCTCACGAACTTTCTCGAGCGACCGGACCGCATCCTCGCGTCGTTGATTGACTGGCGCGCGAGTCAACCAGCCGGCCAGCCCAGGAGCATTGTCGATCAGAATCGCCTGCAGCTCTTCGTCAGGCGCGCGGACCACGCCCTCGCGATCGCTGCCGGTGTTTCGCTGACGATAAATCCGCGCGATCCGGTGCTGGTGCCGGGACGGAACCAGACCTTTGCTGTCAACGTCGCCAACTCCGGCCTCAGCAGCGTCCAGCTTGACGAACTTCGGTTCGAAACTTTGGGAGAAAATCTGCCGCTGAAAACCACGGAAGGTTTGTTACCAGACACTGAAACCGTCGTCACTGTAGATCGGTTGACACCGAAGACCGCGAAGTTGACGGTACCGAACGAAGAACATCTGTATGACAACCTGTTTCTCGGCCAGCCGATCGCGGCCGTCGCCAGGATTGAGATCGATGGCGCAAAGTTTTCCGTGCGGAATACGATTACGCGGGACGTCGCTCCGGCTATTGAGATCAAGCACATTGCGCCTTCGCCGTACGTCTGGACGCCGGCGACGCTTTCGCAGCCGTTAACATTCAAGCTTACAATCACAAATAATCTTGACACGGCTTTCAACGGGAACCTCACGATTGGAAATTCGCAGTCCCATAAATTCGAAGCGGGACGCAAGCTGTCCCTCGCGCCGCGAGAAACCAGCGAGTTGACGCTAAAGTCCAATGCGATTCCCAACGCGATTCCGTTGGACGCGCCCGGCCCGCGAGTTACGCGGCAAGGTGAGCTGATGCTTTCCGTCGAGCCCGAAGGCGGTGGACCCGCTATCGTACAGCGCGCGGTGAAAGTAGTTTTTGCGAATGCGCGGGTTGCGCGCGGTTTGCGCGTTGGATTTGTGGCGAGTTTTGATCAGACGTTGCAGCGAGCGCTGGCTGCTTTGGGAGTTAACGCACAGGAGCTCAAGGCCGGCGACATTCAGACTAGCGATCTTTCGACCTACACCACTCTTATCATCGACAACCGTGGTTATGAGGCCCATCCGGAATTGATAGCGGCGAATTCGCATCTACTGGACTTCGTGAACGCCGGCGGCACGCTGCTGGTTTTCTATCATAAGTCGAACGAGTGGAATCCTGATGCTAACAAGCAGCGCCCGCAACTCGCGCCTTACCCGATTATCCTGGGCGACGAACGCGTGACTGACGAAAATGCGCCCATCACATTTCTCGTGCGGGGGCATCCGTTACTGACCGTTCCCAACCGGATCACGTCGCTTGATTTTGCGAATTGGATTCAGGAGCGCGGGCTCTATTACCCGAAGCAGTGGGACACGCACTACACCGCGCTGTTTGCGACTAACGATCCCGGCGAGGCGCCGCTGAATGGCGGGCTGCTGGTGGCGTCTTACGGAAAAGGCAACTACCTCTACACTAGCATGGTTTGGTATCGCCAGTTACGCGCGGGCGTACCGGGCGGATACCGCATGTTCGCAAACCTGATCAGCTACGGACACAAGTAGGTGAGATCCTCGCTCTCTTCGTCCAAAGTAAAAAACGGCTCTGGGGTAGCAGCGAAACTCGTCGCGGCTACCCCAGAGCCAATCCTTCACCATCGTCAGGCTATAAACACTTGGTCCCTGACGGAACCTAAAACGCTTCTGCTTCCTGCTCGACTGCTGATTCGCCTTCCAACTTCTGCTGCGCGCGCTCGAGGAAAGTGCGAATCATTTCTGCTACCCGCTTCTGCATCTCGGAACTGATCGCACCTTCACCAACCAAAGCTGCCAGCCGGTGAATCTCCCTGGCGTGAGCGCGACGAAGTTCGACGTGCTGCGAAACTTTTATCAACACGTTATGTCCGCGCACTTCAAACGCCGCCGCATAACGTAAATAATTCTTGTTCTCCGAACCGGCCGGCGACCACTCGAGTCGTTCGGGTCCATCTTCAGTCTTGCGTACCGCAAAACTCGCCTGCACCGAACCAATCACCGGGACCTCGGCGCGTACGATCCAGCGCATGATGCCGCCGGATTCCTTGCGAATGCCTTCGATGCCTGGCATGAGGTCGGCGAAGTTTCGCAGCTCGCCGAAAAACTCGCGCGCTCGTTCCAAAGTGGTTTTCAGTTCCAGTTGTCCGGTGTATGACGCTTTAATGCGAAACATTTATTATTCCTGCCGTGTTCCCGAAAGTAATCTCCCAACTGTGGATGCCCCGCCGCGGCGGTTTGTTGCATCAGCCAGCTGTCAAAGTTAAGTTACACGATCAGGACGCGCGCGTAAACAAGTGAATTTTTCGGCATAGCGCAAACTGTTAATTTGCGACTCAGCGATGCGAATAATAGAGAACGGAGGGAGTCTGTTCATGAACACTGAGAGACATTGTTTTAAGTGCGGCGAGGAAACGTTGCGTACCTGGGATGAACTTGGCGACGACGAACGCGAGCTGGTGGCACGCCTGCCGGGTTCCGGCGATTACAGCAAAGATGAGCGCAAGGCAATGCATCGCTGGTGTACGCGTTGCTGGCATGAAGAAGTCGAGAACCAACCGCGCCTCGCCTGAGCAGCTGCTAGCTCGTGATCCGCTCGTACGCTTCGCGAATCGCGCACATACGTTCGCGCAGAGTTTCGCTCAACTCAACCGGCGACGCGAATCCCAGTCGCTCGGTGATTTCCTGGTACGCTGGATAATCCGGCGACGGCAACGCGGCCACTTTCCCTGCGATCAGCCTCAGCTGATGGTCCACCGCACGCAGCAATTCGTAGCCACTGCTCAACACCTCGTGGTCGCGCACTGTCAGGCTACCGCTGGTTTCCAGTCGTGCGAGTGTTGCGCGGGTCGAGCGATCGTCGCCTTCATCCGGTACCTCGTCGCGTAGTTGCAGGTAGCGCGCGGCAAAGTAAACGTCCAGCATGCCGCCGGCTGAATATTTGGTCGCGATGCGATTGCCCGCGGAAGCCAGACCACCGCGACGTGGCTCCTTATGTCCGGCGCCTTTCTCTCTTTCGAGTCGCTCGCGCACGCGCCGGGTTTCCTGGCGCAACTCGTCTGAATCTATTGCTCGCGCGCGTTCATGCACAGCGTGCCGCGCATGAGTCTCCACCATTTTCCCTAACTCCAAGTCACCTGCCACCGCGCGCAACTTCACATAAGCCAGCCACTCCCAAATCGCGCTGCGTTGTCTCACGTACTCGAGAAACCCTTCGGAGCTGCTGACTAACGGACCGTTTTTGCCGTTAGGACGCAGACGCAAGTCGACGCGATAGAGATAGCCCTCGCGTGTGACGCTCGAGAGTGCAGTGATCATCAGTTCGACCAGCCGCCCGTAGGCTTCATCCGGCGTCAGCGAGACGCTGGGCGAAGAGACGAGCGAGTCGTAGACGAACGTGATGTCCAGGTCCGAGCCATAGTCGACTCCGCCGCTCGCCAGTCGCCCCAACGCCAGTACGCTGAGACGCGGCCCGCCCCGTAGTGGTCCATAACGCCGCGCCAGCTCACGTCGCGCCACGAGATAAGCGACGTTGATGCTGGAAATCGCCAATTCAGTCTGGAGCTGATTCGATTCGAGCAGGTTGATTTTTCCGGCCGCGTCTTCAGCTCCGATCTCGATGAGCAGTCGCGACCATTCACGACGCAAAGCCGCAAGCTCGGCGGGGAAACTTTTCTCGGCCTCGATAGCAGCGCGCAGTTGGGCACGATAGTCACGACGCCGTGCCCGCGCTTTTTCCTGGCTTAGCGTCGCAACCAGCGCCGGGTAACTCGCCAACATCTCGCCAAAGAATTCAGAGGAACCGCAGAGCTGCACGAGTGAGGTGAGGGCGTTTTGCGTTAACTCCGCGGTGCCTTCAGATTTGCCGAGCGATGCGGCCACTCGGGTCGTAAGAATCAAAGCGCGTCGCGGATTTATTGCCGCGGCGACCGATTCGCTCAGCAGCCGCGCCAGTGACCCGACGTTTGCTGTTTGCCGCTCGGCCTGAGTGAGATGCAACATAAAAACTTGTGCCGCGTCCTGCAATAAGTGGTTCTCAGTTCCAGCGGTGTCCGCCAATGTCGCCGGGCGATTTGTCAACGCGCTCGCGCCCGACCTCAAATTCTCGATAGGTTCCGCAAAAACCCGATCGTAGGCATTGCGCACCTTCGTGGCATGCAGCAGCAGCGCCTGATCGAAACCCTTGAGCAGCGCGCTCATCGTCTCGCCCGCAAATCCCATTCGCCGCGCGACGACTAATCGTTGTGCGTCAGTTTGCGGCACCGTGTGGGTTTGCAGTCCATGCTCCATTTGCAAACGATGTTCGAGCGTTCGCAGGAACAGGTAGGCATCGGACAACTCCGAGCGCTCCTGTTCCGTTATCAGTTCGCGATCGGCCAGGCGTCCCAGACTGATCAGCGTGTGGCTTACGCGTAGCCACTCATCGTGGGCGCCGTGGGCCAACTGCAGCGCCTGCGCAATGAACTCAATCTCCCGGATGCCGCCGCGCTGCAACTTCACGTTGAAACCGGCATTACTGCGGGCCACGTTGCGGTCGATCTTTTGTTTGGCGAGCCGCACGCTGGCGAGCGCGTCCTGAACTGAAACGTCAGAACGATAAATACTTGGCTGCACCGCGTTGGCGAAACGCGCGAAGAGTGCGCCAGAACCAGCCGCTGGTCGACTGCGAATCAATGCCTGGCGTTCCCAGGCCTGCGCTGTCTTGTCGTAATACGCGAGCGCCTCAGCCAGGGAGACGGCGAGCGCGCCGTCGCGACCGTGAGGCCGCAAGCGCAGATCGACGCGATAAGCGGCGCCTTCCCCGGCCGGCTGGCCCACGAGCTTACCAATCGCCTCGGAGAGCTTGATGAAGTACTCACGATTGGTGAGTTTGCCGCGCTCGCTCGAACCGCCCGCGGTTGTGCCGTCGTCCGAATAAATGAAAACGAGATCGATGTCCGAAGCGTAGTTGAGTTCGGCCGAACCCAGCTTGCCGAGGGCCACCACGCAAAACTCGGCAGTCGCAATTCGTCCCCGCTCGTCGCGCAGCGGCACGCCGTAGCGATTGTCGAGTTCCTGACGCGCCAGGCTGAACGCGTAATCAAGGATCGCGTCCGCAAGGTTTGATAGTTCTTCCGTCGTTTCGACCAGAGTTTGCACGCGCCGCACGTCGTGCAGGTAAATGCGCAATAGTTCGCGGCGCCGGAAGCGCGCGAAGAGAACTTGCGGCGCCAGGGTGGAGTGCGTCAACGCGAAACGGCCCAAAGACTCTTTTAGCTGTTCGCGAGTCCTGACGCGCACGTCGGCGCGTTCACGCTTTAACCAGGGAAGGTAGTCGGGATTCTGTTCGAGGGTGGTGGCCAGCAACGGGCTCCAGGCTGCCAGCGCGAGGGTGTCGGAAAGGAGCGCTGCATCCGGCAGTAATTTTTGGTACGAGCGCGGTTGCTCGGTCGCGAGTCGCTCTAGAAAAAGCCGGGCGCCTTGCTCGTCCGGCAGATCGTGAATTAACGCTGCGACTTTCGCGTCGAGATTTTGCACGCCGACATCTTACGCGGTGGGCGAACCAGGCAGAAGCCCGACCGTCAGGGAGGGCTCCTTTGCAAGCAGAAGCCCGACCGTCAGGGAGGGCTCCTTTGCAAGCAGAAGCCCGACCGTCAGGGAGGGCTCCTTTGCTAAGCAGAAGCCCGACCGTCAGGGAGGGCTCCTTTGCTAAGCAGAAGCCCGACCGTCAGGGAGGGCTCCTTTGCTTTCAATCAGAGCCGGAAAAGAGCCCTCCCTTACGGTTGGGCTTCTGCTTGGGCTAGATATCGTAGTACAACGAAAACTCCAGTGGGTGCGGACGCATACGCAGCGGAGTTATCTCCTTGTCGCGTTTGTACGTAATCCAGCGTTCGATCAACTGCTGGCTGAAGACGTCACCCTTCAACAGAAAATCGTGATCGTTTTCGAGCGCCACCAGCGACTCATCAAGTGAACCCGGCAAGGTCGGCACATCCTTGAGTTCCTCCGGAGAGAGATCGTAAATGTCCTTCTCGAGCGGGTCGCCCGGGTCGATGCGATTCTGAATTCCGTCGATGCCGGCCAACAGCATCGCCGAGAAAGCGAGGTACGCATTGCACGAAGGGTCGGGCGGACGGAATTCCAAACGCTTCAATTTCGGGTTAGTGGAAAACATGGGAATCCGAATTGCCGCCGAACGATTCCGCGCCGAGTAAGCCAGGTTAACCGGCGCTTCAAAGCCAGGCACCAGCCGCTTGTAACTGTTGGTTGTCGGCGCCGCAAACGCGACCACCGCCGCGGCATGTTTCAGTAGTCCACCAATATAGAACCGCGCCATTTCCGAAAGTCCCGCGTAACCGTCGCCGGCAAACAGCGGCTTCTCGGCTTTCCAAAGCGATTGATGACAATGCATTCCGGAACCGTTGTCGCCGTAAAGCGGCTTGGGCATGAACGTCGCCGTCTTGCCGTACTGGTAAGCCGTATTGCGCACCACGTACTTGAAGACTTGTAGACTGTCGGCCGTAGTCAGCAGGTTGGCGAAACGGAAATCAATTTCGCATTGTCCGGCCGTCGCTACTTCGTGGTGGTGGCACTCCACCGTCACGCCGCACTTAGCCAGCGTCAGTGAAATCTCCGAACGCAAATCGCTCAACGTGTCGATCGGCGCGACCGGTACATAGCCTTCCTTGGGCCGAATGCGGTAACCAAGATTTGAGCCTTGAAACTCGTTCGCTTCACGACCGGTGTTCCAGTGGCCCTCATCGGAATCGAGTGTGTAGCCGGCCGACTGCTGTTCGTTATGAAACTTTACGGAGTCGAACACGAAGAACTCCGCTTCCGGTCCGAAGTAAGCGATGTCGGCGAGGCCGGTGAACCGCAAATAGTTCTCGGCTCGAACCGCCACGGAACGCGGGTCGAATGGGTAGCCTTCCTTCGTAATCGGATCGACGGCGTTGCCAATCAGGCAAAGCGTCGGATGATCGGAAAAAGGGTCCATCCACATGCGCGACGGATCTGGTACCAGCAGCATGTCTGACTCATGAATCGCCGCCCAGCCGCGAATCGATGAGGCGTCAAAACCGAAGCCATCCTCAAAATTCCCCTCACCCAATTCGCCGATGGGAAAGGTCAGGTGTTGCCAGGAACCGGGCAAATCGGTAAAGCGAACGGAAACAAATTTCGCCCCTTGATCAGAGGCGTACTTCAAGACAGTTTTTGCGTTCATGAATTCTCCTGAGGGAAAAAGGGAGTAGTCTCGTTTGGTCTTCTTTGTGCCTCCGCAGTGCTCTTTGTCTCTCCGCGGTGATGTTCTTGCGGAAGTTTTTCACCACGGAGACACGGAGAACACAGAGGTTGCAACGACGGAATCGAATTAAGCCGCGATGAAAATGAGAGTGTCAGGGGTGCTCTTCGCCCCGGAGTGGTGGTTGGCGCGAAGTGTTTTTGCGAGCCGGAACTGGCTAAGAAAAGGCCGAACGTCATACCGCCACGGCGCGTAAAAAAGTATGCATTATAGTGACGCGAATTCGAATGTCAATCACTTTCGGGAGCGAGCCAGCTTGCCGTTCCTTCGGTAACCCTGGCATCCGAGGGTTGGTCTAGGTTTCACTAGTCCCGGACTAAACTCCGTTTTTACAAGTGTTTACCCTCACAAAACTGAATTTCCGAAACAAAAAAGTTATAGACCGTCCCTGCGTTTTCTGTTACATTTGCCGCATCAAGCGTCCCATCCAGAAATTTCTTCCGCTACTCGAACTCGGGATGTGTATAACTACGCTTTGGCTTCAAGCATCACGACAATTGAGTTTTCCGCAGGCAGTCAGGAGACCGCGAATTGACCACGGCAATTGAGCAAACGCTCGAAACGTATGGAATCGAGAATTGGGGCGCTGGCTACTTTGATGTAAACCGCAAGGGCAATCTCATCGTCCGTCCCGCTGAAGGCGACAGCCGTTCAGCCGACCTGAAAGAAATAATCGACGATTTGGCCCGCCGTGGGATTGGCGCCCCGGTGTTGTTGCGCTTTCCGCAACTGGTGGCCGCACAGGTCCGCAAACTCCAACGCGCCTTCAGCCGGTCCATACGAGAATACGATTATCAGGGCGCGCACATGTGCGTCTATCCGATGAAGGTCAATCAGCAGCGGTCGTTGGTCGAGGAGTACCTGCGCGAAGGTTCACGCTACGACTTTGGCCTCGAAGCAGGTTCCAAAGCCGAACTCTACGCCGCCCTCGCCCTGGAACAAACGCCGGACAGCCTGCTCGTGCTCAACGGTTTCAAAGACGAAGAATTTATCGAACTCGCGTTTGCCGGCGCCCGTTGCGGCAAACGCGTGGTGATCGTTATTGAAAAGCTCAGCGAACTGGACCACGTACTCAACATCGCTGAACGCAACGACAACGGCGGCCTGCCCACGCTGGGAATGCGCGTCAAGCTCTACTCCAAAGGCTCCGGACGCTGGGAAAAATCCGGCGGCGAAGCAGCGAAGTTTGGGTTAACGACGACTGAGATGCTGGAAGTGATTCGCCGGCTTGAACAAGCCGATCGCATTGACATGCTCAAGCTGCTTCACTTTCATATCGGTTCGCAGTTGACCGACATCAAGCGCATCAAGAACGCGATGAAAGAAGCCGCGCGCGTTTACGCGAAAGTGGTCCAGATGAAAGTCCCCATCGATCTGCTCGACGTCGGCGGCGGCATGGCAGTCGATTACGACGGATCGAAGACGGCGTTCGACTCTTCCGCGAACTACACTGCACAGGAATTCGCCAACGACGTCATCTACACCATTAAACAGGTCTGCGACGACGAGAACGTGCCGCACCCGACGATCATCCAGGAGTCGGGACGCTTCCTGGCCGCCTATCACGCCCTCTTGATCACAAATGTCCAGGACGAAATCGAAACAATAGTCGAAGACATTACGCCGATTGAAATCGACGACGACGATCCGCAAGTGGTAACCGAGCTCGGCGACCTGCGCGCTTCAATCACGGTAAAAAACTATCGCGAGTATTACCACGATGCCCTCGAACATCGCGAAGAGTTGTTCACCCTGTTCAATCTGGGTTTGGTTTCGCTGGAAGATCGCGCCAAGGGCGAGGTGCTGTTCTGGGACGTGTGCGAACGGGCGGACAAGTATGCCCAACAGGCCAAGTACGTTTCGGAAGAGTTTGACGACCTGCGCCGCTTGCTGTGCGCCAAGTATCTGACTAATTTTTCCGTGTTTCGTTCCGTACCGGATCACTGGGCGCTCGATCAACTCTTTCCGATCGTGCCGATTCATTACCTGAACAAACCGCCGACGGAATACGCGACGCTCTGCGATATCACCTGCGACTCAGACGGCGTGGTCGACAAGTTTGTCGATCTGCACGACGTCAAGCAGGTGCTCGAACTGCATGCGCTCATTCCGGGCGAAACCTATTACCTGGCGTTCCTGCTGGTTGGCGCCTACCAGGAAGTGATGGGTAACAACCACAACCTTTTCGGCACGCCGCACGAGGCGCACATCTACATCGACGACGAAGGCTATTTGATCAAGAAAGTGATTCGTGGCACCACCGTCGGCGAGGCCACCGAACGCGCCCGTTACGAGAAGAGCTTGCTGCATGATGGCTTCCGGCGACTGATCAGCGCGCGCGTCAAAGACGGTGAACTTACCGAAGCCGAAGGCGCTGACCTGTCGCAATTTTATGAATCGCGTTACGACGCTTACACCTATCTATCGGTTAACGGGGCCAAGACTCGTTCGCGCCGCCGCACCGATTTCTAAAAGTTATGAGCTCTGAAATGGATCAACAAGCCCGACGTTTACAATTTGAGAGGTTGACTAGCGCTATGGTTACGCAGCGAAAACCCAAAGCATCGAAGTATCTTACGACGCCCACTCGTCCAGTCCAGGTGGATCGCGATCGCTCAGTCGCCGGCTTGCTGGAAAAGATGGAGGGCGCCGGCTTCGGCGGACGCCAACTGGCGGAAGCGCATCGCATCTGGCTCGACATGCTCGGGGACAACACCACCATCATCGTCGCCGGCTCCGGCGCGTTGATTCCCGCCGGCATGCGTCGCCTCCTTGCTTACGTAATCAAGAATCGCTTCATCGATGTCCTGGTGCTTTCCGGTTCACTGCTCTTCCACGACTTGCACGAAACGCTCGGGCGCTATCACTTCCAGGCCCACCCCAACATGACGGACGCCGAACTCGACGCGTCGCAAATTAGCCGCATGTGGGACCTGCTCGCGAGCGACGAAGAATACCGCGAGGCCAACGAATGGGTGGGCGGCTTCACCAACCAGCTCGATCAGTCGCGCCCTTATTCGACGCGCGAGTATCTACACCTGCTGGGTCGCGAACTGGCTGAGATTGCCACGGAAGACGGCGTACTGACCTCTGCTTACAAAGCGCGCGTACCGATCTTCTGTCCAGGGGTCGCTGACAGCGGCCTTGCTGTCGGCATTGCTTCCGCGCGTTTTGAAAAGAAGAACAACTTCATGTTTGACATGGTCCAGGACGTGCTCGATATGACTACCGTCACCGCGCGCGCGCGTCTCACCGGAGTCATCAATCTCGGCGGTGGCACGCCCAAGAGTTTCGTCCAGCAGACGGAAGTTTCTTCCTTCATCCTCAAGAACCATCACCAGGGTCACAAGTACGCTATCCAGATCACCACTGATGCACCCCATCCTGGTGGGCGTTCGAACGCGGTGTCATTTGACGAAGGCTTGGTTTACGGCAAACTCGCGCGCGGCGCCCACAGCGCTTATGTAAACTGCGACGCGACGATCGCCTTGCCCATTCTCATCACCGCGCTCTCGCAGACCGCGGCGAAATACCTTAAGGGTCGCAAGCGTCCCAACTTCACCTTCGGGCGCGAGCTGATTATCGAAGTGCCGTAGCGGATCTGATCGATAGCGACCGAGTCGACTTCACGTAAAGCAAACTGTTAGTTTGCTTCTGCGTGAGATATTCCCTGACCACATATAAAACGAAAAGCGCAAACTAACAGTTTGCTTTACCCGGTCGCGCCCTCCCGGTTTTGATGAATCATGCTTCCGGCCCTGGTATTGAAATGCCAGGGGCAGCGTTTCGGTTACAATCAACCGGGCGACTGAGTCTGTCGGCTAAACGTCAACCAGAAATAGATCGCGCACCAGACGATCGATAGACACTGCAAGATAAAGGGAATTACAAATACCACGTTCCCTTTGTTAATTCCCTTGTCGCTCACCGCAAGCATCCAGACCACCGCCACTGTCGAAAGCAAGCCCAGGCTGAAGGCAATCCAGCGATAGTCCCAAAAACTGCTTTCAGCCACTGCATTGCGGCCCCATGCCGACCAGTAGACCCAAACGAAGTGGCAAAGAATCACCAGCCACAGCAGCCAGGTGAGGAGCGCAAACCAGCCGTCACCGATGTCGGCGCGCAGCATAACGCGACTCCAGTCCTGCGTGTCTTTGCAGCCGCCCACGAGATGCCGGGCAGTATTGAACATGAAGTCAATCCAGGCGCCGAGATACCAAGCCCGCAAGGCGAAACGGACCATCGCGCTGCGAATGTCGGCGAACATGAAAATTAAAGTGAAGCAAACGATTAACAGGATGTCGACAAACTGTGGCATGCCGATCCAGCCGGCCAGTCTGGTGCTTGGAGTTTTCACCTGGGTGTTGCAGTCGTGGCGCTCCAGCGGCTTCGGCTTTTCCGCCACTGAGGGATCGTAGAGCGTGACGCCGTTAAGGAAGCCGCCAGTCTCAGTCAGGTGCGGAAACGGCGCCACGGTGGGAAAGCTTCCGGTCTTCACGAAGGCGGTCAAACCATGTGTGCCCTCGTGAACTACGGTCTGAAAGAAGTACAGACCAGGGAGAGCCAGGAGTAACCACCAGAAAGCATTCAAGTCAGGAAACCAAAAATTCTTAAGTCGTGTGAAGTAATCCATCTCGCACCTCCGTGGGTTTTAGGTGAACAAGGGCCGAAGTGTCGTCGCGTTGAGTTTACTAAACGATTATTCCGGGCGACGGCACAAAGAAACGCAGCGTCGACGGCAGAGAGAACCGAAACAAGAGGGCACCGGCGATAAAACTCTATGTCAGCCACTGCAGCACTTCTGCTTCACCAACGCTACGTTCGCCGCCGACGATATGAATGAAATATTCTTCGAGCGAGATCGGGCCGGTGTGTTGCGCGAGGCCCGTTTGTTCGCCGTTATCCGCGAGTTGAATTCCCTGGCGCAGTTCCGCAAGTGAACCGGCGGCGAGCAGCTTGCCCTGCGCGATGATCGCTATGTCGGTGCAAAGTCGCTCCACGATTTCCAGCACGTGTGACGTCAGAAACACCGTCAACCCACGCGCGGTCAGCCGCGAGAGCAAGTCTTTCAAAGTACGCGACGCGATTGCATCAACACCTTCGAACGGCTCGTCCAGAAACAATATTTCCGGCCGATGAATCAGCGCGCACGCGAGGGCCAGTTTCTTTTTCATCCCATGCGAGTATTCGACGATCAGTTTTTTGGGCTCGGCGGCGAGTTCCATCAGTTCGAGCAACTCGGGCGCGCGCTGCGCAATCTCGGCCTTTTTAAGTCCATACATGCGGCCAGTGAAGGCGAGCATTTCGGCGCCAGTCAGGCGTTCAAATAAATTCAAGTCTTCCGGCACGACGCCGATGCGGCGTTTCACTTCCAAAGGCTCGAGCGAGAGGTCGCGACCGAGGACGAGTATTTGGCCGCTGGTTGGACCAAGGAGACCGGTCAGCATTTTTATGGTCGTAGATTTTCCCGCGCCATTGGGACCCAGGAAACCGAAAAAGCTGCCGCGCCTGACCTTGAGGTTGAGATTGTCGACGGCGACGAAGTCCTGGAAGCGTCGCACGAGATTCGCGGTCTCAACGGCCAGGGGGGTCGCCGGCGCCGGCGTTGTCGGCAGTTCGATCATTGAATAGGTTTGTACGCGGCTAGGGCGTGAGGCGTCAAGCTCCAGTCTTGTCAGAACCACCTGCGTGAGCGGGTGGTCCAAGCAGAAGCAAACTAACAGTTTGCTTTACGCCGGGGCCACGTCGAACGCAAAGCGATCCGCAAGCAGGAAGGTGACGAGCGAGCATACCAGGACACTCGCGAGGTTGGCGCCCGAAACCGGCAGATGGCAACGCCCGACCAGGAGACCCATGAAGAAAAGATTCCCCGCCAGCGACACCAGACCAGTAGACACATTAAACTTCGCCAGTCGCCGCAGGGTATCGGTCTTTGTTAACGCGGGCCGGTCGCGCCAGGTCCAACGCTGGTGCCAGAAGAAGTTATTGAGGACCGCGAGTTCCACCGCCACGGCCGTCGCTGCCAGATAACTCAAGCTTGGCGTACTGCGTGTCAACGTGAACAGCACGATCGATTGAAGTGCGAAGCCGACGATGCCAACCACATTGAATTTTACCCAGTGAAGCATTGCAGTAGCGAGACCGCAGCAGCAGCCCGACCGTTTACTTACTAACTCAGCACCGAACTCTCGCTCACGACAGGTCTGCTGCCTGGCAGCCGCTCGAGTTCGTAAAGCGTGTGTGTGTTTTTGATTGACGAGAAGATGAGAATCGCGCCCATACCGACGACACTCACCACACCCGCTACGTCGAACAGGAGAAAGCGATGCCCGAGTATGCGGGTGTGCGCGCTGTGCAGTAGAAACAAGTTGCCCACGATAATCAGCAAACGAATCTCAGTTGGACCCATTTTCCCGTGCGAGATTTTGAAAACGCCAAGCGCGTAGGCGGCGAGGTAGGAGTTGATGGCCAGCATCAGGAAGACTACGAGCGCAGCGGCCGCCACTCGCTCGCTCATGTAACCCGAAAGCGCGAGGCCAAGTATTAGAAACGTGGTGCCGAAGGTGTCGATGATGTGGTCCACATAGAAACCGTAGCGTGGCCGTCGCCGATCGCGATAACGCGCAAGGGTGCCGTCGAGGCTGTCGCCAAACCAGTTGAGGAAGATGCAAAGGTTCACGAGATGCAAGCAAAGTGGGTTGCGCGCACTCGCGGCATAAAACACTCCTGCCAGTAACATCGCCACCAGGCCCAGCAGCGAAAGGTGATCGGAATTAACCCA
>JAVEEA010000108.1 GCA_030840675.1 Pyrinomonadaceae bacterium
CCGGCAAACGCGTTTCGAGATTGGCGACGCGTCGCACGAGCGCACCGATCTCCAAAGGCTCGCAGCGCGGTTGCGGCAGGCGCGCCAGCTGCGAGTACGACTCGACGAAGCGCGCCAGCGAATCGGCCCGCGAAGAAATGACTTGCAATCCGCGCTGCATGTCATCGTTCCAGTCGGCTGGCCGCGGATGCTGTGCGAGCAGGTCAGCGAGACTCGCGGCTACGGATTTAATCGGCGCGAGCGAGTTATTCAGTTCATGACCAAGCACACGTAACAAACGTTGCCAGGCAATCCGCTCTTCCTCGCGCAACGTCTGGCTCAGATCGGTAAGCACCAGCAACTGGTGTTGCGCGCCGCCCTCGCGAAAAGTACTACGGCGAATGTCCCAGCGTCCCACGCCTCCGGGAAAAACCATCTGCATCGTGTGTGGACCTTCCGCGTCTTCCGGATCGAGACACGCAGCCAGACCCAGCTCAACACTCGTGCGGCCAAGCAATCTGGTGGCGGGCTGCGCCAGCAGTTTTTCCCCGGCGCGGTTAACCAGGCGTAAGCGCTCTTCACCGTCGAACGCAAACACCGCCACATCGATTTCGCCCATCACGGTGCGCAAGAGAGTGGCCGCTTCCAAAGCGCCGAGGCGTTGCTCGCGCAACGTTTGTCCCAGGTCGTTTACTTCGAGCATTAGTTCACCCAGCGCGTCGCCAATGGACGCACGCCGGCCGCGAATCGAGTAGTCGCCTTCGCGGATGGCGGCGAGGATATTGGACAGCGTCTGCAACGGCCGGACGATATGCTGCTTCAGGGTGAAAGCGACGCCCAACCAGGCGAGCACAAGAAACAGATCGAGCGTCCCTTGAACGCGGGCGCTGTAGTCGTCGTACCAGAGCAGGAATGCGCACAGGGCTACGGCGGGAGCACCCGCGGCGAAAGCCAGGACAGTGACGCGCCGTTCAAATTTAAGATGACTGCCGCGGCGCGAGGCCGGGTCGAGAGTAGTGAAGGTTGAAGTGTGCTTTGGCAACTTAGCGGGCGTGTTCACACCGCAATGATAACTCAAGTTTTCGGAGTGCGGTTGCGCGGCGCCGCTTTTCAGAGTGCCGATAGGTTGATCTTTGAGTTGCGAACCTGACGCGGAGGTGGCTTTCGCGCTGCCCGCCGAGGGGACGCTCGCGCTCCCAGGTTAGGAAAGTCCATACTTTTGCAGACGGCGGTAGAGTGCGCTGCGACTAAGACCGAGAGCCTCCGCGGCGCGGTTGGCGTTACCTTCAAAACGCGCGAGCGCTTTGGTGATCAATAATCGCTCCGCCTCTTCGAGGCTCATCTCCTCGAGCCGGTCCGAAAAACGCGCGTCGGGCGTCGTTTGCAACGCCAGATCGAAAGCAGTGACAAAATTGCTCGAGCTCATCAGCAGCGCGCGTTCGACGACATGGTCCAACTCGCGAACGTTGCCGGGCCAGGCGTGCGCGCGCAGAGCAGCGAGCGCCTGCGGCGTGAAGACCATCGCTGCGCGCCGGTAGCGCTCGCTGTGTTGTCGCAGGAAGTGTTCGGCGAGCGCGGGAATGTCGTCGCGGCGATCGCGCAATGGCGGCAAATGAATCTCGACGGTGTTTAGCCGGAAGAGCAGGTCTTGCCGGAAACGACGTTGCGCGACCTCGTTATGTAGGTCAGCATTGGTGGCCGACAATACGCGCACATCCACCTTGCGCGTTCTAGAAGAGCCGACGCGTTCGAATTCTCCGGTCTCCAGGACGCGCAGAAGTTTGGGCTGCAGGTTGAGCGGGACATTCGCGATCTCGTCAAGGAACAGCGTGCCGCCGTCGGCGAGTTCAAAACGTCCGACGCGGTCCACCTTCGCATCGGTGAATGAGCCGCGCACGTGGCCGAAGAGTTCACTTTCAAAAACTCCTTCAGCCAACGCACCCGCGTTAAGCGAAACCAACGGCTTGGCGGCGCGCGCGGAGATCGCGTGCAGGGCGCGGGCGATTACCCCCTTCCCCGCTCCGTTTTCACCCGTGATTAGAATGTTGGCGTCAGCCGGACCCATGCGTTCGACGAGTCTCACTACTGCCTTCATCGGCGCCGACTCGGCGATGAAAGCCGGTAGCTTGGCGGCCGCCTCAGCGGCGTTGTCACGCAACGCGAGGTTCTCCGCTTCCAGTCGCTGGCCCTTGCGTAACGCGCTGGCGAGTTCGATCTGCGTGCGCACCACAGTCAGCAGGCGCGCGTTATCCCAGGGCTTTTGAATGAAATCGCGCGCGCCCCGCCGCATCGCCGCCACAGCCAGATCGACACTGCCCCAGGCCGTCATCACCACCACCGGCAACGTCGGATCGACTGCCTGAATGCGGCTCAACAGATCCAGTCCTTCGCTGCCGGAGGTAGTGTCGCGGGCATAGTTCAAATCGATCAGGACGGCGTCGAGTTCCTGCGTGTTGACCGTCTCCATTACCCCTTGGGGAGACGAGGCGGTTTCGATCTCGAAGCCGTTACCCTTCAAGAGGAGTCGCAACGCGGTCAGGACATCCCCCTGATCGTCGGCAATAAGAATTCTAGGCATCGGTAGACCCGTAAAATAGCGACATCACAACACTGTGATATCGCCTAAGAGACTCTCAGATTACACCATTACTAAGAGACTCACTCATATCAAATGAAGGATCGGGATGGATGGCTCGGCGCGCAGGTCATTCCGGGGGCAGTGGCGCGACCGTTAGGCAGGGCGTTACGACATCCTGCGCAAACAGCAAATTGCCTGACGCTCTCCCTAACGGTCGGGCTACTTCCGGGAGGCAGAAGCTGCTACTCGGAAGTCAGGGCCACCAGTGGATCGACTCTCGTCGCGCGCCGCGCGGGCAGGTAACAAGCAACCAGCGCCACGAAACTAAGCAGAAGCGCTATCCCGGCGTAGGTCACGGGATCGTTTGTGCTAACTTCGAACATCAGACTGTCCAGCACTCGTGTTAGGGCAAGCGCGCCCGCCAGTCCCAGCACAACGCCCAGCATTGTCAGCATCATTCCCTTCTTCAAAACCAGGGAAAGGATGTCTCGCTGTTGCGCGCCGAGCGCCAGGCGTACACCAAGCTCCTGAGTGTGCTGCACCACGAAGTACGCCAGCACGCCATAGATTCCGAGCGTCGCGAGCAGAAGTGCGAGAGCAGCGAAAATTGTTAGCAGCGTCATGCCCAAACTGCGCGAAGCTGTTTCCTCGCTCAGCACCTCGGCCATCGTGCGCACGTTTGAGATGGGCTGTTCCGGATCGACCTGATGGATCTCGTTGCGCACTGCCGCCACCAGGCTGAGCGGGTCACCCGCGGTCCGCACTGCCAGGTCGCGCGGCGCGTAGAAGGGCTCGCCTGCCTGCTGATAGGGAAAATACATTTCGGGTTTGACTGGTTCAGCGACTCCCATCTGTCTGACGTCGCCGGCAACACCGACGATCGTTACCCACGGCACTTCGTTGTCGCCCGGATCGCCGAGTTTGAAACGTTTGCCGATCGCCTCCTCGCCGGGCCAGTACTGACGGGCCATCGTTTCGTTGATAAGCGCTACTGGCTGCGACCCTTCGTTGTCAGCATCTGTAAAGCCTCGCCCCTTTTGGATTGGTATGCCCATCGTCTTAAGGAAGTCAGCGCTCACCTGACGATGGTTCGCGTCATATGAGAGTCCACCCGCGAGCGCCTGTTCCACGCTGCGCCCGGCGACGGAGAAACCGTTGGTACCGCCCTTCACTGCGAGCGGAACGGTGGTCGCATAGCCGGCCGAGACGACCCCGGGCAAAGAACCGACACGCTCCAGGACCTGCTGGTAGAAATTCGCGCGTTGCCGCGGCTCGGAGTATTTGCGTTGCGGCAGTACGGTTCGCAACGTCAGGACACTTTCCGCACGCAGGCTTGAGTATTGCCCGCGCAGTTTTAGAAACGTCTGAATCAACAAGCCCGCGCCGACGAGTAAGACCAATGCGAGAGCGACTTCCGCGACCACGAGCGCGCTGCGCAAGCGGTTGCCGCCGGCGTTGAGACCCGAGCGACCACCGCCTTGTTTGAGCGCTTCGTTTAGATCAATTCTGGAGGCCTGGAAGGCGGGAACGAGACCAAACACTATGGCGGTCACAAATGTGATCAGCAGGGTAAAGCCGAGCACCTGCGGATCGAGCGACAGTTTCGCTGACTGTGCCAGACCGTCCGGAATCAACCGTTGGAGAAAACTAAAACTCCACGTGGCCAGCACCAAGCCACACATTGCGCCGACACTCGAGAGCAGCAAACTCTCAGTCAACAGCTGGCGCACGAGCCTCATGCGACTTGCGCCCAGTGCCGCCCGTACAGCCATCTCTCGCTTTCGGCTGGCCGCGCGCGCTAGTAAAAGGTTCGCGATGTTCGCGCACGCGATCAGCAGCACAAAGCCGACCGCAACCAGCAAGACGAGCAGCGGTCGTCGCAGGTCGCCGGCAATCTGATCACGCAAGGGCAGCGCGAACGCGCTCAGTCGTCCTGCTTCCTCCGGATGATCGCGAGCGATGCGTTGCGAAATAGTTTGGATCTCCGCGTTCGCCTGGGCGACCGTCACGCCCGGCTTAATGCGTCCCACAACTTTCAGATAATGACGAGTACGCGAAGCCAGGCCCTGGGCCGTGAAACCGATGGGGACCCAGAGCTGGATGTGGCTGTCGAGATACTGAAAGCCTGCCGGCATGACGCCGATGACCGAATACTTTTCGCCATTGAGCAGGAGATCGCGCCCGATGACGTTGCGGTCGCCGCCATACCGTTGTTGCCAGAGGTTGTAATTGAGCACCACAACCTTGTTCGCTTCGGGCTTGTCCTCTTCCGGCAGGATGGTCCGGCCCAGCGCCGGCTTCACGCCGAGCAACGGGAAGAAGTTAGCCGTCACGCCAAACGACTCGACCATTTGCGGCTCGCCGTCTCCGGTCAAGTTGAAACTGCGCAGGTCCGTAGCCGCCATATCCTCGAAGAGTTGGTTCTGAGTTTTCCAGTCGTTGAAGGTGGCGGGCGCGGGAGTGTTGCGCGGGAACCCGGCGAAGGACGCGTCTTCCCAAATCATCACCAGACGATCCGGATCGGCAAAGGGCAACGCGCGTAACAAGACAGCGTTAACAACGCTGAAGATTGCCGTGTTCGCGCCGATGCCCAATGCCAACGTGATGACCGCGATCGCTGTAAAGCCGGGATGCTTCAGCAAACTGCTAACTCCGTAGCGAACGTCTTTAAGTAGAGTTTCCATAATTGTCTTGCTTGTCCGCTAACGGCCGCCTGTCAGAACCGCCTGCGTTAGCGGGCGGCCTCTCTGCGTTGACCACCCGCTTACGCCGGTGGGGCTGACCGTTGTTCCACTTGATCGACTTTCATAGAGAAAGGGAGACTAAAATCTCGTGCGATGCAGCCGTGCCTCAAGCGAACTCGCTGGGCTGAATATCGCAAGCGATCCAGGGCAGCAGATAGGTGGTGGCCGGAGGGTATGCAAATAACTTTTTGACACCGCGCAGGCGCATCATCCGTTCGCTCCCCGCCCGTTATCTTCAACGTCGCGCCGGTTAGCGCCAGCTTCTTCCTCGACGATAAGGCCGTCAAAGAGGTGCACAATGCGATCGGCATGCTGCGCATAACGCGCGTCGTGAGTGACCATACAGATTGTCGCGCCGCCCCGATGCAGGTCGCGCAGGAGTTCCATCACTGCCTCGCCGTTGGTTGAATCAAGATTACCGGTGGGCTCGTCAGCCAGCAGGATGCTCGGTTGCCCGCCGATGGCGCGGGCCACTGCGACGCGTTGCTGCTGGCCGCCGGACAGCTGGCTGGGGAGGTGCTTCGCGCGGTGGCCCATGCCGACACTCTCGAGTGCTTCGGTGACCCGTTTCTTCCGTTCGGCCGAATTCATGCCGCGATAGGTCAACGGCAGCTCGACGTTTTCATAAACGGTCAGGTCGCCAATCAGGTTGAAGCTCTGAAAGATGAAACCGACTTCGCGATTGCGTATGCGAGCGCGCTCCGACAAAGACAGGTTTTCCACCGGCATCTCGTTGAGGACATACTCGCCCTCGCTGGGCGTATCGAGTAGACCGAGGATGGACAAGAGGGTCGACTTGCCGCAACCCGAGGGACCGGCGATGGAAACGTACTCGCCCTTTTGGATGTCGAGATGGATGCCGGAGAGTGCGTGAGTCTCGACCTCGTCGGTGTAGAAAACTTTCTTGACTTCCGCAAGGTGGATCAGGGCATCGGATGAACTCATTGTGTCTCCTTGTTTATTCTGGCGCTGCGTTTTTTACGGCCACTGCGAGTTGTTTTAACTTTTGCCCAGGGCGAGAGGCGTCAACGCACCCGGATGCGTTCGTAGCCGTCCAGCGCCGACGTGTCCGAGATGATTATCTGCTCGCCTTCTTTTAGGCCGTTGACTATTTCGATAGTGCTTACCGAACTGCGCCCGAAGATCACTTGCGTACGCGACGCTTCCTGCCCGTCGGGACTCAAGCGAAACAGCCCCACTGTTTGTTGACCCTGCCCGAAGGCCGGCCGACTGACAAACAAAACGTTGCTGAGCCGCTCGAGTTCGATAGTTCCATCAACACTCAAGTCGGGGCGCGCACTCGGCGGCAGCGGTCCAGTCAGTGCTACGTCGACAATGAACGTGCCTTCACGCGCCGCCGGATCGATGCGCTGCACTTCGCCCTGAATAATTCCGTTGCGGGTATCCACGGCCACCGGTTGGCCCAGCTTCACATCTTTGATTTGCGTTTCGGCAATCTTTAACTCAGCTTTGAGCGACGCCGGGTCGGCGACGCGCGCGATGTTGAAGCCGGGCGTAACCTGTTGGCCCACCTGTACCGAGACTTGTTGCAAGACTCCGCTCGTGCCGGCTCGCACTTTCAGCGCGTCAACTTGTTCTTGCTTCAACCTGGCCAACGCCTGCAGTTGCTGCACCCGCGCTTGCTGCGCGTTGAGTTGCGCCTTGGTCGACTTGCCGCTCACGGCCAGACGTTGTTGCTCGACCTTCACGCGACTCGCCAGTTCCTGCACCTTCATGCGCGAAATCTTCAAGAGCAAATCGGGTACGAGACCCTGCTTACCCAACACTTCGTCGGTGTCGAGCTGCAACTTCGCCTGGCTGTAATCAGCGGAGATACTGGCAATCGCGGACTGCTGCGTCATCGAGTCGCTCTCGAGCTTCGTGCGCAGGCTTTCAGCATCGGCTTGGGCCGCCTTCACCTGAAACGCGGCGTCCATCGCTTCCTGTTGCGCCTGCGGATTTGAGAGTTCAACGATGACGGTGTCGTAACCGACGACGCCGCCGGCCTCTACGGGAATTTTTTCCACCCGGCCATCCGCCGGCGCCGGTATGAAGCGAACCAGTTGCGGCACAAGCGTGCCGATACCGCGAACCTCGCGCAACATGGGACCGCGCTTGACGGTGTCGATCACAGCGGTGGATCGATCGAGTGTGGGTGCAGCCGGCTTCAGACGAGTCAGTCCAAAGGTAATTCCGCCGACGGCGACCAGCCCAATAACGATCAAGACCGCGGTCTTAGCGCGTCTTTTGAGTTTCGATTTTCCGGTGCGCTTGATATCAACCATAAACTTACTTGCAAGTCTCGAGCGTGGCAGCGACTTGGGAACTATGGTAGGTAAATGACGTTTGGAACCGACGAACTGTTAATTATGATCAAGTAGTTCAGAATTCAAACTTTGGTTTGCGCTGGCCGTCGCATCTGCCTATACATGTTAATCGTCGCCGCTCTAAATCAAAGCATATGCCATGCACGGCCAAGGCGCTGCCCTGTTCCTGTTTAGTTGGTTCCCCGGCCGGGAGGCCTCCAATTGCTGAATGTTATGCGTAGTTTCCGGTGGGTTCAGCGATTCAGGTGTTGAGTTGTGAGGTCGGTGAAGAGTCGCGATGGGGGAGCGGCGCTATCGCTTTCGGGACAGGCCAGTCCCATTTTTGAGAAAACCTCAGAATTTCGGAGAAGAGGCAATGCCTTTGGTTCGTTCGTTGGGCCACCTTCGTAAGTCGTCAAACAAGAAGACGGCCACGGAGTGCCGTCTCGACAATCATTGAGGAGTTGGTCATCTCATTCCGCTGGGCCACCCCGTTGTTGGGTGAGAGCCCAGCTTCAGCAGCGGCGGGTGCCAACGGACCACCGCCGCAAGTGAAGAAGCAAGCGTTCGCCCTGCCAGAACCACCTGCGTCAGCGGTGGTCAACTTTTGTCCGAACTATCCCCGAGTTCGTGCTAACGAAAAAGGCGAGGACTTAACGCCCTCGCCTTCTTCGTCTCCAGCCTTTGACGATTCCTGGGAACGAGTCACGGGACCGTTGCCAGCCAGTTAGTTGCCAAATCGGTTTCGATACTCCCCTGACGTGATAAAGGCCTTCACCATCTCCGCGGCGATGAAGTCGCCGTTAGCTTCGTCAAGCTTGTTGAGCCAGAAGTTGTAACCCCCGAAGTCGAGCGTTGTTTCCGGCGCGGCGTCCGGGTTGCGACGCAGGTAACCGAAGTACTGCATCAAGACAAACGCCCGGTTGAGATGCTGTTGGACCACGCGGGTATTGTCAGCCACGCGTCGTAAAGCACGCGCCCTGGCGTTCACATCTGCGCTGGTCGTAGCCGCACCAAACTCGTTGATGGCTGCGCTGCGATCCGCGGCTAACGGAATCACTCCGGCGTTTGTAAACAGCCCGTCAACAAAGTAGCCCGGCGTTACGGCCGCTGGGTAGGCCGAGTTGAATTCCGGACGCTGCACAAACTGTAGCGCGAAAGCTTGTCTGTGACTTTCCAACACCGCTTCCCAACCGGCCTGGCCGACTACTACGTTTCGCTCGATCTCCTGCGTGTCGGACATGAATTCGTTGAACCTGACCGGCACCGGCGTGCCGGGAATATTGCCGAACGAGACCCCATTGAACCGGTAGACGAAATAGCCTGTCTGCTGGAATTCGATGGACAGGAAAAACGCCGCCGAAGTGCTGACCCGTTGGTTGGCAATGCACTGAGCAGTAGTTTGGCCCGCGGGAAGTCGCGCCGGGTCGTTACACTTGTCGATGTTATCGATCCAGAAAGCGAGGCCGGCGGAATCGGGCTCACGATTCAGGAAGTCATGATAATGAGCGCGAACAAATTCTTCCGTGTTGTCGCTCGGGTTAGTTGACGCCTCGCTGGCGTCGTCGTTGATCGTTACTGTTGCCGACGAGGGCGTGCCGAACACTGCACCGCCAGTCGCGTTGAGGAGTGTGACCGGGAAAGTCTCGGCACCTTCCACGAATGCATCCTGAGATATCAGAACGGTAAAGTTCTTCGAACTCTCGCCGGCAGCGAACACCAACGAGCCTCCGCTCGCCGTGTAGTCACAACGGGACGAGGCGGCTCCACTCACCGTCGCACACGGAGCAGTAGCGAAGGCTGCGCTACTATCAGCCGTAGCGTAGTCGACGGTCGCCGACCCGGTTAGGTCGCCCGAGCGATTGACCGTGATCGTAACGAGTCCATCACTTTCGCCCACAGTGTAGCTGGCCTGACTGAAGCTGAAGACGCCACCGAGTGAATCGTCGTTCAGAATAGTTCCCAGTCCCTGGTTATCTGCGATTGGTGCGTTTACTGCGTTTGAGAGATTGACGAAGAACATCTCGTCGGCTTCAAACGTAGTATCGCCGTTCACACTGACGCTGATTGTTTGCGTGGTTTGAGTCGGGTCGAAGGTGACGGTGCCAGACGCCGATTGATAATCCGCTGAGTCTGCCGTGCCGTTGGTGGTAGCAAAGTTGACGGTCACGCTCAGATTGCTCGCCGATGAAAGTGTGACTGTAAACGTCGCCAGCTTGGCGCCGCTGTCGCCTTCGGTAAGCGAAACATCACCGATGGAAAGCGATGGTTGACCACGTACCAGTTGTCCGCCTGACAACGTGCCATTGCCGGAGACGAAGTTATTGTCACCGCTGTAGGCCGCTGTAATGGTGTGCGTCGTGGCAGTTAAAGCCGAGGTCGCGAAGGTGGCGATGCCGCTGCCGTTCAGGGCCTGCGGTCCACCGATATTTGCGCCGTCCGCTTTGAACTGCACCGTTCCCGTTGGCAGTCCTGCCGCCGAACTAACCGTGGCGGTGAACGTTATCGTCTGGCCTAAGTCAGACGGGTTAATCGAAGACGAAACACTCGTCGCGGTTCCGGCTTGCAGTACATTCATCGCGACGTTTGCAGATTGGTTGTTGTAACTGGCCGTGTCCGTGGGGACAAAGGCTACTGCAAGATTTTGGCTGTTACCCGCATTCAGGACTACTCCGATGCCCGGTGTGTAGCTAAAGGCTCCGGGGATACTGGAAGTTGCATTGAGCTGCGTACTGCTCAAAGCTGCTCCATAGGTAATGTCCGCTGGGTTGGTCCAGGTGATCGCCGGCGTAGCCTTCAGCACGTTGATGGTCACGTTCGCCGAGGCGTTGTTGTAATTGGCGGTATCGGTCGGAACAAAGTCCACGGAAAGCGTTTGGCCATTACCAGCGTTGGGTACCGAACCGGCTGCTGGGGTGTAGGTAAGCGTTCCGGACACGATCGTAGAGGCATTGAGCTGCGTACTACTCAAAGCTGCTCCATAGGTAATGTCCGCCGGGTTAGTCCAGGCGATCGCCGGCGTAGCCTTCAGCACGTTGATGGCGACGTTCATCGAGGCGTTGTTGTAATTGGCGGTATCGGTCGGCACAAAGTCCACGGAAAGCGTTTGGCCATTACCAGCGTTGGGTACCGAACCGGATGCCGGGGTGTAGGTAAGCGTTCCGGACACGCTCGTAGAGGCATTGAGCTGCGTGCTGCTCAATGACGCTCCATAGGTAATGTCTGCTGGGTTGGTCCAGGTGAGCGTCGGCGTAGCCTTCAGCACGTTGATGGTTACGTTCGCCGAGGCGTTGTTGTAGTTGGCGACATCGGTCGGAACAAAGTCCACCGCCAAAGTTTGACCACTACCGGCGTTGAGCGACTCTCCTGACGCGGGGGTGTAGGTAAGCGTTCCCGCGACAACCGTAGAGGCATTGAGCTGCGTACTGCTCAAAGCCGCTCCATAGGTAATGTCCGCCGGGTTACTCCAGGCTATCGCAGGCGTA
>JAVEEA010000109.1 GCA_030840675.1 Pyrinomonadaceae bacterium
CGGGTGTTGAGCCCGGGTCCATCATCGAATATCGCTGGAAAGAAGTACGCAACGACGCGCTCGCAAATTACATTCGCCTCTACTTCCAGCGCGACGTGCCGGTCCAGCTGGTGAAGTACTACATCAAACCGCTTTCCATCCCGGGTTTTGAGTATGGCATGCGCGCCCAGACTTTCAATGGCTCCGCCTCGCCTTTCAACAAAGAAAAAGACGGCTTCTACAGCGTAACCATGAACAATGTGCCGGCCTTTCGTGAAGAGCCGCGCATGCCCCCCGAAGACGCCGTCCGTCCCTGGATGCTGGTCTACTATTCGAAGGACACGAATCTCAAGGGCGAAAAGTACTGGCAGGACTACGGCAAACGGACCTTCGAAGAAAACAAGTCGCGCATGAAA
This sequence comes from Pyrinomonadaceae bacterium, assembly GCA_030840675.1. Lineage (GTDB taxonomy): Bacteria > Acidobacteriota > Blastocatellia > Pyrinomonadales > Pyrinomonadaceae > PSRF01. Next base: position 396 of record JAVEEA010000109.1, read on the forward strand.
GTCAGCGACGAAGTTAGGACCGCCACCGCCGCGGCCATCGCTGGAGCGGACACTCCCGAAGCGAAGCTGGAAAAGTTATTCGACTTCTGCCGTTTGAAGATCAAGAACATTAACGACGACGCGTCGGGACTTACTACGGAAGAACGCAACAAACTAAAAGAAAACAAAACCCCGGCCGATACTTTGAAACACGGCATGGGTACCGGCACCGACATCGACATGCTTTTCGCGGCGATGGCGCTGGCTGCCGGTTTCGACGCGCGCATGGTAAGGCTTTCCGACCGCGGCGACACCTTTTTTGACAAGGCGTTTCCGGATGATTACTTTCTGCAAACCTACGACATTGCCGTGAAGGTTGCTGAACAGTGGCGCTTCTTCGATCCCGCCAGCACCTACGTGCCGCTGGGCATGCTGCGCTGGGAGGAGGAGGATCAACAAGCGCTGCTGGCTGATCCCAAGGAGCCCGTCTGGCTAACTACGCCGCTCTCGCCGGCGGAAAAGTCGAAAGTGAAACGGGCGGCGAAACTCACTCTGAGCGAGGACGGCACCCTCGAAGGAGACGCATTGGTTGAGTACTACGGTCACCTGGGGGTTTACCGTAAGGAGTATGACGACGACGATTCGCCCGCGCAACGAGAAGAGACACTGCGCGACGCCGTTAAGAAGCAGATGAGTACGGCGGAACTTTCAGCAATCAGAATTGAGAACGTTACCGATCCGGTGAAGCCTTACATCTACCGCTACCACATCCGGGTTCCGGGCTATGCGCAGCGGACCGGTAAGCGTCTCTTCATCCAGCCGGAATTTTTCCAGTATGGAGTTTCACCGCTTTTCTCGGGCAGCTCGCGACGGTATCCCGTCTATTTTAGTTATCCCTGGTCCGAAGAAGACGCGGTGACGATCCAGCTGCCAGCCGGGTTTGCGCTGGACAACGCCGATGCGCCTGCTCCCATCAGCGCCGGGGCCGTCAGCGAATACAAACCGTCAATCTCCGTGACTACAGACGGACTGACTCTGGTGTACAAACGCAAATTCTTCTTCGGCGGCGGCAACAATCTGATCTTCCCCGTGAATTCATATCCGCCGCTGAAAACCTATTTCGATGCCGTGCACAAGTCAGATAATCACACTATTACTTTGAAACAGGCCGTCACCAGTGCAGCCGCCACGCCCTAACCAATTCACGTTTAGATCGCCCCGGAGAAAACTATGATTTACCTGAAAGTTACGATCCTGTCGGTCACACTGTTTTTGGTTACGGGAGTTGCGGTAGCCGCACCTGCCGAAGAAGCGCCGCAATGGCTGCAACAAGCGGCGACTCTCAAGGTCCCGACGTATGACAAGGATGTTCCGGCTGTGGTCCTGCGGGACTCCCAGGATGTAGTAGTCGGCGAAGACGGAAAGGTTACTACCACCACGACCTACGTCGTTCGCATACTGACGCGCGAAGGTCGCATGTATGCCGACGCCGCGGAGCTTTACCTCACGCAGTCAGGAAAAATTCGCGACCTGAATGCGTGGTTGATTCGCCCCAATGGCTTTGTCAAAAAGTATGGCAAAGACGAAACGGTCGATCGCATCGTCGATGCTAATGACCTCTACAACGAGTATCGGGTTAAGGAAATTGATGCGACCGCCGACGCCGACGTGGGTGTTGTTTTCGGTTATCAGGCGCGTAGCGAAGAGCAGCCTCTTTTTAACCAGGACGTGTGGGTTTTTCAGGATCGCTTGCCGACCTTGGAGTCGCGTTATGGTTTGACTTTGCCTGCCGGCTGGCGGGCCACCAGCGTCACTTTCAATCACGCCAAAGTGGAACCGTCATTAGCTGGCACAGCCTATACCTGGGAACTTCAGGACCTGCCACCGATCAAACCTGAACCCGCTAGTCCCAAGATCAAGAGTTTGGCCCCGCGCGTGGCCATTAACTATTTTCTGGGCGACAGCAGCGCGGCCGCGTCTACCAGGGTTTTCGAGAACTGGAGCCAGGTGTCACGCTGGGGCACGGCACTACACGATCCGCAAGCAGTCCTCGACGCCAGCGTGATAGCGAAAGCGCGAGAACTAACCGCGAACTCAAAAACGGAACTGGAACGGATCAGAGCAATCGCACACTTCGTGCAAAACCTGCAATACATTTCGATCGACATCGGCGTGGGTCGCGGTAATGGCTACCGGCCACACTCAGCTTCGCAGGTATTGGCCAAAGCCTATGGCGATTGCAAGGACAAAGCAAACCTGATGCGCGCCCTGCTGAAGGCCTTAGACATTACCTCCTATCCGGTTTTTATCTACGCCGGCGATGCCACAGTGGTGCAGGAAGCATGGGCCTCTCCCTATCAGTTTAATCACTGCATTATTGCGGTCAGGGTGAGTCCGGAAACAACGGCGCCGACAGTGCTCGTAAACGATCAACTCGGGCGCTTGTTGATTTTCGATGCCACGGATTCAAACACGCCCGTCGGCGACCTACCTGAAGACGAGCAAGGAAGTTTTGCCTTGCTCGTTGCTGGCGACGCGGGCCAATTGCTGCGCATGCCCACCCTGCCGCCCGAGGCGAGCTCGTTTGCGCGCCAGGCAACGGTGGTGTTGAGCGCTGAGGGTTCGATTACCGCTACCGTTCGTGAACAAGCCAACGGTCAAACCGCCGCCGACTTCCGGCGCCAATTTCGGCGCCTGACTCCCGACAGTTATCGCAAGATGATCGAGGTTTGGGTTGGTCACGGAGCCACTGGCGCCACGGTTTCGCGCGTCGATCCGAAAGATCATAACGAAGGCGGCGGGTTTGATCTGGACGTAGACTTCGCCGCCCGCAACTACGCGCAGTTGATGCAGGACCGCTTGCTGGTTTTTAAACCCGCGATCATTTCGCGTCAGGAATCGCTGTCGCTAACTGAGCCGCTGCGTAAACATCCGGTCGTGCTCGACGCGCGTTCGTTCAGCGAAACTGTGCACGTCAGACTACCGGCCGGTTTCGCGGTGGACGAATTGCCCGATCCCTTGAAACTTGACACAACCTTCGGCTCCTACAGCACCACTTACGCGGTGAAAGACGGCGAGTTGGTTTTCACCCGCAACCTGGCCCAACATGCCGGCACGATTCCCGTCGCCGAGTACCAAACAGTGCGCAGTTTCTTTGAACGCATTCGTGCCGCCGAACAAGCGCCGGTGGTGCTGGTGAAACAGTAAACTCTTCGTCACAGTGTCGCTGCGGTCTTCACGTCAACGCTGTGCCGCAGCTTTCATCACTTCCAGTGACTCGCGCACGAATCGCTTCTGCAACCTTCGCGTGATCGGGAACGCGGCCCTCACGGCCGGATGTTGTGGACGCGAGAAGGCAAAGATGTCATACCAAACCGAGCCGTCGTCGTGGCTCTCGATCGAAAACCTTTCTTCCCCACACTCCACATGATCCGGCAGTGTTCCATACGCGAAACCAAACCGCTTCACCGGCGCCGGCTCATCAATAACGTAGACGATCCGTGCCGCACTCAGTGACCAAAACCCAAAGGTGTGTGCCTGAACCGCTACCGTAGTTCCAACCGCCACGTTCGCACTCGAGGGAACGACTGTCACCCAACCCAAGTCGAACTGCTGCCAACTTTGTAGCGCCTTGCGCGCTCGCTGGTAAGTCTGCTCACCATCGCCCAAGCAAATGCGGTTATGATCGACAGTGTAGCCCGCGACTGAAGTTTCCTGGCGCGTCGCTCCCACCTCCGCGTACGCGAAGGGGAGCGTTTCTTGCGCACCGATAAATTGCCGGATCGTTTCCGCGGTGGGTTTGTGAAGCAGAAACATGTGCTTGAGTTATTCCGTTTTCGGCTTGTTGCCGCCGGCCGCCAGGCGCGCGCGCGGGTGGTGATTATCGTAAGCGTTGCGCAGGTGACGGTCAGTCATGTGCGTGTAGATTTGCGTCGTG
>JAVEEA010000124.1 GCA_030840675.1 Pyrinomonadaceae bacterium
GCGGAACATACCGGCGCGGCCGAGCGCGGCATTCGGATTCTCTGTGACTTCCTTTGCATCATGGGGTTCTTAACGAAGGACGGAAATCGTTACAGCCTGACCGCCGACAGCGCCATGTTTCTCGACACGCGTTCCCCCGCCTACCTGGGCGGCGCCATCGAGTTTCTCTTGTCGCCCATGTTGCTGGAGCCGTTCAAGAATTTCACCGAGGTCGTGCGCAAGGGCGGCACCACCACGCCCGACGGCGGTACGGTCGCGCCGGAGAATCCCATCTGGGTGAAATTTGCGCGCAGCATGGCGCCGATGATGGCGTTGCCGGCGCAACTGCTGGCGAAGCTGGTCGACCCCACTGCCGATCGCAAACTAAAGATTCTCGACATCGCCGCCGGTCATGGGCTTTACGGGATCGCGTTTGCACAGCAGAACCCGCAAGCCAGTGTAGTCGGCCTTGATTGGTCCAACGTGCTGGAAGTTGCGAAAGAGAACGCGCGGAACGCAGGAGTCGGTGAACGTTATTCGACTATTTCGGGCAGCGCTTTCGAGGTGGATTACGGCAGCGATTATGACCTGGTGCTCTTGCCAAACTTCCTGCACCACTTCGATCCGCCGACGAACGAAACACTTTTGCGGAAGGTCCATGCTGCTTTAGTTCCCGGCGGACGCGCGGTCACAGTCGAGTTTGTGCCGAACGAAGATCGCATCTCGCCACCGGAGTCAGCCGCGTTCAGCGTAATGATGTTGGGCGGCACGCCGAGCGGCGACGCTTATACTTTTCGAGAGTTGGAACGTATGAGTGCGAATGCCGGTTTTACGCGCAGCGAGATCCATCCGCTACTGCCGTCGGTCCAACACGCCGTGATTTCCGTTAAGTAGATCGGGAATTGAACAGGGGTAGTTTTGCGTCAAGGTGTTGCCGCCCGCTTGGCCAACACTGACGCAATGATCTCGAGCAGGTCATCGCTACGGAAGGGCTTGGTGACGTAGGCGCGAAAACCTGCGTCGAGGGCTTGCCGGCGATGCAGTCCCGCGTGAGCGGTCACCGCAATGCACGGGATTGTTCGCGTCTCCGGTTTCGTTTGCAACTCGCGAAAGACGGTCCAACCGTCCATGCCCGGCATCGACAAGTCAACGAGAATCACGTCAGGGTGTTGCTCTCGCGCGAACTGCAGGCATTCGTGGCCGTCACGCGCTTCGCTCACCTCGTAACCGGCCCCGCGCAGCAAAAGCTGTAAGAGCTCACGATTATCGTCATGGTCGTCGGCAATTAGAATGGAAGTGGCCATGTAAGAAGTTGAACAGGGAATTGGTTTATAGACTAATAACTTGACGTTCGCGGGGTGTCAAACATTTTGTGGCCCACGCTGACCATAATCCTCAGGCAAAAACCTGTCCGTTTGCCCGGAACCGGCGGTTTGAGCCGTGCAAAACCCCATCAGTCCGTCTTGCAAAAACCATTTCTTGACGCGTTCATTCCCGCGCGTTCATAATCGCTCCAGAGACAGATTGCCCCCGCCAGTCTCAGCAAGCGTTCACCTCGGTTATGAATCTCACCAACGAGCACGCGACGGAATCGATCCAGCAACGGAGGAACACAACTGTGGTCAGCGGACAATTGGAAGAAAGCCTGCGGCATGAAATAGAAAGCTATCTTGACGGGCGACTGAGCGGTATCAAACAGGAAATTAGCTCGCTCCAGAGCCAACTTAATGAGTCCCTCAGCCGGCTGCTCGACCGGCAAAGCGATGTGCCGCTGGATGGTGCGGTAGCGGCCTCGATTTCGGACCATCTGCGTTCCGCGCACGAAGCCGGCATCGATCTCGCGGCGTCGGAATCCACGCGCGCAAAAGCGTCCAGTGATATGGCCATCGTCAAGGCGGCCATTTCCGAAATCGACGAACAGGACTCGCAGGCAAATATTCTCAAGATTTTGGTGAATCGCGCGGCAGCCTTTGCACCCCGGGTTGCTTTCTTCGTCGTCAAGGGCGAAGAAAGTATTGGTTGGCGCGCCCGAGGCTTCGCGGGAACAGTAGGCGACAACGCGATCCACCAGATGAAGTTTGCGTTGGCCGCGGACACCGCGGTTGGCAGCGCGGCAAGGTCGCGTAATTCATGGAGCGGTGGTCCAGGTTCGCATTCCGAGGACCACTTGATCATCAACCGTTTGGGCGATGATCCGCCCGCGCGGATTGTGGCCGTACCGTTGGTCGTGCGTCAGCGCACGGTGGCGGTTTTGTATGCCGACTCTGGAGCGCTCGATTCGGAAGCCATCAATCTGGAAGCGATCGAAACTCTCGTGCGCGTCTCCGGGATGGCCGTGGAACTCCTGGCTGGTCGTGCCGGTCAAGCGCGAGCACCGCAACCGCAGCCCGCTGGCGGTGAGGACGCGCCGGCAGCGGAGCCGGAGACATATGCGCCGGCCGCTTATACGCCCACTGCCGAGTATGACGAGCTAACGCCGGTGGTGGAAGAGAGTGCGCCGGCGGCGGAGGTGAGCGACTCGGAGTCCCGCGCAGAAGAGCAGCCGGTCGCACCGCAAACCGCGGCACAACCGGAACCGCAAGCTCAATTTCAAGCGGAGTCAGAACCACAAACTGTAACTGAGTTTGAAGCTCCCGCAACGGAAGTCCCACCGCTCGGCGAAACGCCGGTCGCGCAGCCCGTGGAGACGGCGCCGCTTGCCGAGGAGGCTCCCGCGCCGCCGCAACCGCGCCGTCGTTATGGCGAAAATGTAGAACTTCCAGTTGACGTTTCCAGTGAGGATGAACGGCGTCTACACAACGATGCGCGCCGCTTTGCCCGTTTGCTGGTTTCGGAAATCAAACTTTATAACGAACAGAAAGTCAGCGAGGGTCGTTCCCAGAGTGATCTTTATCCGCGTTTGCGTGAGTACATCGACCGCTCTCGTGAGATGTATGACAAGCGCGTCAAGCCCGAGGTGGCGCAGCGCTACGACTACTTTCATCACGAGTTGGTAAGCACACTCGCGGAAGGTGATGAGGCCAAACTGGGAAGTGCTTACCCGGGAGCAACGGTTTCCGCATGAGACGCGACTAAGGACTTAGTTTCGAGTTTCGAGTTTCGAGTTTCGAGTTTCGAGTTTCGAGTTTCGAGTTTCGAGTTTCGAGTTTCGAGTTTCGAGTTTCGAGTTGAGGTGCAATGCACTCGTGGGCGAAAACATCGTAAGATTGTTTGCCGCGCAACTCGACGCTCGAAGCTCGAAATTGTTTTTTAGAGGGAAAAAGCTGGTGAAGAAATTAGGGAAGTATCGTCTAACGCTTCTTATTGTGGGCCTCGTTATGATCGTGGGCGGGTCGCTGCCGGCGTTTATGACCGCCAGCTGCGGCACGCGGCAGCAAACCGCGGCGGAAATTCGAGCGCTGGAAAATCTCCGCACGCTGACGCGCGGCGGTGTCCTACCCGCCGAAGATGTCGTGCAGCGCATTGAGGGCGACTACCCGCGCACGAAGGCGGCCGCCTTCGCGCGCCTCGTGCGCGCACGCATCAGAATGAATGCCAAGGATTTCGCCGGCGCCGCCGCTTTGCTCGACACCACCCTGATTCGTGACCACAGTTTGCTCGGGGACTACGCGCTTTTCCTGCGTGGCAGCGCTTTGGAACAGGCGGGCAAGCCAGTCGACGCGCGCCTCGCCTATGAACAACTGGTTGAGAGTTACCCGTCTTCAGGTCGGGTACGCGAAGCAAGTCTGAAGCTTGCCGACTTGATGATGCGCAGCGGCGACGTCGCCCGCGTACCGGCGCGCTTACAAGCGCTGGCAGCCAAAGACGAGGGTGCGTCATTGCTGCTTACGGCAAAAGCGTACGAACAAACCGGCGACTCATCCCGCGCTCTCGCCGCTTATCGGCGTCTCTATTTTTTCGCACCGGCGGCGGCGGAAAGTACCGAGGCGGCGACTGCCATACCGCGGCTGGGATCGTCGTTGTCACCGGCGACAGCGGCGGAAGCTTTGGCCCGCGCCGACAAGCTCTATCAGGCGAAAAGGTTTTCCGACGCTTCCCAGGGTTACGCGGATGCGTTCGCGAAGTTTCCAGCAACGGCCGATCCCCAGGCACAACTGCGTCGCGTGATTGCGGCAGCCAACGCCAGAAAAACAGCTGACGCCGTCAGCGCTTTGAACACGATCCCGTCGTCCGCCGGTGAGACGCGCGCCGAGGCGCTTTACTACGTGGCCCAGGCTTATGCGCGCGCGCGGCAATGGGAACCTGCGCGGGCGACGGTCGAGGAGTTACGGCGCAATTTTAGTAGTAGTCCCTTCACGCCCCGTGCCCTCGTTTCAGTCGGGCAGATTGCCGAGGACGCGAATAACGATGCCGATGCGTCATACTTCTTGCGCACTGCCGTTAACAGTTACCAGGGCTCGGGAGAAGTGGCCCAGGCGCAATTCGATCTCGCCTGGATGACACACGAAGCGAAAAACTTTGCTGAGTCGTCAAGGCTGTTGACCGAGCATCTCGCTTACTACGCCGATAAGAACACCGACAACCGCGGCCGTGCCGGATACTGGGCGGCACGCGACTCGGAGCGCGCCGGCAAACTTTCCGAAGCACGCGCTTTGTATAACGCGATGCAAGGGCGCTACGACGCAAACTGGTATGGCTATCTCGCCAAGCAGCGTCTGGACGCCATGCCGCGCAGTGGCGCCGGCACCGACGCCAATTTTCCAGCCGACTCGGTCGTGGGCCGTGCGATCGCAAATCTGCAAACCGTCACGGTGGCTGAGGAAACGGCCGGCGCTAATGAAGAGAAACAGATCGCCAAGGCTGACGAACTCAATAATGTTGGTTTGAATGATTGGGCGCTGGAGGAATTGACTGTCGCTGCCGCGGCGGCCGGTAACAGTCCGAAAGTTAATCTGGCGATCGCGCGCAGCTACCGTTCGGAGGAGGACAACGTACGCGCGCTGAACACGCTCAAGAAAAGTTTTCCCGACTACTCGCAAATGAAGCCCGAAGAACTTACGCGCGAGGAGTGGGACGTCTTCTATCCGCTGTCCTACTGGGACGTCATCGTGCAGGAGTCGCGCGCGCGCGGACTCGATGCGTATCAGGTCGCGGGGCTGATTCGCCAGGAAACAGTTTTCATGTCGCGTGCGCGTTCTTCGGCGCGCGCCTACGGACTGATGCAGTTGCTGGTTCCAACCGGGACTTTGACTGCCAGGAAGTATGGCATCGACCGCTCAGTTACGGAGGATTCGCTGTACGAACCACGCCTCAACATTCAACTCGGGACCGCGTATTTGAAGGACCAGATGGACAAGTTTGGCCGCATCGAATACGTGGCGGCGGCTTACAACGCCGGTCCGCAACGTGTGGTCCAGTGGCGCGCGTCGCTGCCTGCCGACCTCGATGAATGGGCGGAGGCCGTGCCGTTTAAGGAAACGCGCGGCTACATTCAAGGCGTGGTGCGTAACCGGCTGCAGTATCAACGGCTCTACGATGCCAACGGAAAGTTTCGTCCGGAGGTTGGTACCAGGGCGATAACCAATCGTCCCGTCTCGGGAGCAACACCCGGAGGGGAACCGGAAGATTCATCGGTGCATAAGCGACGGGTCACGGACGATCAAAGTGAGGAATAGAATGAAGCCTGCTCAGTGCCGCCTCGGTGTGCTCTCTGTCTCTCTGTTGAGTGGCCGCAAGCGAAACATTTACCGAGACACAGAGACCACTGAGGCGGCGCCGAGAAGATTGTTGAGCGTCGTCTTAGTGCTTTGTTTTGCCGCTGCTCCGGTATTTTCCCAGGGTCGTGCAACTCCGAAACCTCGCGCCTACTCCGGTTCGCTTACCATCACAACCGAACCCAATGCGATCGTTTGGATCGATGAAATTCGCCGTGGCGTAACCGACGCCTCGGGCGTGCTCGCGTTGCAGAAAGTCTCCGCGGGCCGGCACACGTTGCGCGTGCGAGCGTTGGGATTCAAGGAAGTAACCGTCCCGCTGCTTGCGGGCAGGCGCAGCCAGCCAGTCAAGCTTCTGAGGAGCAGTGATCAGGCAGAGCTTGCGTTTCAGCAAGCCGAAGATGCGCGTGAGAAAGCGCGCGATGACGCGTCGCGACAAGCGGCCGCCGAGCTATATCGCGCGACTTTAAAACTGCGCGCTGCTTACCCGGCGGCGCACGTGGGACTGGCGCGCGTACTGCTCGATCTCAATAAGTTTCAGGAGGCCATGGAAGAAATCGAGGCGGCGCGCCGTAGTCGTCCGGTTTACGCAGAGGCGTCGGCGGTTGAGGGACGCATTAACCGTGAGGCGGCTTTCACTGACGAGGCGATCAAATCCTTTCGTCGTTCGATTCGAGAAGCAAAAGGGTTCCAACCCGAAGCGCACGTGGGATTGGCGCGCGTGCTCGAGGACAAGGGCCAGTTAGACGAAGCGATTGCCGAGTTTCGCAAAGCACTCGATCAACTGTCGGATTCCGAGCCGGTAATTTACCAGTTGTTAGGAGCGGCTTATGAGAAGCAACAGAAGTTTAAGGAAGCAGTAGTTGCGTATGAGAAGTATCTGGAGTTAGCGCCGAACGGCACCCTCGCACCGGCCCTTCGTTCCATCATCGAACAGTTGCGTCGCGACGCGGCCGGACAGGAAATCATTCCCTAACATCTTCGTAAAGCAAACTGTTAGTTTGCGTCGCAAGCAAGGTACAAACTTAACGGCAGACGCAAACTAATGGTTTGCTTAACGGCAGACGCAAACTAACAGTTTGCTTTACGAAGACGCAAACTAACAGTTTGCTTTACATCGCCAGAAACTAATTGACGGGTGGGTCGGTGGCGGAGGCTGGTTGCGTGGGATTAGCGTGCAGCACGGCCGACGTGGAATCCACATAAAAGTGGCGCGCCGCCTGCTGTTTCCCGCTTGGTGCCGGATCGGCGTTGCAACTAAACGCCTGCTCGCTCACATTCATTGTCAAAACATAACCCCGCACTTCGGGCTGGCTTGAGTTAAAGCGTTCGTCCAACATGCCCGCGGCGCATAACTGTGGAAACGTCCCGTAGTCGCCGCTGTTGCTGACTGCGTAGGTGCGTTGCGCGGTCGCGATCGTTTGCATCGTGCTAATCACCGCCGTTTCGTCAACGGTTCCGGCGCTCTGCCGCAGGCCGGTTGAGTAATCGGTGCAGGCCAGCGAGGTGAGCGAAAGCAAAAGCGCGAGCGCCAGCCGAATAGATTTCATCATCGGGAAACTCCGTTCGAAGCTTAACCAACTTCGCGAAAACGAAAGCAACTGTGGTCGTGATCATTGACCAGGCCGACCGCCTGCATGAAAGCATAGCAGATCGTGGTGCCGACAAACTTGAAGCCGCGTGACTTCAGATCTTTGCTGAGTGCGTCTGAGACTGGAGTGGCAGCGGGTACGCCGGCGCCGCGTTTACGTTTAAGCGGCACGTCCGCGACAAACTGCCAAACGTAGCGGTCGAAACTGCCAAACTCCTGTTGGACGGCGAGGAAGGATTGAGCGTTTTGGATGGCCGCGCCAATCTTCAAACGATTGCGAACGATGCGTTCGTCGGCAAGCAAACGTTTGCGTTCGCGTTCACCATACTTTGCGACCTTCGCCGCATCGAAACCGCCAAAAGCAGCACGGTAGCCCTCACGCTTGTTCAAGATGATTTCCCAACTGAGTCCCGCCTGCGCGCCTTCGAGAATAAGAAACTCAAAAAGTTTACCATCGTCGTGGCTCGGCACACCCCACTCCCGATCATGGTAGGCGATTGAGAGATCTGTTTTGGCCCAGGCGCAACGCTGCAACATGTGGGCATTGTAACAGGAAGAGTGTTCGGAGGAAGAGAAGCAGGAGATTTGAAGAAGCGAGACGCTCTTACAACCGGCGCTAGGATTTTCCGAGGCGGCCGGCCAAACTCGCGACCACTGTCACCAGTTCGTTGGAGTCCACCGGCTTGGTGATGTGCGTACTGAAGCCGGCGAGGATGGCCTGCATGCGATCCTGTATGCGGGCGTACGCCGTTAAAGCGACAGCGGGCAGACGTCTGTCGGTGCGGCTCTCCTGTTTGCGAATGCTACGGATCAAATCGTAACCGTCGATTTCCGGCATGCCGATATCGCTAATCAATAAGTCGAAGTCACGTTTTCCCAGCGCGTCCAACGCATCGTGAGCGTTAGTAACAGCCGTAACGTTGGCGCCGTTTTGCGCCAGCTCTGCCGTGATCAGATCCAGGGCATCGGTCTCGTCATCAACGATCAGAATTTGCAGGCCCTCCAGATTCGCGCGCTCGGCCCGCGCATCTCTAAACGCGGACTCAGCGTCGGCGAGTGCTTGCGCAGGCAAGTCGCCGCTGGGAAGGGGCAGGCGAATCGTGAAAAGCGCGCCCGTACTGTCAGTGCGATTTTCAGCGACGATGGTTCCGCCGTGGAGCTCGACTAAATGCCGGACAATCGCCAGACCCAGGCCGAGTCCGCCGTGCTTGCGCGTGGTTGAGCCGTCAGCCTGACGAAAGCGCTCGAACACGTAGGGCAAAAAGTCCGGATCAATGCCGGGCCCGTTGTCCTTCACTTCCAGGTGCAGGTGCGTCGCGTTTTGACGTACGGAGATTTCCACCCGACCGCCGTTGGGCGTGAACTTCGCCGCATTTGAAAGGATGTTCCAAACCACTTGCTGTAGTCGATCGGCGTCGCCCGAAACAGTTCTCAGGCCCGCATCTATGATCGTGTCGATTTGAATTTCCTTTGCTTCCATTGCAGGGCGCACGGCGTCAAGCGCTGCATCAATCATCGCCACTGTATCGACGGAACTAAGATTAAGCTGCAACTTGCCGGTGATGACACGCGAGACGTCGAGTATGTCTTCTATGATCTGCTTTTGTGCCCAGGCGTTTCGTTCGATTACTTCCTGGGCATGCTGGGAGCCTTCGCGATCAAGTCGACCCGAGCCGAGCATGCGCGACCAACCGATGACTGCGTTCAGGGGAGTGCGCAGCTCATGTGACAGCGTGGCGAGGAATTCGTCTTTCAGACGGTTTGCTTTTTCCGCGTCGGCCCGCGCTGCCCGCTCGCGCTTGTACAGCTTAGCGAGTTCTGCTTCCGCGTGGTGTCGCTGGGTAAACTGTCCCATTTGTGCGCCAATGGCGCCGACTAACTGGAGCAACTCCTGATCGGGTTCGCGGGCTTCGGTGCTGAAGAATTCCATTACCCCCCACACCTCATCGCGCACCAGAATAGGGAAGCCGAACGCACCTTGCAGACCTTCACGACTGGCGACGCGCGCGCGCGGGAAATTGTCGTCGGCTGAAACGTGGTTAACCCAAACCGGCGTGCCGAGTTCCCAAATGCGACCGGGCAGGCCTACACCTTTCCTGAGCTCCAGACTTTTCGTGAGTCGATCAAACTCAGGAGTCTCCCGCGGACCAACGTGGCAGAGATTCAGGCAATGCATCCTCTGGCTCCCGGGGTCTACCTTCCACACTGCCCCGGCTGCCCAATGAAGACTTTCGCACACGACCCGCAGAATACTTTCCGCGCTTTCGGTGAGTTCGGGTGATTCAGCGAGAATTTTAGTAACCGCATACTGCAACGCTAACCGGCTCTCGGTTCGCTTCGCTTCCGTAATGTCGAGCGTGAAACAGCGAGTGTGAATAAATTTTCCGTCTTCACGGTAGACACTGGAATTGATGCGGACGTGTTTGATGCCACCGTCTTTGCAACGCAGTTGCGCATCGCGATCACGCAGAACCTCGCCTGCCTGGAGACGCGCGAGGATATCGGCGATCACTTCCTGATCGACGTGAAATTCGCCGATGTGGTGTCCGACATACTCCTCGCTGGTGTAGCCGAGCATGTCGAGTTCCGCCTGATTGACGCGCAGCACAGTACCGTCCGGTCCCACCCAATGGAGGCCGATGGAGGCATTTTCGAAGAAGTCGTGCAACTCGGTTTCGCTGCGCAGCAGGGCTCGCTCGGCAAGCTTGCGCTGGGTGATGTCGTGCTTAATACCGACATAACAGACGGGTGCGCCGGCGGCGTCGCGCATAGCGAACGCGGTCAACTCAATGTCTTTCCGTGCGCCGCTTTTTGTCTGGTTGACTACCTCGCCACGATACTCGCCAACATTCGCCACTTCTCCGATTACGTTGGCAAACAGCTCGTCTCCCATGTGGATTGCCGGGGTTTCATCTTTGAGTTCATCATCGGAATACCCGAGCAACTCAGCGTGCGCCGCATTTTGTTCGAGATATTTTCCGGCGAGATCCAGGATGGCAATCGGTTCGCGCGAATTCAGAAAGATTGCGCGATACCAATCCGGGCGCGGTTCTGCCCGCGCTGGCGCGTCGGCGCCGGTTTCTGGCGTGGCTGCTTTACCGGACATACAGTGCGACGTTAACGCGGATTATCCAAAGGGGACAACGGAGAATCTCCACTGGGGAAACGAAGGGGAGTTAATGATAGCACTTCAGTCACTGGTCGTTAAATGGGAAGCTGGCGGTCGGGGTTGACAAGGCCAACACCGCTGCAATTTGACTTGCTGCTGCGTTGGATGTAAAAAGCGTAATTGACTTCATCAGATTACCAGCCTGGAAAATCTCCCGTGTGGTTTGCGAACGGGAGCTTACCGTTATCAATTGGAAGGAGACCTGAAATGGCTTTACGTTTAGGTGATACTGCTCCGGATTTCACGGCGGACACGACTGAAGGTCCGCTTAGCTTTCACGAATGGATCGGGGATAGCTGGGCCGTCTTGTTTTCGCATCCCAAGGATTTCACGCCGGTCTGCACTACGGAACTCGGCGAGT
>JAVEEA010000135.1 GCA_030840675.1 Pyrinomonadaceae bacterium
TTACTTCACGGTGAATGAAGTGGGTGCCGCTAGCCGGTAGCGGCCGAGGCTGCTTTCGCCGATGCTGCCAAAATAGAGTGTGCCGTTGCGCTCGACGGCGTTGGCGATCTCGGCGTAACAGTTGGGCGAGCCGTCCTGCAGGTTTGCGACCACGCGTCCATTCAGATCCAGCCCGAGAACGAAGCTGTAGCGTTTGGGCGCGGGCTGTAAAAACTTCGGCAAGCGTGCGATTACTTTTCTGAGGAATGGCTGCGGCAGCAACTTATCCAGGACTTCGTCTCGCGGCGTCACGAGCGCCACCCAGAACTTATCCCTTCCGTTCGACGAGAGTCCGTCAGGAAAGCCTGGCAAGTTGTCGCCGAAGATTTCCGACTGGCCCTTTCGGTCCCCTTGTAGCCAAACACGATGAATGCGGTAAGAGCCGGTCTCGATTACCAGGACGAACGTTTGATCAGGACTGACTGCGACACCGTTTGCGAAGGAAAGATTACTCAACAACGTGCGCGTCGTTTTCGTTTTCGGATCATAGGCGAAGAAGCGTCCGTTTGGCCCATGCTCGAGGATATCGGCGGTGAAGTTTGTAAGCGGAAACTTGCTCGTGGCATCGGTGAAATAGATCGTGCCGTCCGACGCGACATCCAGATCATTAGTACAACCAAAAGGCACGCCGTCCGCTGCGGTTGTTAAGACACTAAGCGAGGCGTCGGGTGCGATCGACAATAAACCCTTAAGCGCGTCGGCGACGATCAAATTGCCATTGGGATCAAAAGCCAACCCGAGCGGGCGCCCGTGAGTATTTGCAAAGACTGCCGGCTGAGTTCCGTCTGCTTGCAAACGCATGATGCGCCCATCGTCGAGTCCGGAATAAATCCTACCGGCGGCATCGAGCGCCACGTCTTCGGGTCCGAAGCCGGCGCCCGGACGCGGCGAGTTGGTTCCTAATGAAAGTCGCTCAGTGGTGGCGAGCAGTGAGTTCTGTTGATACTGTCCGGTCAAGGGTGGCGCGGTAGGCGGTGTCCATGCCTGGGGCGCAATCGCAACCGGCCAGAATAGTAAGTAGACAACCACGAGTGCGCACAGTAAGGCGAGGAGCTTTAGAATCCGTTTCATTTTAGTCATGGGTGTCGCCGGCAATCGCGGGCGATAACGCCCGGGGTCCAGTAAGCAGTTGAGTTGTCAATCCGTTCAGCGCTCGCCGCGCGCTTCTTCCACCTGGCTTTCCAGAGCGACGCCGAGCTGGCGAATCCCCGGCTGGTCCATCGGCTCAATCAGGCGTAACGCTTCATCGAGCACGCGGCGTTGATGTTCGGGCCAGTTTGGCAACCCCGCGACGCTTCCCAGTTCGCCTTCATAAAACGCGGCCCGCGGCGGACGCACATGCTGCACGACTTCTTTATCTACGGCGAGTGTCATGGTCGAGATACCCGCCAGTTCAAGGGCGCGCGCCACCAGTGAAACCGATTGATGACACAGACGCGATGCTGGGATCAGCAACACTGCTTGCACGTCGTAACGCTGCACGCGTTCCACGAGTCGGGGCGCCAGTTCTTCAGACAGTTTGCCGGCGTCAGTGATGAAGCCGCTGAAACTCCAGAACACGGGATTGAGTTGGCCGATAATGCCGTTGCTTTCAAACTCCAGCAGGCGACTAAGTGGCAACAGCGAATTTACATCGCTCTGAACTGCTTTGGGATCATAACCTCGAGCGGCGAACAGAAGATCGCTGGCTTCAATCTGCGCCGGTATCTCGCGGTAACTCAGATCACCGTCGGCGGCGCTGGTAGCGAACGGCGACGTGCCGTCGAGATACGTACCGGCCGAAGAGATGATCGCCAGATTGAGCATCGGCAAAGCGCGGCGCGCCGGGGAAAATGGCGCCCGCTTGTTTTTGACAAACGGATACGCAGCGCCAAGGTCGTCGCCAGAGTTGCTGCGTCCGCGGCTCCAGCTGTTGTAGTGTTTCCGCCACTCTGCGATGTTCTCGATAGTTTCCAACTAAACCTACCTCTCAATCCGATCGACGCGAGTCGTAATCACAAAAAATGCAATTAGTCCGGCAATAATAGCAACAGCGAGCGCTGAGACCGAATAGCCGTGCAGCGTTGCGAACGCCAGGCGATTAGGATCGGTGAGCGGCACCTGATCGATCTGGCCGTGCATCACCACCCGCAGGCCGCGCATTCTCGCGGCAATCACCCACTCGCCCACTCCGCAGGCGACGCCCACGACGGCCAACAAGATGCTTTGAAGAATTAGCGAGAGACGCGTGTATCTGTTTCGGAGAATTAGTGCGGTCGCCAGCGATAACAAACTGACGACAAACCCGCCAACGTTAACTACTGCGAGCGAACGCGTGACGATCGTGCCGGCAATTTCCCCGGCATTGGGCAAAAGAAAAGATCGCAAGACCGCGAAAGCCGCGGGCGCGACCACGGCGCTGAAATAGATCGCAGCGCCAAGCCAGACGGCCAACAGCAGGATTCTGATCCGGTTCAAAACGGACAATCCGGTTCTCCTAGTCGAACTCAGTTATTTCGGGAAGCAGCGCGATTTTGGGAACGGGAAATTCCGGCTGCATTAACTCGCGCGGATCGGCAACAG
Source organism: Pyrinomonadaceae bacterium (assembly GCA_030840675.1). Classification (GTDB taxonomy): domain Bacteria; phylum Acidobacteriota; class Blastocatellia; order Pyrinomonadales; family Pyrinomonadaceae; genus PSRF01. The sequence goes on from JAVEEA010000135.1 coordinate 2,602, forward strand.
TCAGCAACCACGAAAGTGCATCATCGAGTTGCTGTTGATACTCCACGAGATCGAGTGACATGAAAACGTTGGTACCCAAACGTCCAAATTTCTCTTTCGCCCGTTGATACATTTGGCGTGCGGCTCCCGGCCGTCCGATTTCCAAATGATGAAATGCCACCGCCGATTGGATCATCGCCTGCAGAAAAAGTTTTTCTCGCGGTCCGACTTCACCCATCCAGCGTTCTTCCCAAACATCGTGTGCTGCATGAAACTCAGCGGCATTGTACAGATCGATCCCGGCGATGTATTCCACCGGGTAGGCCGCGATGTGAGCGTCGGTATACGGCGGCGGCGAAGTGGTCACGGTTTCACTGGTCATCAGCGTTGACCTTGCAGGCGGGCCGCGATCACTTTCGCGGCGGTCGCGCCGCTGCCGCTGGCGCCGGCGATTGTCGGTGCGAGCGGGGCCGAAACGTCTCCGATCGCAAACACATTCGCCACGCTCGTTTCCTGCGCGCCATTTACAATTGCGTAGCCCTGGTCGTCGAGGTTCAATTGTTCGCGAAACAGTTCCGAGTTTGGCGCGACGCCAATGCGAATAACCACTCCCTGCACCGCCATCTGAAACGGCTTCAGCGACTCCTTGCGCAAAATCTCCACCGCCTCGACACGCTCACTGCCGAGAATTCTCGTTACTTTGGATTCGGGAAAGACCGTAATGCAATGGTGTGTTTGCAGCTGTTGCGCAAACTCCGGTCGCGCCCTTAGTTTTCTGCCACGATGAACCAGAGTCACTGTGGGGCAAACCTCCGCAAGCAGTAGCGCATTTTCCGCGGCCGCATCGCCACCACCGATCACACAGACATCCTTACCCGCAAACTCATCACGGTCCCTGCGCGCCGAGGCAACAATGCCACGCTCGGCGAACTCCTGCTCACCCGGAATGCCCAGCGTCTTTCGTCTTACCCCAGTGGCGATGATCAAGGTGATCGACTGCAACTCCTCACCGCTACGCAAGCGCACGCGCTTCGTTTTCAGGTCAACGCTTTCGATTTCGGTTCCGGTCCATAAATCAAAATCGGCGCTTAGCGGCTGCGAAAAACTTGCGAGAAACTCACGGCCGTTGTTTGCACGCAAACCGGGATAGTCATTGACGGGGCCATAGATGGAAAGTAGCTGGCCGCCGACGGCCTCTTCTTGTTCGAGTACCAGCGTGTCAAGGCCGAGTTCGTCACACCAGAGTGCGGCGGCGAGACCGGCTGGACCGGCGCCAATGATCAAGACGTCAAGCATATGATTTCAAACTCTCGCCGATAGACTTCGCGACGTCCTCGGGGTGCAAGCTGGACGATCCCAACTTTCCGTTGGCGCCGAAAAATTTGAACGCGGAAGAGAGTTCGCCGCTGTCCTGGTTCCAACTGCCGCGGCCGGCGGGTTCGCGCTGATTGAGTTCGTTCAGAAGCTGACTGAAGTCGCGGCGTTGAATGCGCGGACGCACGACCGTCTCGGCCCAGGAGTAATAGGGATAGTCGACGCGGTAAGCCCAACCCTGCTCGTAAGGTGTGGCGATCAAAAAGAGTCGGCCCGCGGCGTAACGCGAGATCGCGGTGAAGGGCGCCACGTGACGCAGCGGATCGAAACCGTGTGGTCCAAACACCCCGGGCGCAAGCGTAACTAATGACAGCCGAATATCGACAAACTCCGTTACGCTTGAAGCGCCGCGCTCAAAACTTTCCCGGGCGGTGGCGATTCTCTCCCAGGGACTACGCCAGAATTGTTCGTAGTCGTCAATCCGCGTTAGCAGTCGCTCCACTTCCGGCAGGATCAGCTCGTAAGCGCGCGCGTCGTCGCTAACCTCAGCGCCGGCCAAATGACAAATCAGCGGCAAGCTGGATTTTTCTTCCGGGACGGGTTGATCGGAACCCTGGATCGCTATGCTTACCCGCACCGCCTGTTCGTTTGTCAGTTCCGAAAAATCCCCAGCTTCAGCCGCGGGTATCAACTGCTCGCGCAACGCGAGTGCGCGTTCTCCGTTGAGTACGGTCCAGACTGACAGCACGCCATCAGTATCGAAATGATTGTTGGTTACCAGTTCAATGCCCTGCGTCAACTCGTCGCGGTTCGGTGCAGCGGCGAGATTGAGAGCGATTTCCGTGGATGTGTCGGCGCGCAGTTGCGGCGCGGTTTCGTTTCCCTGCCAATGTGAGAAGTGGATGCTATTGGGAACTATGCCATCGACGGAAAGCTTGGGAAGGTTGTCCAGTCCGGCGTGGTAAAACTCGAAGCGCATAACCAAGTCCTTGGGTGAAAGTTAGTAGCTGAATGTGCCGGCGCTGAGTTTATCGTAAACGGGCTAACTTCGGTAGAATGTCAGTCGAATGACTACTACGAACGTTTTGGAGGATTCATGAATCAGGTATCAATGCCGCAAACTTCGGAAATCAGCGCCAGCGAACTTAAACAACGTCTGGATCAGGGAGAGGACATTCAAATTATCGACGTGCGCGAGGCCGACGAAGTTGCAGTCGCGCGAATTCCCAACGCGGTACACATTCCGTTGGGACAGGTGATAGCTCGCATGGATGAGATCGACCCAACGCGCGAAACGGTGGTGCATTGCAAAATGGGCGGACGTAGTGCGCGTGCGATTGAGGCGCTGAAGCGTTCCGGCTATACGGGCAATCTGTTGAACCTCGCGGGCGGCATTACGGCCTGGTCGAATGATGTCGACCCAAGCGTGCCCAAATATTAAGTAACCTCGAATTGCTCGTTCGGAGTACGCGAGATAGCGGGACCTAACAGCACCTGACTATGATCAACCATTAAGCAGAAACTCCGTCCGGAGACGCTACCTCTGCGTCTAAGTTTTAGCCTGGACGTTTCGCAGCAGAAACATTCGCCGCCGCTAGCTTGGGCGGACTCTTGAAAGTCGTCTCTCCTCCAGGCTGTCGGAGAGTCAGCCAGCCTCGGGTTGCGGACGTTCGGAAAAATTAAACGATGGAGGAGACAAGATGCGAAAAAATCAATTGCGAGTCGCTTTATTATTGGCGTTGACAATGTTTGTGGGGGGCGAGCTCAGCGTACAGGCGCAGGTGCGGCGTATCAACCGGCGGGAACATCGGGTACTGCGAGCCGATCGCCGCGAAGTTCGTTCGGACCGTCGCGAGTTGCGTTCCGATCGTCGTGAGATTCGCGGAAACGCAGCTGAGCGTCGCCGTGACGCGCGCGAGTTACGTTCCGACAGACGCGCCGGAGCGTCGGCGGCGGAGTTGCGAGCGGACCGGAGAGAGATTCGTGCCGACACACATGAAGTGCGATCAGACCGGCGGGAGTTGCGCGGAGATCGACGCGACCGGCGTGGTGACCGGCGCGACTATCGTCGCGCTCGACGACGCGCCCGGCGAAACTAAGCCTGCGCAGGACAGGCATGTCTTCTTAATTGAGAGTGCTTGGGGAGGGACAGACAGGAATGTCTGTCCTACTTCTTCGTTATGCCGTCGAGCGTGATGCAGGGGCTCATCGCGGTAATCTTCATGCCCTCGATCACTTCCAGGCGGCAGGCGAGGGCGGGTTTGTCGTTGGCCGGGGATTGGCCGTCAGTCTGATACCACACCTGGCAGTTGGTACACTCACCGTTCCAACAAAAGTCCCCATAGGAAATTGTTTTCAGCGACAGGTACTGGAAACAGCGCAGCAAACGATTCTTTTCCGGCACCTCCACCGACCTACCCAATACTTCGATAGCAACCAGTTTTTCGTAGGGGTCTAACAGATCGTCAGCGACTGCAGCGGGCGTGGCGGATGCGCAAGTCGACTCCTTCATGGCGCGGAAGTATAGCGTTTACACTGCCAAATTGACACCGCGATCTTTTCGTAAAGCAAACTGTTAGTTTGCTGCTCTTCGTTCGTAAAGCAAACTGTTAATTTGCTATTCTGCTCCCCGCTAATCCGCAACAACCGCAAACTAACAGTTTGCTTTACCGGCGCTTCTCATCCGCGCGGTTAGGTTGTTAAGATATCCGCACACGGAGGTCAAGTTATTGTCGTTAGTTATCTATACCAAACCGGGGTGTCCTTATTGCCAACAGGCGCGCGATCACTACAACGCTGCAGGAATCGCGTTTACTGACTACGATGCGCAGACCGATCGCTCGCGACGCGCCGAGATGCTTGCTTTCTCGGGTGGCGACCCGACCGTGCCGTGCATTGTTGAAGATGGCAAGTACAAAGGATCGGGTTGGGGCGACCCGCCGCGTGGTTGAACGGTCCACGATGAGTGACGGCCGTGAGCCGTTGTTACCAATAGCAGTCTCCCCTCCAGCAACAACCGCAATCCTTTTGAAGTGAGGAATCCCTATGCAGACTTGCACGCCCGCGATCACTCGCCTATTGATCGCTTTCTCGTTTTGCCTGGCGCTAACCGGAGTCGCACTGACGCAAACTCAATCTAATTCGTTAACACCGCCAATGACTGAAAAGAAAGCCAAGACTACTAAGATCCACGACCAGACAATAGTTGACGACTACTTCTGGCTGCGAGAGAAAAATAACCCGGAAGTGATCTCGCATCTGGAGGCCGAGAATGCTTACGCCGAGTCTCTGATGAAACCCACCGCGGGTTTGCAGGACAAGCTCTACAAGGAGATGGTGGGCCACATCAAGGAGACTGACCGGAGCGTGCCTTATCGTTGGGGAAGCTACTTTTATTACACTCGCACCGAGCAGGGTAAACAGTACGCAATCAACTGTCGCACGCTTGGTCAGACCGGAAAAGAAGAAATCGTACTCGACCAGAACGAGCTGGCGAAAGGTTTAAAGTTTTTCAGCGTCGGGGCGTTTGTCCCAAGCGACGACGGCAACCTGCTCGCCTATTCAACCGACACAACCGGCTACCGGCAGTACAAATTGCAAATCAAGGATCTGCGCACCGGTCAACTTTTGCCCGAGGCATTTGAACGCGTAGGCAATGTCGCCTGGGCCACCGATAACAAGACAGTTTTCTTTACCACCGAAGATGCCGTCACCAAGCGGTCCGACAAGTTTTTCCGTCACCTGCTGGGCAGCGATAAGACTGATTTGATCTTCGAGGAGAAGGACGAACTGTTTGACATTGGCGCCGGACGCTCGCGCGACCAGGCCATGATTTTCCTGGGCTCCGAAAGTAAGACTTCGACCGAGTGGCGTTACCTGCCCGCGGATAAGCCGGAGTCGGAACTGAAGATCATAAGTGCGCGTGAGGCTGACCACGAATACAACGTCGATCATCGCGGCGATCTTTTTTACATACGGACCAACAAGGGCGCAAAAAACTTTCGCGTGGTGACGGCCCCGGTATCGAATCCGGCGCCGGCGAATTGGAAAGAGTTGATTGCGCATCGCCCGGAAGTAAAAGTGGCGGACATCGATCTATTTGCCGACCATCTGGTGCTCTCCGAGTGGGAAAAGGGCCTGGAAAAGATCGAGATTCTCGATTTCAAGACCAACAAACGGAACAGCGTTGCGTTTCCCGAACCGGTCTACTCCGCGTCGCTGACGGCGAATCGCGAGTTCAACACGCCGGTGGTGCGCTACAGTTATCAATCGCTGGTGACGCCGAGTTCTGTGTTTGATTACAACATGAACACGCACCAGGCGACGCTTTTGAAAGAGACGGAAGTGCCCGGCGGTTTCGATAAGAAAAACTACACCTCAGAGCGTCTCTTCGCGATTGCTACCGACGGCACAAAGATTCCCCTGTCGGTCGTTTACCACAAAGGTACCAAGCTTGATGGTTCCGCGCCGTTGCTGCTCTACGGCTACGGTTCTTACGGAATATCAATCGCGCCAACCTTTAGTTCAAACCGCCTGAGCCTGCTGGATCGCGGTGTGGTCTACGTGATTGCGCACATTCGCGGCGGCGGCGAACTGGGTGAAGAGTGGCGCGAGGATGGGCGCATGATGAAGAAGATGAATACCTTCACTGACTTCATCGCGAGCGCCGACTATCTGGTGAAAAATAAATACACCGCGAGCGATCGGCTGGTCATTCAGGGCGGCAGCGCCGGGGGTTTGTTGATGGGCGCCGTCGCCAATATGCGTCCTGATCTATTTAAGGCAGTCGTGGCCCAGGTGCCGTTTGTCGACGTGCTCAACACCATGCTCGACGCTACGCTGCCGCTGACGACGAGCGAATACATCGAGTGGGGTAATCCCAATGAGAAGGCGGCGTACGACTACATGAAACAGTACTCGCCTTACGATAATGTCGGAAGAAAGAATTATCCGTCGATGCTGGTCAAGGTTTCGCTGAACGATAGCCAGGTGCCCTATTGGGAAGGGGCAAAACTGGTGGCCCGGCTGCGCGCGCTGAAGACTGACAACAATCCGCTGCTGCTGAAAACCAATATGGGCGCCGGGCACGGCGGTTCGTCCGGTCGCTACGACTACCTCCATGAGGTGGCGTTTGACTACGCGTACATGCTCTGGCAGATGGGCCGCGCCGAGTGATGCAATTGTAGGGCGTCCCTCCGTGGGGCGCCCCCTTTGGGTTTTCTGCTTGCGGAAAGACGCCCTACAGTTTTTCGTTCAATCAGCTCTCACTGTCTCAAACGTCAAATAATTGTCAACAAAGAGTGCGCGTAGATCTGTATTCAGATCGATCCCTTCGTTCGTCTTGAAGCAGTGCAATTTCATCATCGCTACCTTCAACTCCAATGACTTGCGTGCGGCATGGTCATTGCCACTCACCGAGCGGGGAGGACACAAGATGAAAAGAATTAATCTTAAGCAGACAGTCGGAGGCGCACTCCTGGGACTCTCGTTGTTGTTAGGCATCGGCATGATGTCGGCCACGACGGCCCAGGCGCAATATCGCAATGATGATTACTACCGCCGTAACCGCGATTACAATCAGCAGCGGCGTCGCGATACGAGGTATGATCGTTATCGCGGAAACAACTCCAACGACAACTATCCAAATTACGGTGGCTCTTTCGAGGCGAGACAGACGGCACTGAACGCCGGCTATAACGAAGGTCTCAAGGAAGGTCGCAAGGACCGCAATCGAGGCGGCAATAACGGCTACGGTTATGGCTACGGCAGCAACTATGGCTACAGCAACAGCAGCGCGTACCAACGGGCGACAAAGGACTACAGTTCGCGCTTCGGGAACCCTGCTCTGTACCAGCAGTACTTCCGGTTGGCTTTTCAGACTGGTTATCGCGATGGTCTAAACGGCAACTAACGCAGCTCAACGAGCAAGACAACTACAAGGCGGGGTGGAAATTATTTTCCACTACCGCCTTTTCTTTTGCACTCTCGCTATTAGGTTGCGGTATGGTGAAGGTTAGGAGTTAAATAGGGCGAAAGCATTAAACCTGATGGTTGGAACAACGCTAGGGAATTACAAGATTCTCGAGAAGCTCGGCGCGGGCGGACAGGGAACCGTCTATAAAGCCATTGATTCCAAACTCGGGCGTACCGTGGTTATCAAAGTCCTGCCCGAAGAACTCCTCGCCAAGCCGGCAAACGTGAAGCGCTTTGAGCGCGAGGCACGACTGGCGTCGTCTCTGGACCACGCCAATATCTGCACTATTTTTGATCTCAACGAAATCGATGGCGTCCACTTTATCGCCATGCAGTACATACCCGGGCGCAACGTGCGCCAGCTGGTGAACGGCAAACCGTTGCAACTCGAGAGCGCGCTTTCAATCGCAATCCAGGTGGCCGACGCACTCACTGCCGCGCACGCGCAGGGAATCATCCATCGTGACGTCAAAGCCGGGAACGTCATGGTAAGCAGCAAAGGCGAGGCCAAGGTACTCGACTTCGGACTGGCAAAACTTCTCGACGACGACGCGGCGCGTACTTCCGGAATTCATCATACCGAGATCACGGAAGTTGGGATTCCCTACGGCACCGCGACTTATGCCGCGCCCGAGCAGGCCCGCGGCGATCGCGTCGATTCGCGCGCGGACATTTTTTCCACCGGCGTGCTGCTCTATGAAATGTTGACCGGCACCTGGCCCTTTCGCGGGAAGACCGCGGTTGATGTTCGCCATGCCGTGTTACACGAAGAGCCGCGGCCGATCTCGGAAGCGCGGCCGGATCCGGTACCGCCGCGCGTGCAACAGATACTCAACCGCGCGCTACAGAAAAACCCGCGCGATCGTTACCAGCAGATCTCACAGTTTCGCGATGACCTGCGCGCGGTGGTGCGCGATCTCGCCTTAACGAGCGGCGCCATCATTGACGAAAGCGGGTTGCCGGTAGCGCCGCGCCATCTCAATACTGAAGGGCCAGTGACGCGAGCCTTGCGTTGGTTCAAGCAATTGACTGGCGGCGAAGTAGCGGCCAACTCATCCGGCCGCGGCCCGGGAACTTCCCAGCCGCGCGACGCGCACGAAACGCCCACGACCTTCGGCGATCGCGAGCGAAAAAGCGTCGCAGTTATGCCGTTTAAAAACCTGGGTGACGATCCGGAGACTGCCTTTTACGAATTTTCGCTTGCCGATGCGGTGATCACGGAGTTGGCCCGCGTACGCGCCCTGGTGGTGCGACCGTCGTCTGTGATCGTCAAATATCAAAGGCAACAATTTGACCCGGGCGACGTCGGTCGTGAGTTGGATGTCGACGCAATTTTGACCGCGAGCTTTCTGAGAGTTAAGGACCATTTGCGAGTGACGGTGCAACTGCTTGATGTCAGAACCGGAGAGATTCTGTGGAGTGACCGCATCGACGCCGACGCCAGCGACATCATCTCCGTACAGGATTCGATCGTGCAGCACATCGTCGACGGCTTGCGCGTCGAACTTAGTCCGGATGAAAAGGTGGAACTGGCGAAGGGTTCCACCAGCGATGCTGCCGCGTCCGAAGAGTACTTGCGCGGGCGTCACTGCATGGGCCAGTTTATTTATCACACCATCAGTCGCGCCGATCTGGAATCGGCGATTGCGCATTTTGAACGCGCTACCGAGCTTGACCCGAACTTTGCCCTCGCTCATTCGGCCCTGGGAGGTTGCTACGTCAATCGCGTGTTGAAAGGTTTGGGCGAAGCCCACGATCATGAAAAGGCAGAGGTGGCCTTCAACAAGGCCCTCGCACTCGACCCGAAATTGCTGGAAGCGCGGATGCAGATGATCTTCATCTATCTCAGCCGCGGGGAAAAGAAAAAGGCGCGCGTGGAAGTGGAGCTGTTGCGCGAGGAGTATCCCAATGACGTCGGCGTGCATTTCGCGCGCGGCGTGGTAGCCCGGCTGGACAGCCAGTATGAACGCGCGCTGCGTAGCTTTGAACGGATGGTCCGGCTCAATCCCAACGAGCGGGTGGTGACCAGCTACAATCGCGCGCGCATCTTCATGTATCAGCAGCGTTATGACGAAGCGCTCGCTGAACTCGATCAGGGCGCCGCGCTGGAGCCCGATCACCCTCTCATCAAAACGATCCGCGCGCGGGTGCTGTACTATAGCGGCGACGTTGCTGCCGCCACGCAAACTCTCGAGCAGGTGCTGGAGCGCAATCCCCGGATGGACGGAATCCGTCCCATCCTGGCAACCTGCTTAAGCGCCCAGGGCAAGCATGAGTTGGCGGCCCAACAGTTGACTGACCGGGTAAAGGTGGCGGCCACGGCCGATCACGACATTGCCTACTGGTTGGCGTCGGCTTATCTGTTGCAGGGTCGGCAGGTGCTGGCGCTCAGCTGGCTCCAGAAGGCGATCGAACTTGGCAACGAAAACTATCTCTGGTTTGAGTCGGATCCAAACTGGGCCGATCTTCACGACGATCCGCGTTTCAAGGAAATGATGCAGCGAGTCAGGACGTCACTTCACGAACCCGAGGAAATCCCCGCATGAAAACTTTTGTAGTTGGCGATGTTCACGGACGCTGCGCCCAACTTCATCGCCTGCTCGACATGCTGCCGCGCGACGAAGCCGCGGATACCCTCGTGTTCCTCGGTGACTTGATCGATCGCGGCGCTGACGCGCCGGGTTGCGTCGACTTGGTGCTGGGTCTGCAAAGGGAAAACCCGGAACGCGTAGTCTGCCTGCGCGGCAATCATGAACAGATGCTGCTTGATTTTATCGACGGCGCCGCCAACCTTTGGATTACCCCGGTCACTGGAGGCGAGCGTACCTATGAGCAATACGTAGGCAAGTCGTTGCAAATCACGAAGGAGCAAGACCTGGAAGAGGTACGTCGCGAAATCGAAAACGGCGTGCCGGCGGAGCAGCTCGATTTTTTCCAGGCCATGCCTTACTACTACGAAGACGATTATGCGATTTACGTCCACGCCGGACTCGATAAGACCAAGCATCCGCGCGAGACGGAGCCGCAAGCGTTACTGTGGATGCGCGACATGGAGTTTTATAAAAACTATCGCGGCAAGCCCTGCATCTTCGGTCATACGCCAACGCCGCTGTTGCCTTTGTGGGGACGAGTGGGGCGTCATGGCATCTATATTTCGCACAGTGCCATTGGTATCGATACCGGCTACAACCTGCAGTCGCCACTCAGTTGTCTTTCGCTTCCCGACTTCACGCTCTATCAAACATTCTCAGACGGCCACGAAGAAACACACCACATCACGTCGTTCATTCCCGAGACCTTGAAAGCCATGCAGAAGCGCGCCGGCATCGGTTAGCGCGTGCCAAGCAGAAGCCCGCGCGTAAGCAAGGGCTCCCTTTCTTGGGTTGCAGGTCTGTTCAGGAAAAGGGCCCTCCCTGACGGTCGGGCTTCAGCTTGGATGGATAGTTCCCGCGTACTTCTTTTCGCCGGCCTCGACGCGGAACGGCAGGTGGTTTTGTTTGGGCGGCAGCGGACAGGTCGCGAAGTTTGTGAAGGCACAGGGCGGACTATAAGCCTTGTTGAAATCAAGCACGACTTTTCCGCTCGCATCCGGCGGCGAAACGTAGAGGTAGCGTCCCGCGCCGTAGGTTTCCCTCCCGGTAGTTTCGTCGGCAACCATCACGAACCACTCAGTCTCACCCTTTTCGAGAATCGGATCGATGCGGTAAGTCTTGCCGTCAACTTCAAACGCGAGTGCGCCCGGCGAAGTCTCGTCATCGGTCATGCTCAACACGTTCGTGATTGGGATCAGCTTCGGCGGCTGGTAGGGTTCGACCCGCGCTTCCAGGTGCCACTTCGGATCGATGGGGTAATACTCGAGACCTTTGAACTCCTTGCGCGTACGGCTTGCGGTATCCTTAACTCTGACGCCGATGCGCTCGCCGCGCTTGACGATGTTGATGATGAGCGAGCCGAGCTTCAGGATGGTTGGCCCACTATCATCATTGTCGTCCTTAAGATCCAGTTCACCGGCTGGTTTATCATTAGCCGTGATTGCGACGCCAGGTCGCGCCGCGAGCCTGACGCGCCCCTTTTCTAAAAATAACGAGCCAGCCACCGCAGGTGATTTCTCTTTCGGCAGCACAATCGGATTCCTGCCGTCGCTGCCAAACTTGTTCTCGCCTTCGTTCAGCCAGAAAAGACCGACGAGGGTGAGCCACCCGTCATCTTTCGTCAAACTCGCCAGCCGGTTCTGCTGCCACTTCTGTATTTCCCCCTGGTAAGCAACCACATCCAATGCGGCCGGTTTTGGTACTGACGACTGGCGGCAAGCCGGCGTGGCAGCGAGCAACCCAAGCAAGAGAAGTACAACGATGATGTTAGCTTTGACTTTCATTGGATCCAAACTCGACTCCCTCGGTTCGAACAATCTCACGTTTGCCTTTGCAGAATAAAATCAGCGATGGCCCGTAGCCTGACGGTGGGACGGTCAAGCGGTTCGAGTGCGGCGCAAGCATTTTGATGAACCGCAATAACATGTTTGCGCGTGGCCGCGACGCCATAAAGCGCGGGGTAGGTCGCCTTCTCGGAGCGCTGGTCCTTGCCGGGAGTTTTGCCTAGAGTTTCAGCCGTAGCGGTGACATCCAGCAAGTCGTCAGTGATTTGGAACAGGAGCCCCAGCTGCGCGGCGTACGCGGTGATCGCCGCGAGTTCCGCCTCAGTGGCTTCAGCAATGATTGCGCCCGCGCGCGCGGCGGCAATAATCAACGCGCCCGTTTTGAGACGATGAATCTGTTCCAACTCGGAAGCGCTCACCGCGCGCGACTCGGCCTCCAGATCCAAAGCCTGTCCCGCGACCATACCCGCGGGCGTACCTGACGCGCCGGCAACTTCAGCGATCAACCGCAAGCGTGGCGCCGCCGAAAGCTGTTCGTCCCCGGCGATCGTTTGAAACGCGAGCGACTGCAGCGCGTCGCCCGCGAGAATCGCCGTCGCTTCACCGAAGCGAACGTGACAAGTCGCGCGTCCGCGACGCAGATCGTCGTCATCCATTGACGGCAGATCGTCGTGAATCAAAGAGTAAGTGTGAATCAACTCGAGCGCGCAGGCCGTGCGGATGAGCAACTCGGGAGCGGTGGCGAAGGCTTCGCCCACGGCGAGCATGAGCAACGGCCGGAAGCGTTTCCCGCCGGCGAAAACACTCCACCGAATCGCCGCGTGTACTCTGGTCGGCGAAGCTGATTCCGCCGGCAGCAGGCGATCAAGGGTGGCGTCGACGAGCGCGCGAGTGGTGCCGGCGAACGCGGACAGGTCCCCCTCCGGTCCAGCCATCAACTCGATGTCAGAAGTTGCTTTCATCATCCCGCGCGGAGGTTTCATTGGCAATTGGTGCTTCAAACGCGCTGACGACCGGACGTCCCTGGTTATCGCGCAGCAACACTTCAATGCGGCGTTCGGCCTGGTTGAGACGCTCCTGACATTGACGCGAGAGGCGGATACCATCCTCGAATAACTCAAGACTTTTTTCCAACGGCAAGTCGCCGCTTTCGAGCTGGTGAACTATCTGCTCCAGCGCCTCGAGCGAGGCTTCAAAACTTTTAGGTTGTTCTTCGCTAATCTTCATCCGGAAAACCTCTCAGTTGTCTTCAATCCGTTCGACGCGCGCCGTGATCTTTCCCTGGGCCAGGCGAACCTGGATGTTGTCGCCCGGGGCAACCGTGGTTGCGTCGCGGAGAAGCTGGCCGTCCTCCTGCTGCGCAATCGCATAGCCGCGTTGCAAAACTGCCAAAGGCGAGAGCGCATCGAGCGACGCGGCCGCTAACCCAAGCCGCTTTTTCGCTTCCGCGAACTGCTTTTCCCAAGCCGTGTGGCAACCAGTATACGCCGAATCAAAGCGCACGCGCGCTTCGGTAAACCTTGCCCGCAACTGCGCCGGCGCCAGGCTGGCGTTCAAAGCCTCGGCGCGCAAATGGGCCGCACGAACAGTTTGGTTCATGATCATTTGCAGGCGGTGGCTGGCGGCGTTCGTGGTGGCGGCGGCGTCGCGCAGACGTCCGCGCACTTCGTCGAAGGCCTGCGAGAGTGCGTGTTGCTGTACCCGGCTGCGAGCGTTCACAATTTTGTAGCGCATCATGCGCGAGAGAGTTTGTCCGGTTTGCGCGAGTGTTTCACAGAGTTGGTCCTCGCGCGCGGCCACGAGTTCGGCAGCTGCTGAGGGCGTTGCGGCGCGTCGATCGGAAACAAAGTCGGCGATCGTGAAATCCGTTTCGTGGCCCACCGCCGAGATGACCGGAATAGCGGAAGCGCGAATCGCGCGCGCCACCTCTTCTTCGTTGAACGCCCAGAGGTCTTCGGTCGAGCCGCCGCCGCGTCCCACAATCAACACATCAACGAGGTCTGCGGTTCTTCCTTCGCTAAGCGCGCGTTGGTGATGGACGTTCAGCAGCTTGATGGCGCGCGCGATGTCACCTCCGGCGCCGTCGCCCTGGACGCGCGCGGGCGAGAACAGCACGTGAACTGTGCGAGTGCGCCGCGCGATAACGTTGAGAATGTCGCGAATGGCCGCGCCGGTTGGCGAGGTGACTACGCCAACGCGTCCCGGGAAAAAAGGCAGTGGACGTTTCAACTCTGCCGCAAACAATCCTTCGGCTTGCAGTCGATCGCGTAGTTGTTCGAAAGCGAGTTGCAACGCGCCGGCGCCAACCGGGTCGAGCGCTTCGACGATCAACTCATACTCGCCACGCACTTCATAAACAGTCAGACGACCACGCGCGCGCACGTGTAACCCGTCCTTGGGGCGAAAGCGTATGCGGCTGTTCGCCGAGCGAAAGCACTTGGCGCGGATTTGGGCGCCCTCATCCTTGATGGTGAAATACCAGTGCCCGGACGAGTGGGCTTTGAAGTTGGAAATCTCACCTTCGACCCAAACTGAAGAGAAACGCGCTTCGATCGCTTTGCGCACGGACTCGGTCAACTCGCTGACCGTGAGCGGCCGCCGCACGGTTTCATCAAACAGAGATGCGAAAAGTGGTTCGGGCATCGGAAGGATGAAGGATGAGGGATGAGGATGAAAAAGTAAACTTCAACCTGGCTTTCCTGGCCGACTTTGCGGTCCTTGGCTCACGGCGTCGCTACATTAACCACCGGGCTCAAACGCACCGAAGCGCCTTCGCGGTTGGCACGCACGCGCACGCGCGGGTTAACCGAGGGACGCGAGTTTGAAGCGTAGGTGATCGTGTAGGCGGTGCGGAGTTGGACCACAACGTCGTCGTAAGCGCGTTGCAGTTCGCCCAAGTGGCGAATCGGATAATAGACGCCGCCGGAAACCTGCGCGAGTTTTTGGCCCTCTTCATGAGCGCGCGTGGTAAGCGTCAGGTAACGCGTACGGAGGGGATCGATGGTAACTTCCGGTTTAGGTACGCTGCCTTCCGGAATCAGGCCCGAGGGAACGTAGAGCGGATAGATCAACGCGCCCGATTCGATGATTGCCTCGAGGATGGCGGGGAAGGGAACGAACGACTTGTTGTCGTCGCCGTCTGAAAGGATAACGATTGCCGTGCGTTCGCCGCGCAGTTGTTTCAAAGTGTCCGCCAGCACGTAGCCGAGTGCATCATAGAGCGCGGTGGCGCCACCTGCGTCTATTTCATCGAGTTTACGCGAGAGCATTTTGCGATCGGTTGAGAAGTCTGAGATCACCTGGATGTCGTCGCGAAAACTGATGATGGCAATGCGGTCCTGCGGACTGGCGGTACGCAGGAAGTCGCGCGCCGCCTTGCGGATGAAGTCAATGCGCTCTGCGACGCTACCGGAAACGTCGAGCAGGAGAACGAGGTTGAAAGGTTCGTGGGTCGGCACCACTTGCGTCACCTGCCGCTCTTCGCCGTTTTCAAAAACGGTGAAGTCTGATTCCTTCATCCCGCCAATTGCACGTCCGTTGCGATCGGTGACACTCGCGTTGAAGCGCAGCAATTGCGGAGAAACCGCACTCACGAATTTTCCCGGCGCCGCACGCCGCACCAACGCTGGTTCCTTTTCCGGTGGCGGCAGCGTTTTCGCGAAGTCGCCAAACAGCTTCGGCGACACCTTGCGAATCGCGTCGATCAGTTCCGTGTCGCCACTGCGCACAATCGCGCGGGCGGCTTCCGTCAAAGGACGTTCGCGCAAATCCGCCGGCACCATGTTGGGATCTACGTTCAGCAGGATCACGCCGCGCTGTGTCAGGAAGTTAAGCTGCACGCGTTCCGCTTTGTCAGGTTTCTTTTCGCCGAGTTTGCCGGAAAGGTTGAAGACCCCGGCAGCTTTTTCTTTCACTTTGGGGAGTTCGACATCGCTCAGGTAGCGTGGCTTGCTGGCGCTCCAAAGGAAGCTATACCGCAACGCTTCCAGCGGCACGTCCGCATGAATGGTGCCGGTGTTAGTCGTGACTTCGGCCGACTCAAGGTTGCCCACGACATCAACCGAACCGGCCTGCGTTTCAATTTTGACTTTGGTGCGCGGCGGCACGCGTACGATGAGATCGATGCGATCCTTGTCGCCACGATCGCTAACCTCGATGGTTACCGTGTTGCCCTTCGTGACAGCCTGAACTTGCGCGGCAGCGACCGGCGCGCCAGCTGAGCGCGCGTCAATAAAGACGTTCTTTTTTTGTTCGTCGGCAGCAATCACGCTGACGCGACCGTTACGGCTCTTGACGGAGACGAATACCTTTTCGCCGGTTTCGACTTCGCGCTGGTAGCTAGGCGCGGGTCCCTGCGCGGCGTGAGAAACGCAAACCGTCGCCAGCAACAAGAGCGCCGCGGCGATGATAGGATTTCTCGGGGGGAATCGGTGGCGGCGAGGGCGGGCCGCAAGGACGTTCAGGTAAAGCATAGGGTCTGATCTTGCCGGAGCCCGACAGCGCCGGTCAAGGCGTTGAGTTGGGAGTGACAATCTCTGCCCGGTACTGTCTCGAAGTCCCGCGAGCTTGCATTGTTTTCCGCTGCGCTCAGGTGCGTGGTCGATCAGGGTCCAACTCTCAGGCCGGCGAACGTTTCTAGGTTCGCGGGGAAAAACATACCGTGTCTGAGAGTCAACGCTGTCCCGTTGTTTTCAGTGTCGAAGAGTTAACGTAACAACCGGAACGGTTGCCAATTGACCTTGATCCAGTATCATACCCAGAATTCAACGAGGACTAAGGCCAGCGGAAGGCACACGCAAGGGGGGCGCGTTGGCAGAAACTCAACCGGCAGTCGTCTCGGAAGAGAAGTTCATCATTCACAACCTCGTCAAGCGCGAGCCGCGCGCCGGGCTTGCCGCAGACGTGCGTCGCGGACTCGACTCGCAGCCCAAACGATTTCTGCCGAAGTATTTTTACGATCAACTAGGCTCGCAACTCTTCGAGGCCATCTGTCTCTTGCCTGAGTATTACCTGACGCGCGCCGAGAATGAAATTCTGGAACGCTACGCCGACGAGATCGTTGCTTCGGTCGACGGTGAAACTACTTTGCTCGAGATGGGTAGCGGCAGCGCTTCCAAGACGCGTTTGATTATTGAAGCGTTGCTGCGAAAGCAAGCGGAGCTACTCTTCATTCCGGTGGACATTTCCGCGTCGGCGCTCGATAGCAGTTCGCGCATACTGCTGCAGTCGTATCCGCAGATCAGAGTTGAAGCTTACGCAGCGGACTATTTCGCCGGTCTCGCTGAACTGGAAAAAACTGAGCGCGGCCGGACACTCGCGTTATTTCTCGGCTCCAACATCAGCAACTTCGATCCGGAAGAAGCGCTGAGGTTTTTGCGTGCACTACGACAGGTGTTGCACCAGGGCGACGCCTTACTGTTGGGCGCCGACTTGAAAAAAGACAAGCGCGTGCTCGAGGCTGCTTACAACGATGCGCTGGGTGTGACCGCGGCATTTAATCTGAACGTACTCGCGCGTATCAATCGTGAACTCGGCGGCAACTTCGACCTGCGCGCCTTTCAGCACCACGCCTTCTACAGCGAAGCAGCCGGTCGCGTCGAGATTTATATTGAAAGCCTGCGCGCGCAAACGGTTGAGATTACCGGCCTGGGAATATCGGTTGACTTCGCCGCTGGGGAACAAATCCATACCGAGAATTCTTACAAGTATGATCTTGGCAACCTCGCCGAGTTGGCCGCCAATACCGGTTTCACCCGCGCGCGTACCTGGTTGGACCACGGAGAACAGTTTAGCAGTAGTTTGCTGCTCGCGGTTTGAGCAGACGACCGGACTTGCAAACCGCGGAGCTTCTCTGCCACCGCACTGCAAATTTCTGACGCCAATGTCCGCAGCCGACCACAATCCACTGGTTGAATTTCGCGACGTGAGTTTCACGCACGCCTCCGCCAACGTTCCGATCATTTCGCAACTTTCGTTTTCCGTGCAACCGGGTGAGACGCTCGTCCTGCTGGGTGAGTCAGGCTGCGGCAAGACCACCACGCTCAAACTTATTAACCGGCTGCTGTTGCCGAGCTCCGGCCAGGTCATGGTTGAAAACAAACCCACGACTGCCTGGGATCCGATTCGCTTGCGACGCCGGACCGGTTACGTAATTCAGGACGGCGGTCTCTTTCCACACTTCACCGTGGCCCGCAACGTCGCACTCGTTCCCTCGCTCGCAGGTTGGGACGAGGCACGCACGCGTACGCGCGTTGACGAATTGCTGTCGCTGGTCGGGCTCGCACCGCATGAGTTTTCCGCACGCTATCCGGGTGAATTGTCGGGCGGACAAAGACAGCGCGTGGGCGTGGCCCGCGCCCTCGCAGCGGATCCCCCGTTGCTCTTATTGGACGAGCCGTTTGGCGCGCTCGATCCCTTGACGCGCGCAACTTTGCAGCGACAGTTTGCCGAACTGACGAGACGATTGCGGAAGACCGCGGTCTTCGTTACTCATGACGTGCGCGAGGCGCTCTTGCTGGGCACGCGCATTGGACTAATGCACCAGGGGCGTTTGCGTTTGCTGGAAACGCCGGAAAACTTTCTCAAGTCGCAGGATCAACGCGCCGTTGCTTACCTGCAAACGCTCGAACTCGTTCCCGCCGGTTCGGTGCAGGAGGAAAGGTCTTGACGTTCTGGCATTTCCTGCAACAGAACGGTGCGGAGCTGCTGACGCTGCTGCGGCAGCACGTCTGGCTGGTATTCGTTTCAACTTTGATCGCCGTCGCGATCGGACTGCCCACCGGCATCCTGTTAACGCGCAAGAAATCTTTGCGTGGACCAATTCTGATCATCGCTAATGTCATGCAGACGATACCCAGTCTCGCGTTGTTTGGGTTTCTGATCCCGCTGCCCTTCATCGGCGGCATCGGCGCGCGCACCGCCATCGTCGCCCTGGTGCTCTATTCGTTGTTGCCAATTATCCGCAACACCGTCACCGGAATTCTGGGAGTTGATGCTAACGTACGCGAAGCGGCGGTTGCGATGGGGATGACGGGACGACAAATTCTCTGGCAAGTCGAGTTGCCGCTGGCCATGCCGGTAATCATCACCGGCGTCAGAGTGGCGCTCGTGATCGCTATCGGCGTTGCGACCATCGCCGCGGCGGTCGGGGCTGGTGGCCTGGGAGTTTTTATCTTTCGCGGCATCCGCCAGTTTGATAACAACCTTTTGCTGGCGGGCGCGTTGCCCGCGGCGCTACTCGCCTTGACCGCGGACTTCGGCCTGGGATTACTGGAGCGTCACTTTTCCGTCGAGCGCAAGCGGACGGCGACTTCAGCGCGACGAAAATTCGCGGTGGCGACGACGGTGGCAGTTGTCGCCGCGTTGGTCGTTGTAGTTTTTGTAGCTTCACGCGATTCGCGCACCGCGAGATCTGCTTCCGCCAGCGCGCGAGTGGTGGTAGCGTCCAAGGACTTTACCGAGTCCGCAATTCTTGGTGAAATCGTGGCGCAGTTATTGGAGGCTCGTGGCGTTGCCGTTGAACGCAAATTTGAACTCGGGGGAAACTTGCCGCACGACGGATTGCTGGCGGGTAATATCGATGTCTATCCGGAATATACCGGCACGTCGTTCACGGCAATTCTTAAACATGCGCCGATTACCGATCCGCGCGCGGTTTACGAACAGGTGAAGCGGGAGTATGCAGCGAAGTTTAACCTCGCGGTCAGCGAACCATTAGGTTTTGACAACACGTTTGCGATCCTGGTGCGTGGCGCCGAGGCGCGCCGACTGAAACTGAAAACAATTTCCGATGCGGTGGTCCCGGCGCGAAACTGGCGCGCTGGTTTTGGTCAGGACTTCATGTCGCGTGCGGATGGATATCCGGGTTTTGTTAAAGCTTACGGCTTGAAGTTTGCCGAACAGCCTCGCGAGATGGACCTTTCGTTAACCTACATCGCGCTTTCCTCGGGGCAGGTCGATCTGATCGCGGGCAACTCCACCGAGGGAAGGATAGCGGCGCTCGATCTGTTCCAACTCGCCGACGACCGTCACTACTTTCCTCCTTATGAAGCTGTTTACCTCGCGCGTACCGAGGCACTCGCGCGCGTGCCGGCGCTGCCAGAGGTCCTCGGCAAAGTTGCCGGAGCGATTTCTACCGACGAGATGCGGCAGTTGAATTACGAGGTCGACGCCAACAAGCGCGGCCAGGCTGAAGTGGTGCGTGAGTGGATCAAACGCAAAGGAATTTGATAGCGATCCCGGGTTCGTTCTCTGAGAAACCTCTTCGCGGTCGGCGTCTTGGTGGTGAAGTTTCTTCGTCCTTCCTTCACCACAAGCGAGCACAGAGAAGACGAAGACACCGGACAGTAGAGTTGGCGAAAGGTTGATGAGATGCGTCGTTTAGTCTGGTTCGTAGTTGTAATCAGCGTTTGGGCCATAAGCCAATTGGCGCCCCTGGGGCGAACCCAGATACCTGTTCCAAAACCGCCAGAGAGTAGCTATTTACTCAAGCCCGCACGCGTCTTTGACGGCGAGTCGGCGCAGTTGCATGAGGGTTGGGTGGTGCTGGTGCGCGGCGAGAAGATTGCTGCCTTTGGTCCAGCGAATGGCATCAGCGCACCGGCCGAGGCGAAGATAATCGAGTTGCCGGGAATGACTTTAATGCCCGGTTTGATCGACGCGCACTCGCACGTCCTGCTTCATCCCTACAGCGAAACTGTCTGGAACGATCAAGTCGCGCGTGAAGCGTTAAGCCTGCGCGTGGCGCGCGCCACGAATCACTTGCGCAGTACTCTGCTTGCCGGTTTCACTACGATTCGCGATCTCGGTACCGAGGGCGCGGGCTATGCGGACGTGGGCTTGAAGCAGGCGGTGCAACAGGGAATTATTCCCGGTCCGCGCATGCTGGTAGCAACGCGCGCGATCGTGGCGAGCGGCAGCTATGGGCCAAAGGGTTACGCGCCGGAATGGACCGTGCCGCAGGGCGCCGAAGAAGCCGATGGCGTTGACGGCCTGACGCGGGTGGTACGCGAACAGATTGGCAAAGGTGCGGACTGGATCAAAGTCTACGCCGACTATCGCTGGGGCACCGGCGGCCTGGCGCACGCCACGTTTACGCTCGAGGAGTTGAGGCTCGCGGTCATGGTCGCGGGCAGCGCTGGTATTCCGGTGTCCGCGCATGCGACCTCGACCGAAGGTATGCGCCGCGCCATCCTGGCGGGGGTGGAAACAATCGAACACGGTGACGGCGGCACGCCGGAAATATTTCGCCTGATGAAGGAACGTGGCACCGCACTGTGCCCGACGCTCGCAGTCGCGGGCGCCAATGCCGATCGTAAGAAGCTTGTCTTCAAACAAGCACTCGACGCCGGTGTGACGATTGCCAGCGGCAGCGATGTCGGCGTGTTTGCGCATGGCGACAACGCACGCGAACTGGAAGCAATGGTAGCGTGGGGCATGTCGCCCGTCGCTGCATTGCGTTCGGCAACTTCAATCGATGCGCGGGTCCTGCATCAGGAAGACAGGATTGGCCGCGTCAAGGACGGCTTGCTGGCGGATTTAATTGCTGTGCCTGGCGACCCCACGCAGGACATAACGGCCTTGCGACGAGTGCGGTTTGTGATGAAGGGTGGCGAAGTTTACCGCAACGATAGATGAGTTTCGAGTTTGGATTTGGAGTTTGGAGTTTGGAGTTTCGAGTTTCGGTTTCGGTTTCGAAGTTTGGAGTTTTGGAATTTGGAATTTGGAATTTGCAACTTTGATTGAGTCGGAGTTTGCAACCTCGAAACTCGAAACCCGAAACTCCAAACTCGAAACTTCTTTAAGGAGCATTTATGACATTACTCGATGTGGTTGTCTTACTGATCATTGCCGGTCTCTGTGGCGCGCTGGGCCAGGCGATTAGTGGATTTTCGCGCGGTGGTTGCCTGGTATCCATCGCTCTGGGTTTCATCGGCGCGCTGCTGGGCATGTGGCTCGCCCGCCAATTTGGCCTGCCGGAACTCTTCTCCATCCAGGTCGGCACCACCAGCTTCCCGATAATCTGGTCCATCATCGGTTCAGCTCTGTTCGTGGCCGTCATCACGCTCCTTACCCGCGGACGACCCTGAACGCAGCTTTCTTTGTGCGACCTACGACTCCTTTGCGTGCGCCCCGGTCGCGTAAAGAATCGCAAAAGTGCTGGTCGAGATGTTCAGCCTGGGAACTATACTCGACCGGGTTCAGGGAAGGGTTACGCTGCGAATTTGTTCTTCCTGTTTACGGCGAAATTCCGCCAGCCTGGTACGAAGTTCCGGGCGACTGTTAGCCAGGATAGCCACCGCGAACAGGGCGGCGTTGATGGCGCCGGGTTTCCCGATGGCCAGGGTTCCTACCGGGATGCCCGCGGGCATTTGCACTGTCGCCAACAACGAGTCCATGCCATTAAGCGCATCGCTTTTCATCGGCACACCCAATACGGGCAGAATCGTGTGCGCAGCCGTCACCCCGGCGAGATGGGCGGCGCCGCCGGCCGCGGCGATAATTACTTCAACGCCACGCGCAGCCGCGCCCGCGGAAAACTCAGACGCCAATTGGGGCGAACGATGCGCGGACATCACGTGACACTCATGCGCCACGCCAAACTCCGTGAGCGTTTCATCGGCGTGGCGCATTGTCTCCCAGTCAGACTTGCTGCCCATGATTACGGCGACGAGTGGATTGCCGGCATTATTGTCAGTCATTCAGTGTTCAATCCTTTCTCTTCTTTGATGTCTTCGTTGTCCTGTTTTTGCGCGCCCGGCACGCCCGCGACTCCCGGCACGAGCTTGCCGGTCTCCGACTTCTCCTCGTCGCGCAGTTTTTCGGTAGGACCCTTGTCAGCTTCAACCTCACTGGCGCCGGCGTCGTTACCAATTGCTTCTTCGTCGTGTTCGTTCATAGCAAATTTTCCTTCCGTTCATCAAATCAGAACCAGCGGTAGCGACCTGGTCAGTTCGCGCTACCAACTCGCTACCGAAGAACCCGGTCGCTATCGCTACCGGTTCTGATCCTCACGCGCCCTGGTCGAGCGAATAGCCGCGCTCGCCGTCAAAGTTGTAAAGATTCTCAGTCTTGATGAAGTCGAAACCGGCGTCAGAGAAACGCTGCAACAGCGAAATAATTTGTAGGTGCGATACTTTGCCGCCAAGAGGTTCCGCCAGAAAGCGACAGCGCCAGTGATCGGAGCAGAACGTTTCCGCGTGTCCGCCCGGCCAAACCTTCACGCCGCGATTGCTCATCATCTCGAGTTTCGTACCGTCGCCGCTGAGCTTGCTTAACGCGTCGCCCAAATCGTCGGCTGAGCCTTTAGTCCAATCAAGAAAAACGTCAACGCCGACCAGATCCTTTTTCGCGCGCGCACGCGTTTGCCCGGCCGACTTCGCGGTCGGGGCGAGTTCTGCCGCCGCCTTGTACTGCACGGCTTTCAACGTTTGCGGCAACTGGCCCACGCGCGCGGCCACCGCATCAGCGAATTCTTTCGTACCAACTTTTTCCTTGCTCTTGCCATCTTCGTAGATGTCGTAGGTGTGAACACCGTCTTCAATCGTGCGCAGCCAGGCGTTGTGTACGCGCTCCGCCACTTCGGTCTCGCCGATATGGACCAGCATCATCACCGCGCCCAGTAGCAGTCCCGACGGGTTCGCCAAATTCTGCCCGGCGCGACGCGGCGCCGAACCATGGATTGCTTCAAACATCGAAACGTGTTCGCCGATGTTTGCCGAACCGGCGAGGCCTACCGACCCGGCGATCTGCGCCGCCACGTCTGAGAGCACGTCACCATACAAATTGGGCATGACGATCACGTCGAAGATTTCGGGCGTGTCGGCTAGCTTCGCCGCGCCAATATCGACAATCCAATGTTCATTTTCAATGTCCGGGTATTCGGTGGCGATCTCGTCAAACACCTTGTGAAACAGCCCGTCGGTGAGCTTCATGATGTTGTCTTTGGTGAAGCAGGTGACCTTCTTGCGGTTGTTGCGGCGCGCATATTCAAAAGCGTGTCGCACGATCTTTTCCGAACCGGGGCGCGAGATCAGCTTCAAACACTGCATCACTTGTTCGGTTTGCCGGTGCTCGATGCCGGCGTAAAGGTCTTCTTCGTTTTCGCGCACGATGACTACATCCATGACGGGATGTTTGGTATCGACGAAAGGATGATAGGAAACGCAGGGACGAACGTTCGCAAAGAGGCCGAGCGTCTTGCGTACAGTGACGTTCAGGCTCTTGAAGCCGCC
Source organism: Pyrinomonadaceae bacterium (assembly GCA_030840675.1). Taxonomy (GTDB): domain Bacteria; phylum Acidobacteriota; class Blastocatellia; order Pyrinomonadales; family Pyrinomonadaceae; genus PSRF01. The sequence goes on from JAVEEA010000135.1 coordinate 26,476, forward strand.
GCCTTGGGGCGTGGTGATGGGGGCCTTCAGAAAAACTTTAGTGCGGCGCAGGGAATCCCAGGAACTCGGTTCGATGCCCGCGGTGTTGCCGGAGAGATAAACCTTTTCGCCGATATCGATCGTTTCGATTTCAAGGTTTGCGCCTGCCGCTTTGAGAATGTGCAGCGTCGCCGCCATGATCTCGGGTCCGATGCCGTCGCCATGCGCAACGGTAATAGGGACAGATTTAGCCATATCGAAAAAAGACCTTTCGCGAATTAGAGTGCTTGAATGCCAAGCAATATATTCCAAGCAGCTAGAGACAAGCAATCAGGCAGCAGGAAACGTCTGACTTTGGAGTGCAGCGACCTGGCGCCGCTTTCACCCGCCACAGCGCCGCCGGAAGCTGCATTGAATCGCCCCGCTGTCGCCGCGCGCTAAAGCGGTGCCTGGCCCGCGCCCTCCAAATCAGGGTTGGGGCTTGAACTCAAAAGCGGGCCTGAGGCATACTTAGCCTCGTTAGTTCGTCCCTGCTCTCGCGCATCAGTGGTGACTGCGCCTGTCCGTGATCGTGAAGCGACCCGCGTTCGGCTGAGGAGAGAGTGAGGCAGTTGTCAACTTGTTAGAAGCCGCTCTCGTAGTTTAGAGCACACGGGCTCGTCGCGTTTTCGCCTCAAAAGATCAAGAACTCCCCGCTTGCGTCTTGCGATACCAATCCCGCCCGCGCTTCAACTGATACAAAGGATAGAAAAAGATGGGTACGAAACTTTATGTGGGAAACCTCTCGTTCCGCACGACGAGCGACGAGTTGCGCGATGCGTTCGCGGCGGCGGGTACAGTGGAGTCAGCTTCGGTAATTGAAGATCGCGATACCGGACGCTCACGCGGTTTTGCTTTCGTGGAAATGGCCACTGCGGAAGAAGCGGCGGCAGCCATCGAGCAGTTTAACGGCAAAGACTTTGGCGGCCGTAATCTTACGGTCAATGAAGCCAAGCCGCGTACTGATCGGGCCGGCGGCGGCGGTCGCGGTTATGGCGGCGGCGGGGGTGATCGAGGCGGTTACGGCGGCAGCGGCGGCGGCGGTGGTTACGAGCGGGAACCGCGCTGGTAAAAAAGAACAGTGATGGGTGATGAGTAACGAGTGACGGGTAGGCGGGTCCAGCTTACCTTCACTTTCAAACTCATCACCCATCACTCTTCACTCTTAGGGCTTCTTCGCGGCGGGAGTGATTTTGAGTTTCAGTCGCTCGCCGCCGCGCATAAGTTCAACTGCATATTCCTGTCCCGCCTTCATCTCTCCGAGCGCGGCAGTGTAATCGTAAACGTTCTTCACGTCGCGGCCAGCCAGTTTTACGATCTTATCACCAGCCTTGATGCCGGCCTGCGCTGCCGGCGAATCCTCGCGCACACCATCAAGCAATAATCCATCGGTCGCATCCGCGTAGTTAGGAATGGTGCCGAGATAGACGCGAAAGCCCAGGGAACGTCCCGTGGACTCTGACTTTGCTACGGCGTAGGTCGGACGTTTGTCGTTGCCGGCAAGATCGTGAACGACTCTGGCTACGAGAGCGACGATGCGAGCTTCGTCCGTGTAGTTAATCTTGTCGGCGGTGTCGGAAGGTTTGTGGTAATCCTCGTGTGTGCCGGTCCAGAAGAAAAGTACGGGTACTTGCTTGGCGTAGAACGAGGAATGATCGCTCGGACCGAACCCGTCTTCGTTAAGGGTCAGTAGGAACTGCGACTTCTTCTCATTGTCGGCAGGCTTAGCACCATGAGGGCCGATCACAGCTCCGGCTTCGCTTGCCGCCCTACCAGAAAGCGTCCCGATCACGTAGGGGCTAAATCCGAGATTCGCATTTTCAACCGATGAACGCCACTCTTGCGATGTTCCCACGCCGCCGACGATCAGCTTGTTGTCCTTCATCCGGCCAATCATGTCCATGTTGATCATGGCCACCGTGTTCGCGAGCGGCACGATGGGATGGTTGACGTAGTAGTTCGAACCGAGCAGTCCTTCTTCTTCGCCGCTAAACGCAACGAAAACCAGCGTGCGTCGCGGGCGCGGTTGTTGTGCGGCAAACATGCGCGCGAGTTCAAGCACGCCGGCAACTCCGGAGGCGTTATCGTCAGCGCCGTGATGTATCTCGCCTTCGCGCGGCGCGAGACTTCCTTCACCGCCGCGCCCGAGGTGATCGTAGTGCGCACCGATGACGATCGTTTC
>JAVEEA010000007.1 GCA_030840675.1 Pyrinomonadaceae bacterium
TCCTGTTCGGCGGTCATCATCATCACCGGAATCTTTATCAGGCGCTTCTCGGTTTTCATGTAACGCACCAGTTCCGGTCCGGAGATGTGCGGCATAACGACGTCGAAAATGGCGGCGGTGAAGTTTGGGTCGTTTTGCAGAATTTTGTAAGCCTCGCGTCCGTCGCGCGCGACCACGACGCCGTAATTTTCCTTCTCGAGGATTGCCGAAACGAGACGCAAAATCGCGGGGTCGTCATCGGCAACCAGAATGCGGCGTTTCTTGTTGTTGTCAGAGGTTGATGTTTCCTGGTCTATCATTTTTTATACTTCCACTGCCTGGTTGCTTTCGTCGGCGCTGCTGGAGAGTTCGGCGGCAAGCTTGATCGCCGCGATCATGCTCGAGTGTTCGGCGATCCCTTTGCCGGCGATATCAAACGCCGTCCCATGATCGACTGAGGTGCGGATAAAGGGCAAACCTAGAGTAACATTCACCGCCTCACCAAACGAAAGACATTTTACGGGAATCATCGCCTGGTCGTGATAACAGGCGATTACTGCGTCAAACTCACCGCGCGAGGCGCGCAGAAAAACTGTGTCGGCGGAGTACGGTCCCTGAACGTTGATGTCATCCTGGTCGCGACAGGTCTCGATCGCCGGCGCAATTTCGGACGTTTCCTCCATGCCGAACAAGCCGCCCTCGGCGCCGTGTGGATTCAAGGCCGCCATCGCGAGGCGGGGTTGCGCGATGCCCCAGCGTTTGAGTTCGCGGTTCGCGAGTCTGATGGTGCGGCTGATGCGTTCACTTTTCACCATGCGGATGGCTTGGGCAAGCGGGACGTGCGTGGAGATCAGGACGATGCGGAGGTTCGCCGCAACGAAGGCCATCGCGTACTCTTCGCTGCCGGTGAGTTGGGCCAAAAACTCCGTGTGACCGGGGTAGCTGTAACCACCCAAAAAGAGTGAACGCTTATTAATAGGAGCGGTCGCAATGGCGTCGACGCTGCCCGCCGCGCACAGGTCGACCGCTGCTTCGATGTACCCGCCGGCGGCTTTGCCGGCGGCGCCGGATTCGACGCCAGGCTCGATCGTGCCGTTGATGTTGTCGAGGTGAAAGATGATCGGCTCCGACAGTTCGGCGGGGAGAGGTTCTCCCTGACGGACGATGTCGTAGCCTGATTGGAGGTCGAGAGTGCGGGCGGTGTGGGCCAGCAACTGCGCGTCGCCGATGATAATCGGAACGCAGACCCGGCGAATCTCTGCTTCGGCCACTGCTTTGAGGACTACTTCGGGACCGATACCCGCCGGGTCACCCATCGTGATCGCGATGCGCGGCAAAGGCCGGCGTGGGCGAGGACCTGAATGAGATAAGCTTTTATCAAACTGTCTCATTAGTGGAGACTGGGCCGGCACTCTTTTGGGATACGAAAGAGTCGGGAAGCGGCGGCTATTCTTCCTCGGCTTCCCCGTCGCGTTCGTCAGCTTTGAACATGTATTTCACGTTCCGCTTGAGCAGCAACAAGTTGGGCGCGTCCTTGCGATTGACCTTCAGGGCGCCACGGTCATACCACTCGATGGTGCCCTCGATCTCTTCGCCGTCAAGCAAAGTGATCACCATCAGCGTGTGCGCGTCGATCTGTTTCTTGTAGTAGAACAGTTCGGCGTTGGTTTCCATCGGCGGGGGCGTGCGCTTGCGCACCTGGACGGCCGAGTGCTGCGGTGCACGCGGCGCTTCCCTGCCTGAGTCTCGGCCGCCATCGCCTCCGGGTCTGCGCTCGGAACCGCCATTGCTGGAACGCTCTCGGGGTGGGGGCAACTCGCGCGCTTTGCCCTTCACTTCGGCAAGCGTGGTTCTGATCAGTTTACGATTACTCACTTGTTTTCTGTACCTCCAAGAATTAAGACGGATTCAAAATTAGATCGCGTGACGCATATTTGGCGGGGATAGGGTTACGCGAACCATACTACACTCGCAGGCTGCGGCCAGTCCGAGGAGAAGGCGAATACATGACCCGAAATGGAAACCTGCCAGGAATGGTGCTCATGCTACACAAGCGGACGTTAAAAAGCAAAGGGCAAAAGGCTGTGGAGCCAGGAAGTCGTCATTGCAAGATAAAAAGGAAGGCCTGAGAGCGGCCTTCCCTTTTTGCAGCGACGTAAGCTGTTGTCTTAATCGGCTTTCTTGCGAATGAAAGTGGGCACGTCGAGATCGTCAGGACGAGCGTTCATCATCGGCCGCGGCAAGTCGTCTGACGGGCGCTGCACAAAGCGCGGCGCGTTCACCGGCATACTGGAAACTCCCGCCGCTGAAGCGATGGCCACTGCTTCCTCACCAAAGCCGGTAGCAATTACCGTGATCTTCATTTCGTCGCGCAGGTTCTCGTCGATAACCGCGCCGAAGATAATGTTTGCGTCCTCGTCGGCTGCTTCGCGAATAATTGTCGACGCCACGTTCACTTCGTAGAGCGTCAGGTCCGGTCCGCCGGTAATGTTGATGAGCACTCCCTTGGCGCCCTGAATCGTAGCTTCTTCCAGCAGCGGCGAGGAGATGGCTTGTTGCGTCGCTTCAATCGCGCGGTTTTCGCCACGCGCGCGACCGGCTCCCATCAAAGCCATACCCATTCCCTGCATGATCGATTTGACGTCGGCGAAATCCAGATTAATCAGGCCGGGTACGGTTATCAGATCGCTGATGCCCTGCACTGCCTGGCGCAAAACGTCGTCGGCTACGCCAAACGAATCTGCCAACGATGCGTCCTTGGCCACGGTATGAAGCAGTCGCTCGTTCGGGATGGTGATTACCGTGTCCACGCATTCGCGCAACTCGCGCAAACCCTGTTCGGCCTGCTGCATTCGTCGCCGTCCCTCAAACAGAAACGGTTTAGTCACGACTGCGACTGTCAACGCCTCCAGTTCGGTAGCCAACGAAGCAATGATGGGGGCGCCGCCGGTACCGGTGCCACCGCCCAGTCCCGTCGTGACGAAGACCATGTCTGCGCCTTCAAGGACTTCAATGATCTTGTCTGTGTCTTCGAGTGCCGCTTCGCGTCCCACGCCCGGATTGGCGCCCGCGCCGAGTCCCTTGGTAAGCCGACTGCCCAGTTGGATCTTTATCGGCGCCTTCGATCGCTTCAGCGCCTGCAAATCCGTATTCGCCACCAGGAATTCAATGCCCTCGATTCCGGCTTCGATCATGCGGTTGACCGCATTGCCACCACCCCCGCCGATGCCGATCACTTTTATGCGCGCACCGGTGATCGGCGGGTCATCATCAATGAAAATATTAATGCCTCTATTCAAACGAGCATCCTCTGCCATAGTCATATCCTCTCTTCCGAAGCGGGAAGGCGTCCAGGGCTTCTTCCTTCTATGTTGGGTTGCTCGCGCCATCGGCATCGATATGTTGCGGACTATATCTTGTGCGACTGGGGCGAGAGCATACAACAACTTGTCAAAAAATACTACTGAAACGATTGCGAAATCTTGAAACAAAGTGCGTAAGCTTGCCGGTCGAACCGCGCCGGCCCATGGCCATGCGCTGCTCGTTTGCCTGCGAACGGCTGGCAACGAGTGACAAGCCCGCGGCTGCGGCCCAAGCGGGACTCTGCACGTCTTCAATCAGACCGCCAAAGCGATCTCGTTCGGGATAGCCGACGCGCACCGGCGCATCAAAAACCTGTTCCGCAATTTCCGTCATGCCGCTTAACAACGCGCCGCCACCCGTTAGGACGACACCGCTCGAGAGTTGTCGTTCCCAGCCGGCGTCTTTGATTTCGTCAGCTACGTGCATCAAGACCTCTTCGGCCCGCGGTTGCAAAATGTCGCAGAGAATTTGACGCGATAGTTGCCGAGCCGCGCGCCCGCCTACTGAAGGGACTTCTACCAGTTCACCGCGCTGCATTTCCGTGAGCGACGTGCTGCAGGCACAGCCGACCGTGCGTTTGATTTTTTCGGCATCGGGGATCGGCGTACGTAAACCGAAAGCGATGTCGTTGGTGAAATGCGAACCGCCGAGGGGAAAGACGGCAGTATGTTGGACCGCGCCGCGCTGGTAGATGATCAAGCCGGTGGTTTCCGCACCGATATCAACCAGGGCCGCGCCAAATTCCTTGTCGTCTTCTGTCAGCGTGGCTTCGGCGGCGGCGAGTTGCTCCAAGACCATGTCGGCGACAATTAACCCGGCACGGTTGACTGCGTTGATAGCATTTTGCCGAGCGGTGACGGGACTCGTCACGATGTGAACCTTCACCGCCAAACGCGCACCTATCATACCCACCGGATCATTGATGCCATCCTGGTCGTCGACAATAAACTCCTGCGGCAGGCGATCAACGATTTCGCGGCCGGCCGGAAGTTGAATGGCGCACGCGGAATCGATGGCACGACGAACATCCTCGGAATTGATCTCGCGGTCGCGCCCGGAGACAGCGACGATGGCCTGGCCGTTGAGACCGAGAATGTGGGAACCGGCCAGATTGATCGTCACTTCCTCCGCCTGTATGCCGCTCATTCGTTCCACTTCTTCGACTGCTTTCTTGATCGCATCCACGGCTGCGTCCGGGTTGACGATTACGCCCTTGCGCAAGCCGCGCGCTTCAGCTTCGCCCATGCCGACAATGTTCAGCAGTCCACCCTCGCCGGGTTCGCAAGCGATGCACGTCACCCTGCTCGTCCCTATATCGAGGCCGATTGTGTGTTGCGTGCGCTTGGCCATTAACTATGCTCCTTAACTAACCGTTTCCACTCGACGGAGAATTACCGGTTGCGCCGGTCCTGTTTTGCTTTATCTGACTTCTTTGCCGGGCTTGATGGCTGCGCGGTACGCGCCGCTTTGCTTGCGCTCATCCGCGGCGCGGTCACGCCTGGTTTCACAGTCTCGGCCGAATCCGAAATCGTTTCGCCAGTCGACTCGGGCGTGTCAGCCACGACATTCAGATTGTCACTCGGCTTGTGAACTCCGGAGGTTAGACCAACAATAGCTCCTTTGCCCTGGCTCAAATCGATGTAACTGATCAGCGCGCCTTGCGGCGATTGTCTTTGCCCGTCCAGCACTTCCAAGGCGTGTTTCAAACGCTGGCCCTGGTCCTCCGAGCCGAGCCGTACTTCGATTTGTGAGTTGTCGCCTGCCAACTGGGCACGCACATCACGCAGGTCAATCAGGTTTACTTCGCTCACGCGTTCTGATAGTCCGGCGAGTTCCCAGTCACGTTGCAACTCCAAAAACTTCGCGACGCGATCGCGGTTTTCCTGGCGCGCCCCTTCCGGATCTTCTTCATTCAACCCGCGCAGAAAGAAAGCAGGCATTTGATCCCGGGGCAACATTTCACCGAGCAACACGGCGTCGTCATCAATCCAACGAAACCTGCCCGACGCGGTGCGCACCACGGCTCGCGGCACGCGCTCGGTAATTCGCACGCGCAACCCATCCGGCAACACTCGCGAAACTACTGCGGATCTGATCCACGGCAGCCGCTCGAGTCGCGCACTAATGCCGTTGAGATCCGCTTTCCAGACGCCCGTCTTCTCAGCTTCCTTACGAACGATCGCCTGGACTTCAGCACTCGTCACTCTGACAGCTCCCTCGACTTCAACTCTGCGGACCTGAAAAAAACTGGCGGAGGCTGCCGCACGGTAACTGGCGATGAGCAGCACACCAACCACAATCGCGATGACGAACTTGAGAACCCGTGGCACATAGCCGAGCAGCGCGCGCAAACGTATCGCTAACGCTTCACTGCCACTTTCGCGTCGCGCCGGTCTTTGCGTTGTGCCACTCGAACGTCGCTGACCAGCGAGGCCGCTGCGGTTACCAACTTTCTGGGGGATTACTTGCTCTCTCACGATTATTCCTTTCGTTTCAACTCGCCCGCCGCGTCGTCGTTTCCCGTACTCGACCTCGGTTCATTAGCCCGCCAAAGTTCAACTTCATACTCAAGCTCGATACCGTGTTCACGCTTCACCCGTTCGCGCACTTCTTCGGCGAGCGCGAGCGCATCCTCGGCGCGTGCTCCTTCGCCTTCGGTAACAATGAAGTTCGCGTGGACCGGCGAGACTCGCGCGCTGCCTCGTCGCGATCCCTTCATCCCCAGTTCGTCGATAATTCGGCCCGTACCCAAATTTCCTTCCGGAGGATTCTTGAAGAAGCAGCCGGCTGACCGCGAGCCGTGTGGTTGGGTTGCCATGCGGCGCGACTTCGCGTCTTCCATGCGGGCACGAATTTTTTCCGGATCATCCGGGATCAAGCGCAGCGTCGCTCCCAGCAACAACTCGCCTTCTCGGAACGATGTGTGGCGGTAGTTCCATTGCACGTCGGTCCCGGGAATTTCAACCACCTTGCCTCCGCGCGCGACTCGCACCGTCTCGGTCACGGTGCCGATCTCGTGTCCGTAAGCTCCGGCGTTCATCCAAAGTGCGCCGCCGACCGTACCCGGAATTCCACCCAGGCCTTCAATTCCCGACAGTCCGTTGCGAGCCACGTCGATGCAGAGACGCGGCAACGAATAACCGGCCGGCACCGAAACGAATTCGCCGTTAAACTCCAGCTCGCCCTTCAATTCTTTTAAACTCAAAACCACGTAATGGTGCTCACCGTCATCGGCCAGAATGTTGCTGCCCGAGCCGAGTGCCCGCCAACCGATCCGCGCCTGGTCCAACTCGTACACGAGGGCCGCCGCCTGTGTTTCCGTTTCGGGCGAGACGACCCAATCGATCGCGCCGCCGACGCGCAAACTGGTTAACTCAGCAAACCGGCGCCCGCGTTCCGCGCGTATCGCAAGCCGCGTTGCGATTTGCTCGAGCGCGGCATCGCGTGCGTTGCCGTTAAGGTGTTTCGTAGTCTCATCCATAAAACTTTATGAAATCGCAAACTAACAGTTTGCTTTACTCCCAATCGCAAACTAACAGTTTGCTTTACTCTCAATCGCAAACTGACAGTTTGCTTTACATTAACTAAACAGCCGGCGCGTCGCCGCGGGCGCGCAGTAACTCCAACAGTTGATCGCTCACGCGGCTCACCGTACCTGCGCCTAAGGTCAACACGAGATCACCTGGTTGCACATGGTCGCGCAACGCTGCGGGCGAGTTTTCCAGCGCTCCCACGTAGCGCACGTCCTTGTGCCCAAAACGCTTGATCGCAGCGGTTAGCGTTTCGGCAGTGGTACCCTCGATCGGGTCTTCACTCGCGGCGTAGATGTCGGTAATGAAAAGCGTGTCGGCGTTGTTGAACGATCGCGCAAACTCTTCCATCAGGTCGTGCGTGCGACTGTATCGATGCGGTTGAAACAGCACCACGATGCGCCTGCCTCCCGAGCCAATCTTCGCGGCCGCGAGCGTGGCTTTGACCTCGGTCGGGTGGTGGCCATAATCGTCGACGACCATCACGCCTCCCGACTCTCCCTTGAACTGAAAACGCCGCCCGGCGCCGCTGAAACTCGCGAGCGCTTCACCTATCTGTGCAAACGGAACATCCAACTCGAAGCCGACGGCGATGGCGGCGAGCGCGTTGTAAACGTTGTGCAGGCCGGGCACGCACAGGGTGATGTCGCCAATCACATCAGCCCCGTGCCAGACGGTGAACACCGAACCAAAATTCTGATCGTAACGAATGTTGTGCGCCGAGATGTCCGCCTGGGCGCTCAAACCATACGTGATGCGCCGGCGTTCCACGTGCGGGATGATTGCCTGCACGTTTGGATCGTCCAGACAAAGTACCGACGCGCCATAGAACGGGACCTTGTTCACGAAATTCGTGAAGCAGGTACGCACGTCGTCCATGTCGTGGTAGTAGTCCATATGTTCGCGATCAATATTCGTTACCACCGCGATCGTCGGCGTCAGCATCAGAAAGGAACGGTCGCTTTCATCGGCTTCAACCACCATCAGATCGCTCGTGCCGAGATGCGCATTCGATCCGAAGGCACCCACCACGCCGCCCACTACGATCGTGGGATCCATTCCCGCATGGCCCAGGACTGTGGCAACCATCGACGTGGTCGTCGTCTTTCCGTGAGAGCCCGCGACAGCGACAGTGTGCGGCTTGAGTCGCATCAACTCAGCCAACATCTCCGCGCGTGGGATCACGGGAATGGAACGGCGTTGCGCCTCCACGATCTCCGGATTGTCATCTCGCACCGCGGTGGAACGGACCACCACGTGCGCGTCGCCGACGTTTTCACCCGCATGACCTTCGGCAAACTCGATCCCCATCTTTTGCAGGCGGTCGGTCGTCGGTGAGCGTTTCGCATCGGAACCCGAGACGCGGAACCCCAAATTGATGAGCACTTCGGCGATACCGGACATGCCGATGCCACCGATGCCGACAAAATGAACGTGTTGAATTCTTCGAAACATAAAAATCAGTTCGCGGTTGGCCGTGGGCAGCGGGCAGCAAACGAGTCCAGGTTTACTGCTTGCACGAGTATTGGCCCCTGCGCTCTTGCTCTTTCTGTCATTTCAACTTGCTCTCGACTTCCTGCTGGTCCCGCCTGCCGTTTGTGCTTTCCCCAACTTCCATTCGCCTTCCGCCGATGCGCCCTACTTATCCGTAACGAGTTCCTGAATAAGGTCAACGACTGCGATCGCTGCATCTCCGCGCGCAAGTTTGCTGGCGGCTTGTGCCATTGTCGCGACTTTCTCCGGTTCGTTTGCGAGCGTTGTTATCTCCCGCGCTAACCGTGCTCCAGACAAGTCCTGCTGGAGAATCATCCTTGCCGCGCCCGCGCGTTCGAGCGCCTCCGCATTCTTGCGCTGGTGATCGTCAGCAGCGCGGGGAAACGGGATCATTAGCGAAGCCTTTCCCGCCGCGACCAGTTCCGCACTGGTGGTGGCGCCGGCGCGACAAATCACCAGGTCCACTTCCGCAAAGGCAGCGACCATGTCGTCAATGTACCTCGTGACGACCGCGCGTTCGCCCCAACCTACCGACAGATACGCCGCGTTCACACGCGCAAAGTCCGCTTCGCCGGTTTGGTGTCTCAAGCGCAAGCGATCCGGCAAACTCGCGAGCAACGGCAACGCGGTAATCATCGCTTCGTTGATTGCGTGCGCGCCCTGCGAACCACCAAACACCAGCACCGAAAACTCGCCGTCCTGGCTCGGACGTTGACGCTTCGCTATCTCAAAGAACTCGCGCCGCACCGGATTACCGGTAACAACCGCCTTCCCGCGAAAAAATGGCAGGGCCGCCTCAAACGAAACGGCGGCCTTATCAACAAACCGTGCCAGCACCCGGTTGGTCCAACCCGGCAAGGCGTTTGACTCCATCACGAGCGTCGGCAACCGCAACAACGCCGCCGTCAGAACCACCGGACCGGAAACATAACCACCCGCGCCAATCACCACGTCCGGCTGAAACGACTTGATCAGGCTGCGAGCCGCGAGAAAACTTTTGGGCAACACCAACAGTCCGCGCGCACGCGCAACTGGTCCAACGTTCTTCAAGCCCGCACTGTCAATGAGCGAAAGTTTGAACCCTGCCTGCGGCACCAGTTTGTTTTCCAGGCCGCGCGCGGTCCCGACAAACTTGACTGCCGATCGCGGGTCGCGACGCATAATTTCATTTGCGACTGCGATCCCGGGATAGATGTGGCCGCCAGTGCCGCCGGCTGCGATCAGTACGCGCATCGTGGTTTATCCCAGACGCGCCGAAGCTGGTTGCCGCGCGGGTCGTGAACCGCGAGACGGTCGCGCTGCTCGCTCGCGTTGCGCCCACAGAGACTTCAGCAAGCCGGAGCTAAACGAGCGTCCCGAACTGGTTGCGTGCTGCGAGATATTCAAAAGGATCCCGGCGGCCGCCAGGGTCGGCACCAGCGATGAACCTCCGTACGAAATGAACGGCAACGGAATGCCTTTGGTCGGTACGAGCGATAACACCACGCTGATGTTAAAGAGCGCCTGGGCCACAATGCCCGTCACGATCCCAAGTGCTAGCAGTTTGCCAAACCGATCCGGCGCCAGCAGCGACGCCCGGATGCCACGCCAGAGAAACAGCGCAAATACCGCCAGCACCACCAGAGCGCCTAACAGTCCCAACTCTTCCGCGATCACCGCGAAGATAAAATCCGAATGGGCAAACGGCAAGAACATCATTTTCTGTTTGCCTTGTGCGAACCCAAGTCCATTGGTGCCGCCGGAACCTACGGCAATCAGTGACTGGACCACCTGGAAACCGCTCTTCTGCGGATCGGCCCACGGATCGAGAAACGTCACCAGCCGCGCCATGCGCCAGGGAACAAAAATCAGCAGGCCAGCGGCGCCGGTAACAGCAGGCGCGGCGGCCATTCCCAGATGCGAGAGTCGCACGCCCGCCGCGTAGGTAACGACCAGAAACGTAACGGCGAGCATGAGCGACGTTCCGAAGTCCGGTTCCGCCACCACCAGTACAGCGAGTATGGAAGTCACCACTCCACAGGGAACAAAGGTTCGCCAAAACTCGCGTTCGTCGCCGGCGCGTTTCTCCAAAAAGTACGCAAGAAAGATCGCGAGCGCGAGCTTTGAAATCTCGGAAGGTTGAATCGAGAAGCCGCTGAACTTGATCCAACGTCGCGCGCCGTTTACCGGGGGAAACGCGAACACGAGCAACAGCAGAAAAGCCGTCAGCAGTAACAGGCCGTAAACGATGCGCCGATCTCGCAGGCGGTTGTAGTCAAACTGCATCATGAAAAGCATGGCAACGAAGCCGAGTCCGGTCCACAGGGCCTGCTTCTTCACGTAAAAGAAGTGGCCGTGATTCTCGCTTTGGGCTAGCACTGCCGAGGCGCTGTAAACCATCACGACGCCAAACAGCGCGAGGCTGATAGTCGCCGCGAATAACCACTTATCCGGATAAAGCTTCTTTGCCATGA
>JAVEEA010000035.1 GCA_030840675.1 Pyrinomonadaceae bacterium
TGGAAGTCTTGCTCAGTTTCCCAAACCTTCATGGCGTTGCGCTGTACCCACTCGTAAGCAGTTTCACGCGAGACACCTTTTTGCGTGAGTGCGAGCAACAGTTGTCCACTGAAGATCAGTCCATGCGTGAGCTGCAGATTTTTTAGCATGCGCTCGGGATAGACGACCAGGCCGTCAATCAACGAAGTCGCCTTATGCAGGATGTAGTCAAGCGCGATGCTTGAATCCGGCAACACCACGCGTTCGGCTGATGAATGAGAGATGTCGCGTTCATGCCAGAGCGCGACATTTTCGAGCCCGACCAGACTGTTGGCCCTGACTATGCGAGCGATGCCGCAGATACGTTCCGAGATAATCGGATTACGTTTGTGCGGCATGGCGCTCGAGCCTTTTTGCCCGGCGGTAAAACGTTCCTGCGCCTCATGCACCTCGGTACGCTGCCAATGACGCACGTTAAGCGCAAACTTATCCAGCGAGGACGCGATGATTGCGAGGGTACACAAATACTCGGCGTAGCGATCGCGTTGGATAATTTGCGTCGAGACGGGCGCGGGCGCCAGGCCGAGACGCGCGCAGACCTTTTCTTCAACGGACGGATCGAGCAGCGCAAACGTGCCTACCGCGCCGCTGATTTTTCCCACCGCCACGTTTGCGCGCGCGCGCATTAGTCGTTCCTGGTGGCGACGCATTTCCGCAAACCAGAGCGCGAGCGTCAGTCCAAACGAAGTCGGTTCCGCGTGAATGCCGTGCGTGCGTCCGATCTGCGGCGTCTGCCTAAACTCAAACGCACGCCGCTTGAGTACCTCCTGAAAGGCGGCAACTTTCCCGAGCAACAAGTCGCAGGCATCACGCAGCAGCAGGGCGTTGGCCGTGTCGACTACGTCGGACGAAGTCAGTCCGTAGTGAACGAAGCGCGCGGCGTCGCCGATGTTCTCCGCGAGGTTGGTTGTGAAGGCGATGACATCGTGATTGGTGGTCTTTTCAATTTCGTTGATGCGTGCGACCGAAAATTTCGCGCGCGTTTTGATCTGTGCGAGTGCCTCACGCGGAATCGTGCCCATTTCCGCGTGCACTTCGCAGACGGCAATTTCCACGTCGAGCCACTTCTGGAACTTGCTCTGTTCGGTCCAAAGCGCGCCCATCTCAGGTAATGTGTAACGTTCGATCATCTCTTAAGTAGGACAGGCGTTCCTGCCTGTTGTTCGTTTTCCAGATCTTAAAGGACAGACACGAATGTCTGTCCTAGTTCAGTGCCGTGGAATTTACGAAGTAGCGCGCCAGCAGCCAGCGGCCTTCGCGTTCGACCAGCGTGAACGTTTCCATGCCCTCGGCGTTTTGAAACTTCGTCCGGTAGTTGACGATATAGGCGCGGCCCTTCAATGGACCACCGGAGTTCTGCTGTTCCGTGGCCGCTTGCAGCATACGACTTTCAACCGGACCCAGCCTGGCGCGCAACGTCTTGAAAGTCACAATTGACTGTTCGAGGGTGGCGTCCTGCCGCCACAATTCGGACGAGTCCTGGTAGACCTTTTCGTAACGCTCCGCCGCGATCTCCTCGCCCACGGTTGAAATAGCTGACTCAACTTCCGGCGGGACCGTTCTGCGTTCCTGACTCGCCGCACAGGCGAAGTTCATGACCGTGACCCACAGAATCAAGCAGGCCAAAATGCAACTCTGAGCGCGGTGGCCTGTCACCGCGTTCTCCGCCGGCGGGCTAAAGCGCCCCCGGGCCGGCGCACTCCCAAGCGCTACACTTCGATCCACGGCGTTGGTTCCTTGGGAAACGACAGGCTGACCTGCGTGTCGCCGTGAAAGAGCGGGTAACGCTCCTGCAGCGCAACTTCCGCGGAAATCTTGGCGAGATAGGGATTGTTTGCGCGCTGCGAAAGGTGGGCCAGGACGAGATAACGTGCCACGCCGTCAAAGCCTGCGCGAATCCAGTCAGCGACGTCTTCGTTGGAGAGATGGCCGAGCCGCGAAAGAATTCTTTGTTTTAGTTCCCAGGGATAAACGTCGCAGGCTTTCAACATGTCGCGGCTGTGGTTTGACTCCATCACCACCGCGGCGCAACCGCGCAAGCGCTCGCTGACCAGCGTCGTGATGTGGCCAAAGTCCATGAGCGTGGCGATCTTCACGCCCTGATGCGTGGCCGTGAAGCCGAAATTGTCCGCCGCGTCATGAGGGATAGTAAACGGATGGAAGTCGATCTCGCCGATGCGAAAGTCGCGGCTGGACTCGATTTGCTCGACCCGATTCTCGAGTACGCGGGCGCGCCGGCGCGGCTCTTCATCATTCACGTTGGTGCGCTCGCTGATGTAGGCGTCGCGGGTCTTGGCGGAAATATAAACGGGGCAGTCGACCGTACGCAGCAGAACGCGCAGGCCGCCCGCGTGATCGCTGTGTTCGTGCGTGACCAGCACGGCGTCGAGTCGTTGTACATCTTCGCCGACCAGCGCCAGCCGGCGCGCAATCTCCTTGGCGCTGAGTCCGGCATCGACGAGCACGCGCGTTTCGCCGGCAACGATCAGCACCGCATTGCCCGTCGAGCCGCTGCCGAGAACGGTAAGTTTCATGTTAAGGAATTAAAAACTACGAATCGCTACTACTAAAAGGTGGAAGGAAACTTTAGCACTTAATAAAGGAAACAGCTACCGGAAGTCGCGGTAAAGCAAACTGTTAGTTTGCGGCGACGCCTGGTGAGGTTTTAGTTCCACTCAGACGCGAAAATCAGCATCCCTTCAAGGCAAAGAACACGAGTGCGACAGTAAGCGCACCCGCCACGAAGCCGACAATGGCGAACGAAGTCTTGTTGGTCTTGTTTGGGTTGTCATTCATAACATCGACCCTCCAAGGCGAAGTGACGGCATACTTTGCGCGGCGAAACCAAATTGCATCAGTACCTGTTCGAACCCGACCTTGAAACCTAAGGTCGCGTTTAGATAACATACCGCGCATGAAAGAGCCAATCATCACCGCGGCGCCTGAGGTGATGGGCGGGACACCGGTCTTCGCGGGGACCAGGGTGCCAGTCCAAACACTGGTGGACTATCTCAAGGGTGGTGACTCGATCGGCGATTTCCTGCAAGGTTTCCCCACTGTCTCAAGAGAACAGGTTCTCGCTTTCCTACAGGAAGCCGAAGAGCAAATCATCAACCTGGTAGCTTAACGTGAAGCTCTTGTTGGATGAATGTGTGGATCGCCGCCTCGCCGGAGAACTAGCTCCCCATGAAGTCAAAACCGTTCCAGACATGGGTTGGTCCGGTATCAGGAATGGTGATCTATTAGTGCTCGCTGAGGCAGCCTTCGATGTTTTTATCACCGTCGATCGCAATCTTTCGTTCCAGCAAAACCTCCCTGGATTCAATATCGCGGTACTCGTTCTGCAGGCGCCTTCAAATAGACTGGCCGACTTAAGACCATTGATTCCGGAAGTCCTTTCGACCCTGCCTACATTAGTGAAAGGTGTACTTGAGTTAATCGGCAGGACTACCTAGGGTTGGCCACAAATCCAGGTATTAACATTTCAGATCTTCAAGCGCGTGCGGTCGACGCGGAAGCCGTTGAGGTTTCCGAGGGCGCCGAGTGCCAGCGACTCGCTGCGGAAGAATTGACGCGCGACGCGTTGCAGGTCGTCCGCATTCGCGGCCTCGATCTTTTCGATTGTTTCTTTCGTCGAGATGTGGCGACCGTGAATGATCTCCTGGCGAGCCAGCGCACTCGCGCGCGCGCTCGACGACTCAAGGCTCAACAGTATCGACGAGAGCGCTTGATCCTTGGCGAGCTTCAACTCGTCCTCAGGAACCGTTTCGTCGACTACGCGGCGCATCTCGGCAAGCGAAAGGTCGAGCACTTCGTCGAGGTGTTCCGGTGACGTACCGGCGTAGATCGTAAACACACCGACGTCGGAAAAGGTACTGCCCCCCGCGCCGACTGAATAAGCAAGGCCGCGCTCCTCGCGCACCGTTTGCCAGAGCCGGCTGGAGGTTCCGCCGCCTACGACTGACGCGAGCAGACTTGCGGCGTAACGATCTTCGCTCTTCGCATCAGGCCAGGGCGTCGCAATTACGAGGTGTGCCTGCTCGAGTTCCTGCTTTTGTTCAATCAGGATTGGCGCGGCTGGAGTCGGCTGCTGCGCGAAACCATTCGCGCTTGCTCCCTTCCGGGCGGCGCTCCCGGAGAAGGCGCGCCCAACCAAGTCGACCAGAGCGTCGTGCTCAACATTCCCCGCCGCCGCGACGACCAGGTTCGCCGGCGAAAACTCCAATGCATGAAAATCGGAAATCGTATGACGTTTGAAGGTGGAAACAGTCTCTTCAGTGCCTTCAATCGGACGCCCGAGCGGATGGCCGGGAAAGTAGGCGGCGTTAAAGAGTTCGCCCAACAGTTCGTCCGGCGTGTCTTCAACCATTTTCATCTCTTCGAGGATTACCTTCTGTTCTCGATCGAGGTCAATTTGATCGAAGCGCGGGTGGGCCAGCAGGTCGGCAATCAGATCAAACGCGGCGGGCAAACTACTGTCCGCAACCTTTACGGCGAATCCAGTCATCTCATGGGTCGTAAAAGCATCCAGGTTGCCCCCAAGCCGATCAGACTCGACGGCAATATCGCGCGCCGTGCGGCGCTCGGTGCCTTTGAACACGGCGTGTTCGATGAAATGGCAGATGCCGTTTAGTTCCGGCGCTTCGTGGCGAGAACCACGCCGCACCCAGATCCCCGCGGTTACTGAACGCAGCCCGGGCATGTGTTCCGTCAAAACTGTTATGCCGTTGGGAAGACGGGTCGAACGTACTTCGTCAATCATGAATTGCACACTTCTCTAACCAGCAGATTGCTATCGCTCAGGCATGCTAGCATGCCGGAAAGCGGCGGCAAAACGGAGCTAAAATGGGCCTCTAAAGGCGCGATACAGCTTGACAGTCGCTTCATTTCTGGCGGAAAATGCGGGTTATCCAACGGTTCCGGTAAGTCTCCTGCCCTGAACCAGTTCACCTTCCGCGGGATTATGGCAAGGCTGGTCTGGTATTCCTTTAGAAGGCTATGAAATTAGGACCACTTCCTATTTTGCGCACACCACAGTCACAGTCGACCGGCTTCAGGCGTTTCCACGGCGAGGCGTAAGGAGGTTTCGTGACCATGAGGAGCTTTAGAAAATTATCGGGAAAGACGGGTTCGGTAACCGCGACGATTGGCCTGGTGCTAATCGTGGTTGCGGCCGGCCTGACGCTTCGGGTTCCCAGCGCCAGCGCCAGCAAAGGAAGTCTCGCGACAATAACCGGCGCAGTGCTCGATAACCAGGGACATCCGGTTTCCGGCGCGCTCATTTCTTTGTTGCGCGACGGGGCGGGCCAAGTCATCAAGCAAACGCGCAGCGACGCCTTGGGACGCTTCACTACCCGCATCGCGCCTGGACGTTACGGTATCCGGGCATTCGCGACGGGCTTTAACGAAGTGGTGTTTTCCTCGGTTGAAGTGCGCGCCTCGCAGGAACTGATCTATCGTTTCAATCTGGAGCCGATCGGTTCGGGAAAAACTTTGCCGGAACGCCGCCGCGACCGCGATGACGTGAAGTGGGTTTTGCGCTCCGCACAAACTCGCCGCTCGATCTTCCAGGCGCAGGAAGGCGACGATGCGGACATCCAGGCTGTGCTGGGTCGCGAAACCGCGTCAGCCGTGGGCGCGGGCACTGAGAGCGCGGAAGCTGCCATTACTACCGCTAACGACAATCATCGCCGCATGCAGGGCGTCGTCGAAACCTACTTTGCGAGCAACTCCTTTGGTCCCAGTTATCCCGGCGTCAATTTCGCCGTGGCGACTTCTCCCAGCAACAGTATTGAGTTGATCTTTGCCGGCCAGGCTGCCGCTGGTCCCAACGCGGCCGAACGGTTCGAGGCGACTACGCACGTGCGCGCCACCGAGAGACATCGTCTGGGAATGAGCGTTGGCGCGATCCGTTTTGGAAATTCGGCCTGGTCAACCGCTAAAGACCATCCCGCCGCACAGGCTCGGATGGGCCAGGTTTCGGTACGCGCCATCGATGAATGGATCGTCCGCGACGGCATCGTCGTCGTACTCGGTCTCGACTACGCTCGCTTCATTGGCGGCGGCGGCGGCGGCGCCCGCTCGTTCAATCCGCGTATCGGAATTCAGTATGACGTTAATGCGCGCACGCGTGTGAAAGCGGCGTACGCTCCGGGCGGCGACGAAGGCAACGTTCAAAGCGTCCACGGCTTTGAAGGTACGCAGATCGCTTTCCGGGAAGTGGGCAAACGCCCGGTTGCCTTTGTTGATGGCCGTGCCGTAATGGACCGCAGTCATCGGCTTGAGTTTGGCGTCGAGCGCGTGCTGGACAACAATTCCAACCTCGAAGGCGTCGCCTTCTTCGATACCACTTCCGGACGCGGGGTCGGTCTGCTCAGCACACCGATGAGCGCGTTTTCCGGCGCCACCGCCGATGCCTTCATCACGGTTGCCAATCAACAGGGAGCGTCGCAGGGAATGCGTCTGGTTTACACCCGGAGACTTAGCCGCATGTGGACAGCTTCAGCCGGTTACTCGTTCGGACGCGGACAGAGACTTGCCGCGGGCGCGGTTGCTCAACCAACCGATATTTTCGAGAGTGGCTTTTTCCAAACGGCGGCGCTGCAACTCGGCGCTGGTTTCGATACCGGCACCAACATTCGTACCGTGTTGCGTTTCTCGCCCAACGCCACTGTGTTCGCAATCGATCCTTTCGCCGGACGCCTGGCTGTTTACGATCCCTCATTGAGCGTTCAGGTTACGCAGGACCTGCCCAGCTTTGGGTTGCCCGTGCGCGCCGAGGCTGTGCTCGATGCGCGCAACCTGCTTGATGTACAACCCAGCACTGAGAACGGAGAAATACTTACCCAACTCGGCACTGGTCGGCGTTCAGTACGCGGTGGGATTTCCCTCCGGTTCTAGGAAGGTGCAAGCGGATCAAGACCGGATGGCTCGACCGGCCAGGTTTCGCGCGCTTAGCATTTGCGACGATACATCTACCTGTTCTCCAAATTCTCGGGAAAAGTCCAAAAAGTTGGACAGGTTCCTTAGTCACAGACTTCGAGGAGACCCCAGCACGCGGCGGCGGCAGCCGGTAACACAGTTGCCGACTTGGGAACATACCTTGCGTTTTCCGTCCGGTTCGCGTGATTTCTTTCGAGGCAAGACGGTTTAAGTTGAAACGATCGGTTTTTACAACTGGAACGTGGCTGGTGTTGGCCGGCGCTGCCGTGTTGGTGGCGGCGGGCGTACTGAACTTTGGTCAGCGCCTCAGACACGAAACGCCTCCCTGGGACGGCGTGCGCTGGAGCAACACACGGCAAGGTATCAGCGCCGAGGTGGTGGAGCCCGGGTCTTCAGGTGCGCGCGCGCAAATCCTCCCCGGCGATCGCCTGATCGCGGTTAGTCTCGATAATAAGAGCTACGAAGAAGTGGGAGAGGCGAGCAAGGTTCAGATGTATCTGGACCAGGCCCGGGTAGATGGCGACCTGCATTACCTGATCGAGCGGCCGTCATATCCCGAGGAGAGCCGGTTTTACTACGCCGATTTGGACCACCTGGACGCGATCCATAAATGGACGCCGGTTGACGTCTACATTAACTTCATCGGCCTGGTCTTTCTCTTCGTCGGTTTCTTTGTACTCTTCAAACAGGGCGGTCGGGCCCCGTTCGCTTTACATTTTGCCGGCGCCTGTCTCGCAGCTTTTGTTTTCTGTTTCTTCACGCCCGTCGGTACCTATCGCGACCTCGATCTGGCAATCGCCTTTCTGGACAGCGCCGCCTTGATTTTGTTTGCGCCGCTGTTCCTGCACTTCTGTGCGATCTATCCGGTGCGGCAACAGCTCTTCAGCACCCGTCGCTGGCGGACGGTACTGCTTTACGTTCCCGCCGCCGGTTTGTTGTTGCTCGAAGTGTTTATTTTCCTGCGGAATGTTTTGGCCGCAGTACTTCCTGTTTTCCGGCAGCTGCCGAGTTTCTCTGATTCGTTCGTCGGCACCTTCTACAAACTTACCTTCGCACACTTTATCGTCGCGCTGATCGCCAGTGCGGTCTTGCTCGTGCGCACCTGGGTTAAGGCCCGCAGCGCGGTGATTAGCCAGCAAATGAAGTGGGTGGTTTGGGGACTGATTCTGGCTGTGGTCCCAATCACGCTGCTCTACGGCGTCGGCTTTTTGCTGGGAGCGGAAACTGATCCCTGGCTCACCAATGCCGCCGTACTTCCGCTGATTCTGATCCCGCTCGCCTTCGGTTACTCGGTGGTCCGTTACCGGCTGATGGACGTGGAACTCGTGGTGCGGCGAGTTTTTGTTTACGTGCTGACGACCCTGGCGATTTCGTTGATGGTGGGCTCGGTCGTTTACCTGGCAGGTCTTTACGCCTTGGGCGGCGAAAGTTTCACTTCCGGCGAACTTACCTTGCGGGTCGTGGTTGCCATCGTTGCCATGGCGGCCATCGTGATGATTGCCGCGCCGGTGAAGAGTTTTCTGCAGGAACAGATCGACCGCTTGTTTTATGGTGAACGCTACGACATGCGTCACAGCCTGCTCGATTTTGGTCGCACTCTCTCCGCCACCACCGCCTTGGATCCGCTGCTTGATGCGCTCGTAAGCCGCCTGCAACAGGTCGTGAACGTCGGCCGCATAGCCATCTTCATCGAAGACAAGACGGCCCCCGCGGGTTATCGCGTCGCTCGTGCCGAAGGCCTTTCTAACGAAGTGATCGTGCCGCCTGACTTTCGCGAGATGATCCGCATTCGTTCCGCCGAAAGCGGCATAGTGCGTACTGACGATCTCGATCTGATTCCCGAAACCACCGGCTTCGTACGACGCGCGCTGCATTACTATGTGCCCTGCGTGGTGCGCGGGCGCATGGTTGCCGTTATCGGCTTGGGCCGCTCGGCCGACGGCGCGTTGCTTTCTTCGGAAGACGTCGACATCCTGCTGACAGTCTCGGGCTACGTCGCAGTCGCGATTGAAAACAGCTTGCTCTATCAAGAACAACAGGAACGCGCCGGCGAGTTGAAGCTGTTAAAGGAATTCAACGAGTCGATCATCGAGTCGATCAACGTGGGACTGCTGGCCGTCGATCTGGATGGCCGCGTCACGCGTTTGAACTCAGCACTCGAGGAGATTCTCGACCTCAGTCGCGCGCAGGCAATCGGCAAACGTGTCGAGGATCTGTTTGCCAAAGACTTTACCGATACGCTCCGTCAGGTCCTGGGCAACGAACGTTGGCGCCTGCGGGAAATCCGCAACATCTATAAAATCCATACGGCCACTTTCGCGGGCCGCCAACTCGTGCTCAACATCGCTATTGCTCCCTTGCAGGATTACTCAGGCGCCCTGGTGGTGCTGGAAGACGTGAGTTCGCGCGTGAGACTCGAAGAGCAGTTGCAGCAACGCGAAAAGCTGTCGTCCATCGGCCTGTTAGCCGCGGGCGTCGCGCACGAAGTAAATACCCCGCTCACCGGCGTCTCCTCCTACACGCAAATGTTGCTCGGCATGCTCGCCGAAACCGATCCCAAACACGCTTTGCTGTTGAAGGTGCGCCGCCAGGCCGAACGCGCCACTAATATCGTCAACAACCTGCTCAACTTTTCGCGTACCGGCGACGCCACGGAGTTTACCGAACTGGACATCAGCCGCGTGCTTGACGACACCCTGCAGCTGCTCGAACCGCAGTTGCGCGGCAACCAGATCGAAATTGTGCGCGGCTATGACCCGGAAGCGCCGCAGGTTTTCGGCAACAGCGGCAAACTTCAACAAGTGTTTACTAACCTGCTGCTGAACGCGCGCGACGCGATCCCCGGCGGCGGTTCCATCCGGATCTCTACTTTGCCCGCCGAAGAACATTCGCTGACCATCGAGGTTTCCGACAGCGGCGTCGGCATCGCCCCGGAGAACGTCGCGAAGATTTATGATCCCTTCTATACGACCAAAGGCGTCGGGCGCGGTACCGGTCTCGGTCTGGCAGTCTCCTACGGCATCGTGCAGGAACACTCCGGCCATATCAGCGTTGAAAGTACGCCCGGTGCGGGGACTAAATTCCGCATCACTCTGCCGACCGTCGGCACGCGCGCGCAGCTGCAGACCGTGGCTGACTGACGCAAGAGTAAACTTCAGGATTTGAGATCTCAGATTTCAAATCTCAGATTTGCGATCTGAAATTGTAGCGTCAACGCAGGAGTCTAGCGGTCGCGGTCGCGCCCAGGCTCCTGCCTTTTTTTTTGCCTTGATCTCCCCTAAACTGATTCGCTTCAAAGCTCCGACCAACAGTGGCAGCAAGGACAGGACGCATGGCAAAACGTGGTTCGGTTTTAATCGTCGACGACGAAGAGATAATGCGCGAGGTACTCGAAACGCTGCTCTCTTCCGAGGGTTATCGTGTTGACCTGGCCAAGACCGGCGAAGAGGGTCTCGAAGCCTATGGACGACGGGCGTACGACGCGGTGCTGCTTGACGTTTCCATGCCGGGCATTGGCGGCCTGCGCGCGCTGGAAGAATTTCTCAAGATGGACACTGATGCCGTCATCGTCATGATCACGGCCTACGCCACTTTCGATACGGCCATCGCCGCGTGGGAGCACGGCGCCTTTGGTTGCATTCGCAAGCCTTTTCAAAACGAGGAAATCACCGCGCGGGTGGCGGCCGGCATCAAGCGCCGGCGCAACGAGGAAGAGCGACGCACCTTGCGCCGCGCCATGAGTCGCGCCGTGGACCGGGGGGCCATGGTGGGCCACTCCGACGTAATGCAGGAAGTTTTTCGTCTGGTCGAGCAGGTAGCTCCCGCGCGATCTACGGTCTTGATCACGGGGGAAAGCGGCACCGGAAAAGAGTTGATCGCCAAGGCAATTCACGAAGCGAGCCCGCGCGCCGGCAAACCGTTTGTGACGGTGAATAGTTCCAACATCCCTTCGGAGTTGCTCGAATCAGAACTTTTCGGCCATACCCGCGGCGCGTTCACCGGCGCCGTCGCCGCCAAGAAAGGACTCTTCGAAGTCGCGGACGGCGGCTCGATTTTTCTCGATGAGATTGGCGACATCCCGCCGGAAACACAGGTGCGGCTGCTGCGCGTGATTCAGGAACGCGAGTTTACCCCGCTCGGCGATACTACGCCGCGCCGCGTCGACGTACGCATCATCGCTGCCACCAACATCGAACTTAAGGAAGCGGTCAAGCAAGGCTCGTTTCGCGAAGACTTGTATTACCGTCTGGCAGTGGTACCGATCGAGTTGCCGCCCTTGCGCGATCGGCGTGAAGATATCCTGCCTCTCGCCCAGCACTTCATCGAAAAGTATAACGAGGAAAATGGTCGCAGCGTGTCGCTACAAATCGCACCCGAGGTGCTCGCTTTGCTCGAAGCGTATTCCTGGCCCGGCAACGTTCGCGAACTCGAAAACGCGATCGAACGCGCGGTGGTGATCGCGCCGCGCGACGAGGTATCGCGCGAATGCCTGCGACCGGAGATCAGCGATCCGCAGTCAGTCGCGTCGGTGTCCGAGGAAGGTGCGAGTGTGGGCGCGGTGCAGGATCTGGGCCGCGGTATAAATTTCTACGACCAGGTGCGGCGTTTTGAAATAGACCTGATTCGCCGCGCGCTAAACCAAACCAGCGGACATCAGTCGCGGGCCGCACGTTTGCTCGGCATGAACGCCACCACACTGAATTCCAAAATCAAAACCTATCGAATCAACCTGCGCCCTTAACCTCTCGCGATTTTCGTCGATGAAGGCGAGCTTTCTGGTTAATGCGTGGCGCCCCAATTTCAATCTCTGCGATAACTCCGCGCTCTGCGACTCTGCGGGTAGGTGTTCGCCATGCTATTAACCGCTGAGGCGCGGAGGACGCCGAGGTTACGCAGAGAAGCCCGCAAAGTAGACCAAAACGCTCCGCACAGCCGAGCTCTTGGTGTCTTCGTGACTTTGTGGTGCAATCTATTCCGAGATGTCTGCACAACCCGCGAAACAAACTCGATGGAAGAACTTCATCGCCGAGGTAGCCGCTTGCACGCGTTGTCCGGGAATGTGCGAACGCACGCCGGTCTTTAGTGAGCTAAACGGCTCCCCTCACGCGCGTATCATGTTCATCGGCGAGGCGCCTGGACGCAAAGGCGCTGACCGTACACGCGTGCCCTTCTCCGGTGATCAGTCAGGCCAGAACTTCGCACGGTTTCTGGCCGCGATCAATCTGCGACGCTCAGAAATATTCATAACCAGCGCCGCACTTTGTAATCCCCGCGCTGAGTCGGGGGCCAACCGCAAACCCAGCCGAACGGAATTAAGTAACTGTTCCAGTTGGCTGCGGCGCACGATAGAACTGGTGGACCCTGCCGTCGTCGTCACCCTTGGTTCAGTTGCGCTCGACGCCCTCAAGGCGATCGCGCCGCACAATCTGACGTTGAAAGAGTCGGCCGCGCGGATACATTCCTGGGAGGGACGCATACTCGTTCCCATCTATCATCCGAGCCCACAGGTTCTCGCTTCGCACCGCCGCGACGCCCAACAGCTAAGCGATTACAGAGTGGTGGCACGCGCGATAGAGCAGGCGAGCGTGCTCCTGTCAGAACCACCTGCGTCAGCGGGTGGTCCTCTCTTGTCAGAACCACCTGCGTCAGCGGGTGGTCCACTCGGCTCGCGTATGCCGGTCCCTAAGAAAGCAACCATATGACGCAAGCATTCGAGGTGCAGTCTCCGAGATCACCGGTAGCAGCTATTCATCAACGACTCGGCGCGACGATCGTCAGCCGCGACGGGTGGTCAGTGCCGGCAAACTACGGCGACATCTTGTTCGAATATGCGGCGGTGCGCGAGCGTGGCGCGGGCCTGAGCGATCTTTCGTCGCGCGGGCGCATCATTGTGAGCGGTTCAGAAGCCGTACAGTTTCTCAATGGACTGATCACCAACGACATGAAAACGCTCGCAGTGAACAGCTGGATGCCGGCAGCGTTTCCAAGTGTCCAGGGGCGGCTGATCGCGAGTGTGCGTGTAGTGCGACTAAAAGATGCGGGCAAGAATGTCACCCCTACTTTCTTGCTCGATACCGAAGCTGCGACACATGAACGCGTGTTGCAAACCATCGAGCGCTTTACGCTGGCCGGTGACTTTCGCGTGACCGATGTGACCAGCCAGACGGCGTTGCTGTCGCTTCAGGGAACTGACGCTGCCGCGTTTATTCGGTCAGTCATCGGAAATGAAGCTGCGGACGTGGGCGCCAATCAGGTGGTAATCCAAAGCTGGCACGCTGCCGAGTTAACAATCATGCGCGCGTCGCATACCGGTGCAGAGGGTTTTGACGTCGTAGTCGATTCCCCGCAAGCGGGCGTTGTTTGGGACGCACTCCACGGCGCGGGAGCGCGGCCAGTTGGATTTGACGCGCTGGAGCTGCTGCGGATCGAGGCCGGGGTGCCGCGCTATGGTGTTGATATGGACGACACCAATGTCGTCCCCGAAACTAATCTGGACGACGCGGTTAGTTACACGAAGGGTTGTTACGTTGGGCAGGAAATTATCGCGCGCATTAAATATCGCGGGCATGTAGCGAAGAAACTAACCGGACTTGTCTTTGCGGAGCCGGCGCAGCTTGCGGCCGGTGCGCTGATCAAAGCGAGCGACGCTAAAGAGGTGGGCCGCATAACTTCGGTCACTTACTCTCCTCATCTCGGCCGCACCATTGCGCTGGGTTACCTGAAATATGACTACCTGCAGCCGGACACGAACGTACTGGTCGGCGGCGACGACGCGGAAATACCAGCGCAGGTTACGGCCCTGCCATTCGTGGGCAGCGTTCGATAGGAGTCGCAGCCTTCAGTCGGTCGACAGGGACAATCGGTTGCAAGCCCTCTCCGAACAAAAGGTGAATGATGGTAGACGATGACTCAACAGAGCGGGAAAGTGCGCCGCGCGATCTCAATCAGTCGCAAGCGCGACTTGCCTACACAATCATCGAGTCATTACTGGAACACACGCGCGTCGTCAGCGATCTGATCGCGCTCATGGCCCAGACGCTCGACGAAGACACCAGCAAAGCTCTCACCCAGACACCCGTCTGGACCGCCTATCTCGACAGCCGCCGCGCCCTCGAGCGCACGCGCCAGGAAGTGGAACAATTTACCGAGATTATGAAAAGTCTCAGTGAAGACTAACCGGCGTTAGTTTCCGGCCGCATAAACATTAACAATTCACGCAAGCTCTGCCGCTGTTCCTCACCCACCGCAAATTCCACCTCAGCAAACTTGATCGCAAACGTTTTCGCCCTCGCAACCTTCACGAAGGTTTCGTAAGGCATGCGAAACACGAGGCGTTCACCAACCCAGACGCGCCCCGGCACCGGCCGTTTCACCGCCCAACGATTCGAACTCAAGAATACCGTTTCGCCGTCAATGCGAAACACCACATACAAGGCGGAGTCGAGCCTGCCCTTCACTACGGTTTGCAATTCGAAGTCGACGAAGTCGGGCGCCGTTCGGAGGTGTCCGGCATAACTAAATGACAGACTCATGTAGAGACTTTGGTACTTGCCTTTTTCGCCGGAGACGCGGACCGGCGCGAGCTTAATAGTAGTGCGGTCTTTGACGCTGTCGTAAACGGTCATAATCCGGGGCGCGGGAGAGTTCGCGTCGCCGCCCTGAGCAAACGCGATTGCGCTGCCCAACGTCAGTAAAAGTAAACACGCACAAGTTTTCATTTGACTCTTCAGACGCGACACGTGATCAGGTTGATGATTCCGCAAAAGCTGCGTTGGACCTTTACCAACTCGAGCCCGCTCGCCTGGGCCACCGCGGCCGTGCGGCGATTGAAATGATCGTGAAAGAGCCGCACGGTAAACACGTTCAGGAGATCGAAGGCTGGCCCGAGTAAATTAGCTGGGCGCACATGCTCGAGCAGAATGACAGTGCCGCCGGGCTTCACCACGCGTCGCAACTCCGCAAACGCCGCCAGCGGTTGGGCCAATGAGCAAAAGACCAGCGAGGCGAAAGCCGCGTCGAACACCTGGTCCCTGAATGGCAACTGCTCGGCGGAGTTTTGGACCAGACGCAAACGATCTGGCCGGTCTTTCTCCCGGGCGACTCGCAACATGCCGCCGCTGGGTTCCGTCGCCACCCCGAACGCGTTATCCGGATAGAAAACAAAATTCAGTCCCGTGCCCGCGCCGATTTCCAATACGCGAGCATCCGCAGGCAAGTAGCGAAACGCAGTCTCGCGCAGCCGCGCGAGGAACCAGCGCTCGAGGGGACGGATTGCACGGTCGTAGTGCGGCGCAATCTCGTCGTAGGTTTTAGCCGGCATTAGATAGGACAGGCAGGAATGCTTGTCTTACGTTAGTGTCATGATGATTTGCCGCTCGC
The DNA here is from genome assembly GCA_030840675.1 of Pyrinomonadaceae bacterium. GTDB lineage: Bacteria > Acidobacteriota > Blastocatellia > Pyrinomonadales > Pyrinomonadaceae > PSRF01. The sequence continues at coordinate 15,361 of JAVEEA010000035.1, forward strand.
GCCCGCCGTCAAACTCGCAAAGGAAAATTCCCTGCCACCGTCCCAACAAAAGTTCGCCCCGCGCGAACGGAATAGTAACTGACGAACCGACGAGCGTCGCCTTAATGTGGGCATCGGAGTTTTCTTCATCATGACGAAACCCCATCCCATGTTGCGGAATCAACGTGCGCAGCAGATGCAGCATATCGCGCGGCACGTCCGGGTCGGCGTTCTCATTCACAGTTAAACCGGCAGTCGTGTGTTGCACGAATAACACGACCACGCCCTCCTTCGCTCCCGAGGCAGTCAACTGCTCTTGCACCTGTGCGGTGAACTCAACCAACTCTTCACGCGCGTGTGAACGCACCTTTAGTGTGTGCAGCATACTTCAAATGTCTTGCTTGCCGGCGTGCTCAACCGGTCGCCGTCACGATTCCGGATAGTCAGCTTCACGCTGCCGGGTTTTATTTCCTGAGGCAGCCGGACGATGATTTGTTCGCCGGTGAACGAAGAGAAAGCTCCCGGCGCCAAAGTAACACGTTCTCCCTGGGCGAAAGTTATCAGCACGTATTTTGGATTGTAATCGATTCCTTTAACTTGAATCGTGACGTATTTGCTGCGCGGATCAAAAGCGGGGAATGGTCGCCCCGCGCGCGACTGAAGCTCGTACATCTGTCGCAAGGGCGCCAAATCGGACTCGCTGGACTCCCTCACGGCGATCAGTTCCGGCGCTAACATTTCAGCGACGATCTCGATCGGCACGGGTTCACTCATTCCCGTCTGTTCGCCCCGCAATTGATTGAAGATACGAATGCGCGCCGGGCCGGTGATCTCTCTGGTGGTTCTGACGAAGAATAAGACGGGAACGTCGGGACCTTGGCTGCGCTCAAAGTTTGCCGAACTTCGCTCGGGGGTTACCAGGTAACGCGCGTTACCTTGTTCGATAACCGCGACAGTTTGCGTCGGATCCGGATCGAGCGTGCGCTGATAATCGACGGACAGCAGCAAGCCGAGGCCGGCGCTGACGCGCCTGGGCGTCACCAGCAGCAAGCGCGGAGCGTTGGCCGCCGGCGCCTCAGCCGAGCGTGTGGCGTCGACGATCGTCGCCATCAAGGTAGCGGCGTCGCCCTCCTGTCCGTTCGCGCGCAAGCGGATCGAGACTTCAACCGGGCCCGTCGCCAGCCCCGCCGGCACGTCTACCTCCAGAATGTCGCGCGCCGGAAAAAAACCTACGCGACGATTGCGGTTCTCAACCCGAGCCGCTTGATTGACTACCCGCGCCTTGGTATCGAAGCTCTGATCGCCCTGTTGGAAGTGGACCAGCACCGCCGAATTAGGATCATCGGGGTCTGTGGTTGGGTTAACAAACAGCCGCGCCGTCAAACCGCGCTCGAGTCGCCAGCCAAGGTCGCGGCCCTGTGCTTTGGGTGGGAGCAAGGGTGCGGAGGGAGGACCAATTGTAACCACACTCAGATTTCCCACCATCGGACGCAGAGGCTTTTCGACGACCGTGAGCGTGACAGCATTCGCCGGTTCGCCGCGATACGCGAGTAACAATTCGGCGCCGCCAGGGTGCAAACCCGGAGGCACAACAAAATTTACGCTCTGAAAAGATCGCATGCCCGTCGTGGGCGCATTCGTTGGTTGACCATCCCCGTGCGGCGCACTTGCAGTCAGCATCTTCGTCACAGTGCGAATCTTTGCCGGCTGAGAGATGCCGTCCTGCGAAACAGTAAGCTCGAAATCCGTCGCCGGCATCATTGGACCGGTGTCCTCGAGACCCGCGACCATGAGCTGCATGATCTGTCCCGGAACCGCTTTATCGTAGGGAGCGACCCGCACCACTTGAACCTTACTCGGTTGCTGGGCCGCAAGGGTGGTCGCAAACGCCAACGTAGTGAACACGGTCAGGACGAGCGAGTTAAGTTTCATGTTTCCTCCTATCTGAAGCGAGCGTAACAACTAAAAAGCCCCCGGACATTGTCAGGGGGCTTGGGGAAAATGAATTCGGTTTCAAGACTTGCTTGAAGCCTTGCGTTTGAGCAAGGCCCAACCGCTGGGTAAGACGGCTGCTGCCAGGAGAATCTTGATGATGTCGCCAGGAATAAACTTTAAGACACTCAACTGAAACGCAACCGGCAGCGAGGTATGAGTCAGCACCGAAAACCAAGCCAGGCCGGCCGCGAGAATAACGAGGGAACCTACCGCCATCGCCAGCGCCGCGCTGAGGAAACGTTTATCCCAGCCATTCTCCGCGAACGCGCCGGTGATGAAAGCCGCCGCCGGGTAAGCGACCAGGTAGCCACCCGTCGGCCCCATCAGGTGCGCCGGACCGCTGAGTCCGAGCGAGAAGAAGGGCAGGCCGCAAACACCTTCGACCAAATAAACGATCATCGCCATAGCCCCGAGGCGTGAACCCAGCAACGCGCCGGTTAACAACACCGCAAACGTGGAACCGGTAATTGGAATTGGACCAGTCGGAATCACAATCTGCGCGGCCAGGGCCGTCAGCAGACTGAAAGCGACCACGAGTGAAACCGAACGCGTCCAGTCCAGCGGCGCCAGGGCCGCACCGAGCAAGGTGTCGGGCGGCGTGTAGGTTTGCGAATAGGAATCAGCGGTTGAATTCATGGACGGAGTTTAGAGTTTCGAGTCTAAGGTTTCAAGTATCCGCTGTGCACCCTCCGCGTTCTCTGTTCCGGGGCAGTAGCCCGACCGTTAGGAAGGCGTCAAGTAATTTGCAGATTGGTGACGGCGCCGCTACGCCCTCCCTAACGGTCGGGCTACTGCCCCGGAACAGAGACGGTGCACAGAGTTAATCTTTCGCGGCGGCTTCGGCCTGAAGCGTGCCGATGCGCATGCCATGAAACGAACGCCAGACAAAGAACACTGACACCAGGAAAAATCCGAGCGCCAGGATGCGCGTCAACGTCGTATCGCCGTGGTTGCGATGCGTCAAGCTCACGGCTAATTCCACCGCCAGCAAACCAAACAAGGTGGTAAACTTAATCACCGGATTCAACGCCACCGACGACGTGTCTTTGAAAGGATCGCCCACCGTGTCGCCCACTACTGTCGCGTCGTGCAGCGGCGTGCCCTTCATCTTCAGATCAACCTCGACCACTTTTTTCGCGTTGTCCCAGGCGCCGCCCGCATTAGCCATGAAGATCGCCTGGTAAAGTCCAAACACCGCGATCGAGATCAGGTAGCCGATGAAGAAGAACGGTTCGACGAACGCAAACGCAAGCGTCGAGAAGAATATCGTCAGGAAGATATTGAACATACCCTTCTGCGCATACTGCGTACAGATTTGCACCACCTTCTTGCTGTCTTCGACCGACGCTTTCTCTACGCTCTCAAGGTTGATGTTGGCTTTGATGAACTCGACCGCGCGATATGCTCCGGTAGTAACCGCCTGAATCGAAGCCCCCGTGAACCAGTAGATCACCGCGCCGCCCGTAATCAGTCCCAAAACAAACGGAGCGTGCAATAGCGACAAGCTGTTGAGCGCTACCGAGTCGCGCAGTTGATCGGTGAGCACCATGATGATCGAAAAGATCATCGTGGTCGCGCCTACCACGGCAGTGCCGATCAGGACGGGCTTGGCAGTCGCCTTGAAGGTATTGCCGGCGCCGTCGTTTTCCTCGAGCAGGTGTTTGGCGTGCGCGAAGTTTGGCACGAGGTTGAAGTCTCGCTGAATCTCCGCTTCGATGTTCGGAATCTGCTCGATTAAGGACAACTCGTAAACGGACTGCGCGTTGTCAGTCACTGGACCATAAGAGTCGACGGCAATCGTGACCGGACCCATGCCGAGAAATCCGAAAGCTACGAGACCGAACGCAAACACCGGCGCGACTTTCACGAGCGTGGTGGAAATCATCAACGCGTCGAGGCCCATGGTGCTGAAGTAGTAACCAATCGACATCAGGCCGACGATGCTGATGCCGAGCCAGTAGGCGGAAAAGTTGCCGGCAACCAGTCCCGAAAGAATGTTCAAGGAAGCGCCGCCTTCGCGCGATGAAGTCACCACTTCGCTGACGTGACGCGATTCGGTTGAAGTAAACACCTTCACCAGTTCGGGAATGATTGCGCCGGCTAACGTGCCGCAGGAAATAATCGTAGCGAGTTTCCACCACTGCGTGGCGTCGCCGCCGAGCGTCGGAATCGTCAGATAAGAAACGATGAACGTGATCACGACCGAAACGATCGACGTGATCCAGACGAGTGAAGTCAGCGGCTTCTCGAAATTCATCTTGGCCGCGCGGGCATAACGCGCTTTGGCGATCGCGTCGTTAACGAAGTAAGAGATGGCGCTGGCCACGATCATCATGATGCGCATGACGAAGATCCAGACCAGCAGTTGCACCTGCACGCGCGGATTGGGTACCCCCAGGAGGATGAACGTAATCAAGGCGACACCGGTGACGCCGTAGGTTTCGAAACCGTCGGCGCTTGGTCCTACAGAGTCGCCCGCGTTGTCTCCGGTACAGTCTGCAATCACGCCCGGGTTACGCGCGTCGTCTTCCTTGATCTTGAAGACGATCTTCATCAGGTCGGCGCCAATGTCGGCAATCTTCGTGAAGATGCCGCCGGCGATGCGCAGTGCGGCGGCGCCGAGCGACTCGCCGATAGCAAAACCGATAAAGCAGGGACCCGCGTAGTCGCCGGGAATGAACAGCAGGATGCACAGCATGATCAGGAGTTCCACGCTGATCAGCATCATGCCAATGCTCATGCCCGCCTTAAGCGGAATGGCGTACAAGGGAAACGGGCGGCCTTCGAGACTAGCGAAAGCGGTGCGGGAGTTGGCAAACGTGTTGACGCGAATGCCAAACCAGGCCACACCGTAACTGCCCGCGATCCCGATTAAACTGAACGCGAGAATGATCGCGACGCGCATTGGTTCCATTCCCGAAAGCACGCCGAAGTATAAAATTATGATGATGCCGATGAAGATTTCCAGAATCAGGATAAACTTGCCCTGCGTGATCAGGTAGGTTTTGCAGGTCTCGTAAATCAGCTCCGAGATTTCACGCATCGAGCGATGGACGGGAAGCTTTTTCAAGTTCAAGTACATCGCCATGCCGAAGCCGAGGCCGAGCAGACAGACAACAATGCCCGCGAGCAGCAGGCGGTGGCCGTCGATGCCGCCGAAGAAGGTGACGTCGGAAAGATCAGGCAAACGGAGGTTCGCTTCGCCACCCTCGGTCTGGGCGAACACTGGCGAGGCGGCAAACGCGAGGCCCACGCCGGCAGCGGCGAGACTCAGCGCTCCGCGGCGCACGCGCGCGTTGACCTGAGACAGACTCAGGCTGGTTTTCCGTTTGATAAGCGATGCTGCCAGGCAAACTGTCAGCAAGCTGATGATTGCGATCAGCGATATTTCCACGATTGTGTGATTCCTTTCGGTCGTTTAGATAGCGGCGAGACGACGCCTAAGCTCGGCTCGTATTCGACAATTCACCACCCGGCTTACTGCGAGCGCACTACGGCGTTGACGAATCGTCTTTTCAGAACCGCGTATTATTGCCGATTTGCGTGCAAACTGTCCAACGGCGAGGTCTTTCTAACAGCATTAGCGGAATGATGAGAAATCCGGCCGCCAGCGAAATAAAAACTCGCATCATCTTGACGATTGTTTACCAACCACCCTGGAGGTTGTCACCCGGCATTTTGCTGCTTGACAGATCAAACGCCTATCGAAGGCAAAGGCGCCTCATGAATTATTCCTGCCCCGCTGCGACTGCCACCCAGCCAACGTCGAATTGAGTCCACGAGGATTATTATGGCGGCAACCATGATAGTGACCGTGAGGAACGTGTTGATGTAACCCTGCATCGCGGTGTCAGGGTTTCGCGCGAGCGGCCAGAAGATGTCGGTGATCGACTCCCAACCCGCCACCAGCGTCGTGGTCGCGACGAAGCTCAAGGGCAGTAAAGTTACCCAGCTGTATTTCGCCTTGCCCGAGTTGATAATGATCGTGGTCGCTACGCACAGCGCCACCGCGGCGAGGAGTTGATTCGCGATCCCAAACATGGGCCAGATCGTCGAGATCGATCCCGACCAGATAAACGCCGCCCAGGCAGCGACGACTAAAGCGGTGGTGATGATTGAACCCGGCAACCAGTTTGGCTCTTCAAGTTTGCGATACAAGCGCCCGCCAAATTCCCCAACGAGAAAACGCGCCACGCGAGTTCCGGTATCGATCGTGGTCAGGATGAAAAGCGCTTCAAACATGATCGCGAAGTGATACCAATATTTCATCAACCCGCTCAGGCCGGGAATGCCGTCGAAGATTTTGGCGATACCCAGAGCAAGTGTGACCGCGCCGCCGGTGCGCCCGCGCAAGTTCGTCTCGCCTGACTCCTGTTCGAGTCGATCGATTTCCCGCGGCTGTAGATTAAAACCCTGCGCCGTGTGTTCATCGACCATGCGCACGTAAGCAGCCTTTTGCGTGTCGGTTTTTTGCGCGGTGTTGATGGCAAAGTAGTCGCCCGGGAAAAGTGAAGTCGCGGCAATCAAAGCCACCACGCCGACCACGCCTTCCATCAACATCGAGCCGTAGCCGATCATGCGCGCGTCGGATTCTTTGGCAATCATTTTCGGCGTGGTGCCGGAGGAGATGAGCGCGTGAAAACCGGAAATCGCGCCACACGCGATCGTGATGAAGACAAACGGATAAAGCCTGCCGGGAATCACCGGTCCGCCGCCAGCGGTGAAAGGCGTAAGCGCGGGCATGTTCAGATTTGGATGTACCAGGATTACGCCGACGATCAGAAAAGCGATGGTACCGAGTTTTAGGTACGACGAAAGATAATCGCGCGGACAGAGCAGCATCCAAACCGGCAACACTGAAGCGATGAACCCGTAGCACGCCATCAGGATGACAACCGTATTGCGCGAAAGCGTGAAGGTGTGGGCCCAGGGTGAATCGGCGACCCGGCCCCCCAGATAGACCGCCGCCAGCAAACCAATCACGCCGATGATGCTCGCCTCCACAATCTTTCCCTTGCGAAAGCGGTACATGTAGAAGCCCATGAAAAGCGCCAGCGGAATCGTGAAGCCCACCGTGAACGTGCCCCAGGGAGACTCGGCGAGGGCGTTGACAACTACTAGACCTAAACCTGCGAGTGCGATCACCACGATGAAAAGAATCGCGATGCCGGCCACCAGACCCGAGAGCGGACTAATTTCGGTACGTGCCATTTCTGCGAGCGACTTTCCTTTGCGGCGCATGCTTCCTACGAGGATCATGAAATCATGCACGGCGCCGCCGAGGCAGACGCCAATCACCAGCCACAAAAGTCCCGGCAGAAAACCAAACTGCGCCGCGAGTACCGGACCGATCAACGGACCCGCGCCTGAGATGGCGGCAAAGTGATGGCCGAAGAGGACGTACTTGTTTGTCGGATAATAGTTATGCCCGTCGTACATCGTCTGCGAAGGCACGGGCCGCGCGTCGTCAAGCGTCAACACCTTCGCGGCGATGAAGGCGGAGTAGTAACGATACGCAATCGCGATTACGCAGAGCGAACCGATGATGATGGGCAGTGCGTTCATAACGATATATCAAGGATACTGGTCAGCTACTAGCGCTTGCACCGCAATTGAGGTTGGAGCTCCTGGTTAGAACTCGGTCATCCTTTCGCACCGGGGCGAGTTAATCTAAAGGCTTCAGTCTTTCACGCGAAGTGTGGATCACAGCCAAGACTTCAATTTGCTCCTGCTTGTCTTTGATTAGATATATGACCCGGTATGACCCTTCAATCACTTCGCGCACAACGTTGAGTTCATACTCAGGAACCAGCCGACCTGAAAAAGGAAAGTCCGCAAGCTGTTTCGCACGGTTAGTTGATCGACAATTCTTTGCGCGTATTCTGGGGATATTTGCGCGACGTAATTATGGATGAGTTCGAGCTGGGCGCTCGCTGCATCAGTCCAGAGAACCTTCACGACTCTAGTCCGAACTTAGACCTAACTTCAGCTACGTCTTTGACTCTGCCGGCTCCGCTATCGTTCAGCCCAGCCTCAATGGATTGACGCACATAGATCTCATGCATTAAATCGTCCCATGACATGTCTTCCGGAAGCCTTTCAATTAATCGTCTTGCTTCCTCTTTAATATTCTGAATGCTCACAAAAGGTACCGTGTTTCATTCATCCCGAGACGGCGACGTGCCTACCAGTGAACCAATTATTCCCATCACCAGACCGAGGGCGATGCATCCGAAGGCGATGATCGTTCGTTTGCCTGCTTCCATGCCGCTGGTCAATTTGGCGTAGAGATCCGCGAAGCCGGCGTCATGCGGGATAACGAACAGACCAATCGCGACCAGAAAGAATCCCAGGCCGGCGAGTTTTAGTCCCGGCGTCGTGAAGGGGTGTCTCCCGACGTTTCGGCCCAGCACGCTGCGCGCATAACCGTAAGAAAGATAGATCGACAAACCCAACATCAACCAGGCGATGAAGCGCCACCACGAAGTCGGCGGCAGATAGTACATGAGAAAGACGCACGAGACCGCGCCCATCATCGGCAACAGCCAGGCGCCGAAGGGCACGCGGAAGGGCCGCTCGCGTCCCGGATCCTTGTAGCGCAGAATCGTGATGCCGATGCACACCAGCACGAAGGCGAACAGCGTCCCGATGTTGGTGAGGTCCACCATCTCGTCGATGCTCATGACCGCAGCAAAGAGTCCGACGATGACGCCCGTGAGGATCGTGGTGACGTGGGGCGTCTTATATTTCGGGTGGACTTTGGCGAACACGGGGGGCAGTAGTCCGTCGCGGGCCATCGAGAAAAAGATGCGCGGTTGGCCCAATTGAAAAACGAGCAGTACGGCCGTGTGTGCCACCACCGAACCCAGATCCACGATCGCGCTCGCCCAACGAGCGTTGGGAGCGGCGTGGCGCAGGGCCATCGTTAAGGGTTCGGCCTGCTCAGTTGCTAGACGATGAACCAGTTCGTTGTAAGGCATCACGCCGGTAAAAACCGCGGCGACCACAATATAAAAAACTGTGCAGATAACCAGTGAGGCAATAATCCCGATAGGCAGATCGCGCGCGGGATTCTTAGTCTCCTCCGCCACGGTGGACACCGCGTCGAAACCGATATATGCAAAGAAGACGACTGCCGCTCCGGCAAACGTACCGCCCCAGCCGGCGGGTTGGAATGGGTGCCAGTTTGCAGCCATTTGTGCCGGCGAGACCATGTAGATTAAGAAGCCGATGAAAAAAAGCAGCACGATGATCTTCACGCCCACCATCACCGCGTTGAATTCGGCCGACTCCTTGATGCCCCAGACCAGTACTATCGTGATCAATGCGACGATGGCGAAGGCCAGCAGGTTAAAGACGATGGGTATTCCCAAAATGTGCGGCGCGTTCTCGAGGAGGCCCGGTATTTTTCTGGCCGTGCGGAAATCCGTCGAGAGCCATTGCGGGATGTCGATTCCCAGAGCGTCGTGCATCAACGAGCGGAAATAGTTGGCCCAACTGATCGCGACCGCCACGTTACCGATGGCGTATTCGAGAATAAGGTCCCAGCCGATGATCCACGCGACCAGTTCGCCCATCGTCGCGTAAGAATAGGTGTAAGCGGAACCGGAGATGGGTACCATCGCCGCCATCTCGGCGTAGCACAGCGCGGTGAAAGCGCAGACCACTGCCGTAATGCAAAACGACAGCATCAGCGACGGGCCGGCACCTGGCCGCACGGCATCACCGGCAGCCGCGGTACCGACCGTGGCAAAGATGCCGGCGCCGATGATCGCGCCGATGCCGAGCAAGGTAATGTTCAACGGGCCAAGCGTTCGCTTCAGCGAATTGGTCTGATCGCCAAGTGCCGCCAGAATGTCGTCCAGATTCTTGGTACGAAAGATTCCTTTGAGCAAAACGTTTTGCCTCCGCCAGAGAATTTAGCTTTAACTTTGCTGCTGTCGCCCGAACTCAAGGAATGCTGGCGGAGTTTGGCACGGAACGGCGCGGAAAATCCAGAAGAAAGAAAAGGGAGGGGTAACCAGAATGTTGGACCACCACCTTCACCTTGGCCACGGCCACGTTTCTTGTTTACCCATCCCCTTATCCCTCCCGTTCCCCTGTCTCGCGCTTTCTTGTTAGACTCTGCAAAATCCAATTCACGACGTTGCCATGTATCCCTTTGGAAACATTCTGTTCCCCACCGATTTCACGCCTCATGCCCGTGCGGCGTTGAAGTATGCCGCTGCCTTTGCCCAGCGTGGCGGCGGCCGCGTGGTCCTCTTCAGTGTGCAGAGCGCAAAGGTACCTCCCAATCTGCTTACCCTGCCGGAGCGCATCCTTCAGGAACAGGACAATAACTGGCTACTGCAAATCAGAACCGAGCTGGGGCAACTGTTGGGCGATTCACTTTTCAACGGTCTCGAAGTGGAGCCGGTGATCGTGGCCGGCGAACCCGCGCCGGAGATTGCCAGGGCCGTACGCGACTACGACATCGATCTCGTAACCGTCGTCACTCATGGTCGCAAAGGTCTCGCGCGCGCTCTCTGGGGTTCGACTGCTGAAGAGATCATCGCCGAAGCGCCCTGCCCAGTGCTCACAATACGCCCGCCGCAGCACGACTTTGTGGAGCACCGCGATAACACTTGCGAGCTTCGCTTGAATCGTATCCTGCTGGCGACAAACTTCCGCGCTTCTTCCGCGGCGGCCACCCAGGTAGCGACGCGGCTGGCCAACCAGACGGGCGCAGAACTTCACGCGGTGCACGTCATCGGCGACTACCTCGAACAGATCGCGGTGCTGTTTCCCGAGAGCGGGCTCAATGCTCTTTCGCGTCTGCGCATCTATGTGCAGGAGCGGATGGCCCAGTTAGCCGGCGGCGCCGGTGCGCGCGCCGTGGCCCATATCGCCGAAGGCCAGCCTTACGAAGAAATCGTACGGCTCGCCACTGAGAAAGAGGCTGATCTGATCGTCATCGGCACCAGCGTGAAGGCCTCGCTGTTTGGTGGTACCCCGGTGTTGGGCGCCGAGATTGAACGCGTGGTGAGAAACGCGCCGTGTCCCGTGCTCTGCGTGCCGGCGGCGCGCGTGGTGACACCCTTGCCCGCCCTGATCACGCAACCAGTCAGTTAACTGAGGGACGCCTTCTAGTTAATGTAGGGGACCTAAAAAGAAAAGCGAGACGAATCAAGTTCGTTTCGCTTCATATTCCGATCAGAGCGGAAAACCTATTGCGTCACTAACTGCAAACGGCCGTCGGGCAACTTCACGGCAAACACGCTCCGTTCGTACATCGTTAACGGCGCGGCCTCCCTGCTTTGGTTTGCAGCCACCTGTTCGCGCGAATAACTGTTGGCGTTGCGATAGGCCAGCGGGTCGCGAATCAGGTCGTAACGCTTGCTGATGCGGCGGACATATTCCTGCGTCTCATTGTAAGGCGGTATGCGATTGCCATACTTCATCACCGCGCCTTCGCCGGCGTTGTAACCAGCGAGCGCAAGTCTCACGTCGCCCTCGAATAAGTTCAAAAGAAAACGCATGTAGCGCGTGCCGCCTTCGATGTTCTGCTTCGGATCCCAAATGCTGCTGACGCCAAAACGTTGCGCGGTCCCAGGCATCAACTGCATCAATCCGCGCGCGCCTTTGTTTGACATGGCGCGCGGCTTGAACGTCGACTCCTGATGCATGATCGAGTAGAGCAGAAGTGGGTCGACCGAATTGCGACGGCCCGACTCGAGGATGTAACTGTCGATGGTGGCGTCGCCGGTGGTGAACCCGCTCAACGTTCCGGACCAGTTCATGCTCGTCCTACGAACGCGCGGTTCGCCGGTTGGTAAGTAGTTCAGATTCTTTGCGGCCACGAGCCGGCCCTTACGCGTTTTTACGACCGGTGCGGCTGCCGGCGTCGCAATACGCACCCCACTCGCGAAATCAAAGTTGTCCAGACGATAGCGCGACTGCGTCGAGTTGCTGACCTCAGTTTGCGCGAAAGAGGTCGCGACCAGAGTGAGCACGATTGCAATAACCAGGGGAAGTTTTTTCATACGTGTGTGAATTCCGTGATGGAGATTTTTTGAGAACCGCCGTCGCAAATCAATTTCAAACTGAAGCTGGAACCTAAGGTGTGAGCTAACGGGGTGCTGGCTGGTTACGGTAAATCAACCGCGTCGATAATAGCACGCGGGTTAAACCGTTGCCAACACTTCGTATTTTGGTAATAAAACACTGGGTTTTCAGCGAATTACGCCACGTGAGGGAGAGGAATGGCCTGCAAGCGGGTCATAAACGACGGCGCGACGGCGGAGCGAGTTCTTACCACGCCACTCGGGACTGGTCCATCTGCAAGATCGCTTGCAACTACTGGTTTTGGGGGTATGACGCCGAGCGATTGAGTTGCGGGAGCGAGCTTGTAATCATGAGCGTGCTTTCCCATCACTTCAGTAATGCGCGCGTTTTTGCGCGTCTTCACTAAAAAGAAGAAGGACCCAAATGAAAAAAATAATCTCGACCATGCTCTCGCTGCTTTTCATCGCTTCTTTCGTGCTCGCAGCACAAACCACCAACAACTCGACCACGGTCACCAACGCAAGCGTCGCGAAACCGAAGACGCCGCGTAAACCTATCTTCCGAGCGAACAAAGATCAGATCAAACAAGCCCAGCGGATCCTTAAGGCACGTACCTTCTATGCGGGCGAAGAAACTGGAAAGCTGGACGCCGATACGCGCGCCGGCCTGAAGAAGTACCAGGCAGCCGAGAGTCTGAAAGTTACCGGCACGCTAAACAAAGTCACGCTCGACAAGATGGGTGTGACGTTAACGGACAAGCAGAAGCTGATGTAATTTGCGGGGGGAGTCTGCTCCGAGACCGGCTGCAAGATTAACCTCAACTCTTTGGAGGGCGCTGGCCAGGCAGCGCTTTGGCCGGTTCTGATCTCCCGGTCGAGGACTAAAGCGGCGCCAGGCCGCCGCACTCCAAAGGGAGGGTGTTAGCTCAAAAGTTTTTCCACGACGTGGTAGCTAGCGGCGAGTGCCTCACTGAGTTTATCCGGTTGGGTGCCGCCGCCTTCCGCCATGTCCGCCTTGCCCCCGCCTTTGCCGCCGATGATGGGCGCGAGTTCTTTTATGATTTTTCCGGCGGGCACTCTTGCGGTCAGGTCGGCAGAGGTACGAACAATCAGCGAGACTTTGCCGTCACTGCTCCGGCCCAGCACCACCACACCTGACTTGATACGCGCGAGCAGAGTGTCGGAAAGTTGCCTCATGCCCGCGGCATCGAGCCCGCTGGCTTCGTGCGCCAAGACTTGCACACCCGCAACTTCGCGCGCTTCACTGCCATTCCCAGCCGCACCGCCAACCGCACCGGTCGCAATCTTCATACGCAACTCGTCCGTCTCGCGCCGCGCTTTCCTGAGTTCATCCTGAAGCTTGCCGATAACCGACGGTAGTTCAGCGCGCGAAGTTTTCAACCCGGCGGCCGTCTGCTCGATTAGTAACTCGTCTTCGCGAAAGCGTTCGTAAGCATCCGTGCCAGTGATGGCGCGGATGCGACGCACGCCGGAAGCGATCGACTCGTCACTGGTAATCTTAAACACGCCGATGTCACCCGTCGCGCGCACGTGCGTACCGCCGCAGAGTTCTTTGGAAAAAATATCCTCCGCGCCTTTGATGGAAAGTACGCGTACCTTCTCGCCATACTTCTCGCCAAAAAGCGCCATCGCGCCCGAACGCATGGCTTCTTCGATCGGCAGCTCGTCAGTTTGCACCGGCTCATTGCGCAGGACGTGATGATTGACGAGGCGCTCGATCTCGTCGATTTCGCTCGTGGTCAATGGCTGATAATGCGTGAAGTCAAAGCGCAGATAATTCGGCGCGACAACCGAGCCGGCCTGTTTGACATGGCTGCCCAAAACCTCGCGCAGCGCCGCATGCATTAAGTGTGTCGCCGTATGATTGCGTCGCGTAGCGTCGCGCTTCTCGACGTCAACCTCGGCCGTGACCGTGTCGCCAACCTGCAGCGTACCTTTTTCGACTCTGACCTTGTGAACTATTAACCCCTGCGCCGGCGAATAAGTATCGCCAACCACAGCCATCATGTCATCACTCTTGTCAGAACCACCTGCGTTAGCGGGTGGTCCAACGTTAACGGCTAATCCAGCCCGTCCCCCAACGGAGGCGCTTGTGACCAGCCGTCCGACGTCTCCAACCTGCCCACCACTCTCGGCATAGAAGGGCGTTTCATCAAGCACGACCTCGCCTTCATCACCCTGCGTCAAAGACTGGGTTTCAAGATCGTTTCTGATCAAAGCTACAACTCGTGCATCGCTAACTCGCGTTGTTTTGTAACCTAGAAATTGAGAGCGCTGGTTGCGTTCGGCCAAATTCGCGTAGACCGGATGGGCCTTGGCTTTCCGTTCGCCTGCTCGCGTTGCTGCTGTCTGTTGCAATGCTTGCAGAGCAGAATCGAACGATTCATTGAATTCCGCCTCATCAGTCACGAAGCCTCGCTCTCCAAGGCTGACGCGGATCAGATCTCGCGGGACGCCGAAGGTGTCATAGAGCTTGGCCAGTTCAGCCTCACCAGGCATCTGATCTTTGGGAGTTTGCGAAAAAAGCTCATTCAACTTCTGCAGGCCGACGGTCATGGTTGAACCAAAACGCGCTTCTTCCAGCTTCACCATCTTCTCGATAAAACCACGCTGGGCTTCCAACTCGGGATAAGGCCCGCCCATTTGATTCACGATAAAATCGGTAACCTGGTAAAAAAACTCTTCCTTGAACCCGAGCGCATGTCTTCCCTGGTAAATCGCGCGGCGCATGATTTTGCGCAACACGTAATTGCGTCCTTCGTTGCCGGGCAAGATGCCGTCGGCGATCAGGAACGCCGTGGCGCGCGCGTGATCAGCAATGACGCGCATGGCGAAACCTTCCTGCGTTTCCGCTTCATAAGCTTTGCCGGCGAGGGTTGCGGTGAACTCGATAATGGGCCGCAGCAAATCGGTTTCGTAGTTTGACTGCACGCCCTGCAGCACCACCGCGAGTCGCTCCAGTCCCATGCCGGTATCGACGGAGGGAGACGGCAACGGCGTCAACAGAAATTTTCCAGGTTCCACTTCACTGCGTTCAAACTGCATGAAGACGAGGTTCCAAATCTCAGTGATCGTGTCGCCGGGACCGTTCACGTTCTCGGCGCAATTCTCGGAATCATTCGGGTCGGGACCCATATAGTAATGAATCTCGCTGCATGGACCACAGGGTCCGGTCTCGCCCATCTGCCAGAAATTATCTTTCTTGCCGAAGCGCAGAATCCGCTCGCGCGGTGCGCCCGCGGCTTCCCAGAATCGTTCGGCGTCTTCGTCTGGGCCGACCTGGTCGTCGCCTTCAAATACGCTGAACCACATGCGCGCCGGATCCAACTTGAACTCGTTGACCAGCAGGTCCCAGGCAAACTTGATCGCGTCTTCCTTGAAATAGTCGCCAAAGGAAAAGTTGCCGAGCATCTCGAAAAAGGTTTGGTGTCGCGCCGTCTTCCCGACCTCGTCCAGATCGTTATGCTTGCCGCCCGCGCGCACGCACTTCTGCGACGAACACGCGCGCACGTAGTCCCGCTTCTCGTTACCGAGAAAGACGTCCTTGAATTGATTCATCCCCGCGTTGGTGAAGAGCAGCGTCGGGTCGTTGGCCGGGAGCAGCGGCGACGAGCGCACGCGGGTGTGCCCGCGCTGCTCGAAGTAGTTCAGGAAGGTCTCGCGTATTTCGTTTCCAGTCATGATGGGAAGTACACAGCAAACAGCCGTCAGTAATCAGCAATCAGGGTGACGAATTGCGAGTTTAACACGCGGCGTTGGACTCAATGAAACAGACGCCAGCGAGTCCGAAGATTGCAGATTGAGGCCGGCAGTTCAGAGTTTAGCCTTCAGGCTGGCAGCGCTAAGACAGGCTAAAGCTTGAACTCTGAACTCCAGGCTAGCTATTCCACGTCGTCGGGATCAGCGTGCATGGCGGCGCGCACTTTCTCACTGACCAACTCAAAGGGGAATCCCTGGCGCAGCAGGTGATCGAAAAGACTCTTGGCGGCGGCGCGCGTCGTGGGGCGGCCGCGCAGTCGAATGCGTTTCGCGAGCGCGCGATCCAACAGTTCCGCTTCCGGAGTTTCCGCGAACACCTGATCGAGAGCTTCGCCGGCTACCGCCCGGTCCACCTTCTTCATTACCAGACTTTGTTCCAGTCGGCGCCGGCCAATTGGTTGTTGCCGCACCTTGCTCGCGGCGTAACTCAGCGCGTAGCGCTCGTCATCGAGATAGCCATACTCCCGCAAACGTGCAATCACGATCTCAATAACCTCAGGGCTCGGACAGCGCTCCGCCAGGCGTTCGCGCAGTTCTTCAATTGAGCGTGGCTTCGCGGCGAGGAGTTTCACTGCGCGTTGGAAAGCGCGCGCGCGCAACTGCTCGGGTGTTTGCCGGGTAGCAATCTCCTCATCGTCAAGTTTGGGTCTGGATCGGCGTTGACGCATTTCGAACAAGAGATTTACCACAGCGAGAGCAAGAAGCACAGAAAACGCGAGGGCGACAACGAGCCGGAAGTTCAGAGTGCAAACTTTTAGCTGGCTCTTGGACCGGCAGCTCACAGGCTAAACTCTAAACAGCGGGTCCAGCGAGGCAGCTTCAATCGCTAATTGGCAGGCCGCCCATTAGAATGTCGCGCATGGATGGAGTTTTGAACATCGACAAACCCGCGGGGATAACTTCGCACGATGTGGTGGCGCGCGTGCGGCACCTGCTGCGGGAGAAACGCGTGGGCCATACCGGTACGCTCGATCCGTTTGCGACGGGCGTACTCGTGGTGCTAGTCGGCCGCGCCACACGCCTGGCCCAGTTCCTGAACGGTCTGGAAAAAGAATATGAAGCGGTGATTCGTCTGGGTTACGCGACTGACACGGGCGACGTGACGGGGAAACGAATTGCCGGGGCCAGCGCAGTAGCTGTCGAGCCCAAGGGAAACTGGAGTCGGGAACAGATCGACGCCGCGCTTGCCGCCCTGCGTGGCGAGATCGACCAGGTGCCGCCGATGTATTCAGCAAAGAAGCAGGGGGGACGCAAACTTTACGAACTCGCGCGCCGCGGCGAAGAAGTCGAGCGCGCGCCCGTCCGCGTTTGCATCTACGAGTTTGCGGCGATCCCAGTCGCCGCCAGGCACACGGCGGAGTTGCTGAAAGACAACGGCGACGGCACTTTCGATTTCGCTGTGCGCGTTACCTGTTCCACCGGAACCTACGTTCGCACACTGGCGGAAGACTTCGGCAAGCAGTTGGGTGTGGGCGCGCATCTAGCGGAACTACGGCGCATACGCGTCGGCGATTTTCCGATCAGTGAAGCACACACACTGGACTTACTAAAGCTGAACGCAGCCGAGGAGTCCCTGGGTACAATTCTGTATTCGACTGACGAAGCACTCCGTCGTTTGCCGGCATTAAATTTGGACGCTGCCGACGTGGCCCGCGTGCGTAACGGTTTGTCGGTTAAAGTTTCAGACGCAAGCTGGAAGGCGGGTGAACGCGTGCGGCTGCGCGACGAACACGGCCAACTGATTGCGGTCGGCGAATTCCATCGTGAGCAAGGCTCGCTTCATCCGAGCGTGGTGCTCGCGCGAGACGAGATATGAAAAAACGCTACTGGCTGGGTACGTTGTCGGCGAGTGCCTTGGGCGCGTTTGTGGCGGCCAAGTTGTTGTTGCGTCCGAGCGACGTCGAGTGGGAAGCAAATCGTGAGACGATTTTCAACGCTG
>JAVEEA010000040.1 GCA_030840675.1 Pyrinomonadaceae bacterium
TCAGTCGAGATGACGCCGGAGATCGATGCCGGTTTCGCGCGCATCGCGCAGGAACGAATTGGCCGTCACCCGTTTCGTTACTACGTGGTGCTGCCACTCAAACGCGCACGTTCGCTCTGGTTTGATACTCACTCGCAATACTATCCCTTTGAAGGCGACCTGCTGCCGCTTGACGATCTCGATTTCGAGCACCACCAGCACTACTGGCTGCCGTTATTTGCCGGCTTGACGCTGCTGTTTACTTTGCTCGGAGTTGCGGGAGGCTGGGTCCTTTGGCAGACCGGAGAGTTCGTTTCGCGGCAGTGGTTATTGCTGGTGGTGCTGATTGTTTTTATCAGACTGGGATTCTTTGCGACGCTGGAAAATCCCGAGCCGCGCTACGTGGTAGAAATTTTTCCGTTTCTTGCGATCCTCGGTGGGCTCGCCCTGACACGTCTCGGGTCTATTCTGGCGAATAGAAAACGCTTAGCGAGTTAGGGAGGCGCTCGCGTCTGCCGCAAGCCTCAACTCAAACATGACTAAAACAGATGCGGGCAGGATGCCCGCGCTCCCGGGAAAACGCTAAGGCGCCGGCGAAGTTGTTGCCGCGGGAGCTTGTTCTGACGGCAGCACGCGTGAAGGATCGGGCCGGTCAGGGGAAGTGTGCAAGTGAATTGCCTTCCAGTCTTTTCCCACGCGTTTGAAAACGAGAGACATGCGACCGGTCGCTGTCTCCGGAGTACCCTTGTAAGTTTGCGATTGCGTCCACTGACAGGTCACGAGTGCGCCATCGCGCCCCAGCATCGTGATCGCCACGTCGCGCACCTCGAGCTTCACGTCTTTCAAATCCCGGTAGGAACTTTCGCGGTTCCGGCGCATCTGTTCCCAACCTCTGGTCACCGTGCCGTTGTTGTTGAAGAGTATCAGGCGCGGCGAATTCCAATAGACGCCGGCAACGCTTTTGACATTCGCATTGCGAATGCCGTCAAGCAGCGCATTGAACGCCGCCACTACGCTCTGCGATCCGGGCGTGTCCGCGGTGGTGACTTTGGGTTTGATTGCAGTACGACTGGCGGCGGGCTGCGTCGTTGTTGGCTGCTGCACGTCGATACCTATTTTCGAATCCACGGGCTTGCTGGCCGGCGTCGCGGGCGCACCGGTAGTGCGTGGCCGCACCGTTGAAGACGAGTTTGTGTTTTGAGCCAGGGCCGGCACGTTTGCAACGGCAAGAATAATGCTGGCGCTCACAAATATGTTTCTGATCGTCATGTTTCTCCTGTCGGATCAACCGAAAATTTTGCCGGGGTTTATACATCACCGAGGGCATTCAGCGCGTCGAACCACGGTACGCCGCTGCGCAGTCTTTCCACCGAGCGCTGCCGCCCCAGGATTTCAAAAACCTCAAACATCGAAGGCCCCACTGCCTGGCCGGTTAGCATGGTCCGCGATCCGTTGATCAGCAAGCCGGCTTTCACGTCTGCTTGTTCCGCAAACTTCCGGAGAGCTGCCTCGGCAGTAGCGGCGTTGAAGTCGGTTACCTTTTCGAGTTCGGCGGCCAGCGCCGGCAGCAGCTCCTTAAGACGCGGATCCTTGCGCAGATTTTTGCTGACCGCCGTTTCCTCAAAATCGAAGTCATCAGAAAAGTAGGCACGACCCTGTTCGGAAAAATCCTTGAGCGTGAAGAAGCGCTGGCGAATGAGGTCCAGGGTTTTCGCTAGCCACTCGCGGCCGTCATCATCGTACTCCTCGCGCCAGAGTTTGGCGGCGCGCAGTTCGGCTTTCACCAGCGGTAACAAATCCGCGACGGGCATCGTGCGAATGTACTCAGCGTTCATCCACAGCGCCTTTTCGTCGGTCCAGTGGCGCGGATCGTTCTCCTGAAAATTAAAAACAGCGGGCGAACGGTGGATGTGTTCCAGGGAAAACTGCTGCATGAGTTCGTCGACGGACAGAATTTCCTTTCCCTCAGCGGGCGCCCAGCCCAGCAGCGCCAGAAAATTGCGAAAGGCCGCCGGCACGAAACCACGATCGCGATAGGTGGTTAACGAGACCACCTCGCCGTGTTTACGTTTGGAAAGCTTTCCTTTGTTGGGGGCCAGGATCAAGGGGAGATGGGCAAACTGTGGGATTGGGGCGCCGAGCGCTTCGTAAAGCAGCACCTGCTTGTGTGTGTTCGTCAGATGGTCCTGGCCGCGGATCACGTGAGTGATCGCCATTTCGATGTCGTCAATGACCACCGAAAGATTGTAAAGCGGATGGCCGTCGGACCTGAGCAGTACCAGATCTTCGATCTCGGAGTAGTCGCGCTCCTGTGGTCCATAGACCAGGTCGGTAAAATGAGTCTTGCCGGCGCGCGGGATTTTCAAGCGTACCGCGAAAGCTTCGCCGGCGGCGGCACGTTGGTCGGATTCCGCGAGTGACAGATCGCGAAAGGGATTGCCGCGCTGATCGACGCCTTCGTTCGAGTGTGCGCGCGCTCGTTCGGCGATGCCCTGTTTCACGGTGGCGTCGTTGCGTTCCGCCTTGGGAGTGAAATCGCGATATGCCTTGCCCGCCGCAATCAATTGGTTCGCGGCAGCGCGATGCTTGTCGGCGTTGGCAGACTGAAAAACAATCTCGTCGTCATGGACCAGGCCCAGCCACTGCATGCCGTCGATAATCGAGCGAGTCGATTCGTCGGTGGAACGTTGCAGGTCGGTATCTTCGATGCGCAGCAGAAACTTGCCGCCGGTTTGCCGGGCATAGAGCCAGTTGAAGAGCGCGGAGCGTGCTGCCCCAATGTGGAGGTAGCCGGTTGGCGAGGGAGCAAAGCGAACGCGAGTAGTCATACGACAAATGATGAACGCGGAATGACGAACGATGAACTGAAGACAGTGGCTTTAGTTCCGCGTTCAGCGTTCCGCGTTAATTGTTAGCAATTTAATGGCGGAGATGACAGGATTCGAACCTGTGAAGGGCTTTTGACCCTTAACGGTTTAGCAAACCGCCGCCTTCAGCCACTCGGCCACATCTCCGCACCGCCTGGGCGAAAAATCATTCTAATCGGCGCTAACGGATTGTCAAGGTAAGCGATGCAGAAGGTAACTCCTCATTTAGTTTTCTCGGGGCGATTCCCGTGTTCGCTGCGACGGCAAAGGGAGGACGAGCGCCGCAATCAGGGCTCGATTGCTGTAACCCGTGACTTTCCCGCTCTGCTTAGGTTGTGTGTTTAAGCCATCAGGCTCGCGGGAATCGGGGCTCGCTGCAGGGGCACCGGAAGTGTGGGGGCACAACAAATCTTCGCCAGCCGGGCGCGATCGTTTTTCATTGCTGGTTCGTTCGCCAGCCAGGTACGTACCTCGCGAAAGATGTTGGCGGCGTGCGGATCGGGCGGCTCAACCACGCGATAGTGAATCCATTTTCCTTCACGCCGTGCTGAGACGACGCCGGCACGCCGCAGATAAGCGAGGTGCCGCGAAATTTTCGGCTGATTGACCTTCAACACTTCCACCAAGAAACAGACACAGACTTCGTCTCCCCCAATTAAATTCAGCAGGCGTAAACGAGTCTGATCGGCCAGCGCTTTGAAGAGTAGCGCGATACTATATTCTTTCTTGCTCATTGCGATTCTACTTACCTTGTCGGCGATGTAAGTGGTACGACTATGCCAGCCTAGGAGCTTCCTTTTTGGCCGTTAATCAGCCAACTTCGCGACTCCGTAAGCTTATGCCCAGCTGCTCGTATTCGGCTTGACGGATATGACTTCGCGGCGTATGGTGCAAACATGCGCGAAGGCGAATATGAAATATAGAGGAGCAGGACATGGAAAGCAAGACGAAAAGTATGGTGACCGTGCTCAAGGCTCACCTCGCTCTCAACGTACGCGATGTGGAAAAGAGTATTGAGTTTTACCGCCTGATGTTGGGGATTGAACCCAGCAAGGTGCGTAAGGGTTACGCGAAGTTTGACGTGCAAAATCCACCGCTAAACTTGACGCTCAATCAAGGGCAGTTTGCCGAGCGTGGCGCGTTGTCGCATTTGGGAATCCAACTGAGTTCCACGCACGATGTGTTGGCCATGCGCCAGAAATGGAGTGACGCAGGCCTGACGACGCGTGATGAGATGCAAACCAACTGTTGCTACGCGCGGCAGGATAAAACGTGGGTTCATGATCCCGATGGCAACGAGTGGGAAGCGTTCGTCGTACTGGAAGACAACCTCGCTGAAGCGAGCGTCTGCTGCGGAACCGGCGCTGAGTTACCGGCCGAACCGATAGGCATAACCCGACCAACCGGCGCGGCCAACGTCAGGAGACCCGCGGAAGTTGCCGTGCCGGAGCGTCCGGTAACTTTTGAAACCGTTTGAAGAGGACGCAATGAGTAATAAGATCAAGCGAGTTTTGATCCTTTGCACTGGCAACTCTGCTCGGAGTCAGATGGCGGAAGGGTTGTTGCGTTGCGACGGCGGTGAGGCGTTCGTGGTCGAGAGCGCCGGTCTCGATCCAAGTTCGGTCAGGCCCGAGGCTGTGGCGGTAATGCGCGAGCTTGGCATAGACATCTCAAGTCAGCGTTCGAAGTCGCTCGCCGAGTTTTTGCAACAGTCGTTTGACTATGTAATCACGGTTTGCGATAACGCGAACCAGCATTGCCCCATGTTCGCGGGAGTGGCTCGCCGGGTTCACTGGAGTATTCGGGACCCGGCGAGAACGATGGGCGACGAGCCAACCAGGCTTCAGGCATTTCGGGAGGCACGAGACGAGTTGCGGAAACTTCTGCGTGAGTTCATCGCCGCGGAGAAAAGAGCTGCTGGCTAACAGCAAAACGGT
>JAVEEA010000050.1 GCA_030840675.1 Pyrinomonadaceae bacterium
GACTACTGGCTACTCTTAATAAACTGCTGCGCTTCGTTCAGCCACCGCTTATCGGTGCGATACTTGTACGCCGGCGCGGTCTTGACCGCTTCGATGCACGCTTGCATCAAGCTGGCGGCTTCGCGGCGATGGCCCAACTCCGCGTGAGCCCGTCCCAGCAAATAAAGCGCCTCCGGATCTGAGGGCCGTTGCTCGAGAAACCGTTCCAGCGCGTCGCGCGCATCTTCAAACTGGCCGGCGGCGAGATAGGTAGCACCAACTTCGCGCCAGATTTCGTGTTGGCTGTAAGCCGAGTCGCGCGCGACTACTTGTTCGAAATGCATGACCGCATCCGCAAAACGTTTTTGCTGCGACGCGATTCGCCCAAGTTGGTAGTGGGCATCGATCTCGTCCGCGTCAATTTCAATGGCCCGCTCGAAGCGTTCGCGTGCGGCGTCAAGTTCACCGCGCTGCTGTTGAATCAAACCGAGATTGTAATGGGCGGAAGCATCGGCGGGGTTTAGAGTAGCCGCCTCAAGATTTTGTTTGAAAGATTCGCGCGCCCGGTTCGCTCGCGAGACCTCGGAAAAGTAACCGCGCAGCAGAAGAAAAACCATGATGAGCAAAAAGGGCGAGGCCAGCAGCATGCCGATCAGTGGTATCAATTTGGCAGCGGGAACCAGCAGCGCGCCGCTGATGAATACGACGATCGTGGCTTGAATCCAGGGCAACCGGAACACGACGCGCAGCGCAATGATCGCCAAAACGGAAAAGACTGCCAACAGCACCATCACCGAGAGGGCGGCGGAAAGCAGTCCCGGTTTTAGAATTCCCTGTTGGATCAGAATCTCGACTTCCGGACGCGCCTGACTGGGTTGGGCCAACAGCGTGTCGAGCGTTCGGCCAGCCAACGCTTGTTGCACTCCACTAACGTGAGCGGCCAGCGTAAGGATCGTGGCGGCGAAGCTCGCAGCTGTTAGCGCATAAAACACGGCGGCGGCCAGGGGCGCGTAGTCTTGTTGTAACCGCAAGCGGAAACTGGCGCGACGCTCAAATAAGTTGGCAAGAAACAATGACAGCGGACAGAAAACCAACGCAATGATCACGAGCGAGCCCGCGGATTGGATGACGATGGTGAAAACTGTTACCGGGCTCGCCAGATTTGCGAGGTAGCGAAGATCGAGCGCGGTAATACAGAAGAAGAAGATCGCGTGAGCGATGAGCGCGGCCAACGCAGCGGGTGCCAGCGTGGCGCGATCGCGCACTTCGCGCAGGCCGCGTACCGGCGCGTAGAAAATCATCAGCAGCAGCCGTAGCCAATCCCTTAGGTTCACGGTAGTTCTCGGATAGTCGCTCAAAAAAGTATTGTTCGACTCTACTCTTCGGGAGCGATTGTCGGCAGCTCCCGCGGATTCGGTTGATATCCGAATTGGGACGGCGGCGGGAGGGCAATATTTTCGTGGTGAATAACGCTGGCGGCACTCGGCGGCCAATAACGCAGCAGGGCTTTACCGTAGATATACTTCTTGGGCACCAGTCCCCAGCTTCGCGAGTCGCTCGAATTATCCCGGTTGTCGCCCATCACGAAGTAGTAGTTCAATTTCACGGGCACCGGCGCCTGACTGCGGGTCGACAGGTTGGCCTTCGGATCGAGATATTTTTCATCCAACTCGCTGCCGTTTATCAGGACCTTGCCTTCACGTACCTCAACCGTTTCACCAGGCAGACCAACCACGCGTTTGATGTAACTTTTCGAAGGATCATCGGGAAACCAAAACACGACGATATCGCCGCGCTCGATCTTGGGCGCCCAGCGATACTCGTCGTAATAGATCAATTTATTAACGAAGATGCGCTCGCCGTCGTGAAGTCGCGGCAGCATGGACGTGCCCTCAACCTTTACGGGCTGCACCACAAAAACAACCACGAGGGCCGCAATCATCAAGGCAAAGACGAGATCGCGCAGCAACAGTCGCGCCTCGGCCCAGAGACTCTCGCGCGAGGCGGCGTCGGGCCGCTCTACCTGAATGTCTTTGTCGTCGTTAACGTGAATTCCGCCAAAAGGCGGCGGCCGACGAGTTCTGATTCCCAGCATGATTTAAACGAGTGTGCCTGCACTGTCACAAGGTTGTCTGATTATTGATTGAGGTTAGCCGCCACTCAGGTGCTTGTCAAACCTGATAAGTCGGGACAAACGGTAGCGGCCTGAGCCCGCCGACGCCATTGATGGCGAGTATCAGCGGCGCGCGGCGGAGTTAGGTACTACTCTCCCGTGCGGCAACAGTTGACAGCGTTCGCTGCGCCTCTCTATCATCGCTGCCTGAGTTCGACTCAAAAAATCTCCCCCTGAGACTCGAACGGAGGCAGAAAGCCCGTGATCAAACTGGACATCATCAACCGCGTGGCGGCAAAGACCGGCGTTCCCAAACTGAAAGCGGAACAGGCGGTGGACGCGCTCTTCCATTCAATGAAGGAAGCGCTCACGCGCGGCGAACGAATTGAACTACGCGGGTTCGGCGTCTTTGTGGTTAAGCCGCGCAAACGCGGAGTGGGCCGTAATCCGCGGACTGGTGAGGAAGTCGCCATACCTTCAGGCAAGACAATTCGTTTTAAACCCGGGAAAGACCTGCAGGTCAGCGACGAGGGTGAAACTGAAGGCGCCACTGATATCGCTTAGCATGCCTGGTTAACTCTTGACGCGAATTAGCGTCGCAACTTGATTCACAAGGCTGGAGCGCTGGACGCGGAAGTCCACACTCCGGCCTTTCATATCGAAACCACGTCAATGGCAGAATCAGTCCACGCGGTTCCACCGTTCACATCCTTCAAGACGCTGACGAGACGACAGGCGGGACCGACCACACGCGAGTGGCTCAAGCACTCCGCCTTCCTGCTGGTCACTTTCCTAACCACCACCTTCGCCGGAGTTGTCATTGCCGCGCAGGATATCAACGTGGCCGAGCCTGCAACCAACGGCATTGTCGGCTACCTGCTTTATGTTCCCGAATATTATTGGCGCATTGTCAACTCGCTAGTTTCGCTCGCCTTTGCCCAACCCGAAATATTGCAGTCGGGCCTGAGTTTTTCCACGGCGCTACTGACTATTCTGCTGGCTCACGAAATGGGTCATTACCTTGCTTGCCGTTACTACGGCGTCAGGGCCACGCTGCCGTTTTTCATCCCCGCACCGCCGTTGTTGCTGGCCGGCACCTTCGGGGCATTTATCAAAATGAAGTCGCCGATTCCCTCGCGCCGAGCGTTATTCGATATCGGTTTGGCCGGACCCCTGGCGGGTTTCGTTGCGTTGTTGCCAATCTCCCTGGCCGGCTTGCTGACATTGAAGTCGGCGCCGCCTGCGCTCATCGGGCAGTCCATAATTTTCAACGACCCGCTGCTTTTTCGAATTATTGCCGGACTCACCGGCGCGCAATTAGCCGACGCCTTACCGAACCCGCTTTACATGGCGGCGTGGATTGGACTACTGGTAACGAGCCTCAACCTAATGCCGGTGGGCCAACTCGACGGCGGTCACGGAACGTTTGCGGTCTTTGGTCAGCACGCTCACAAGATCATCGGGCGCGTCGCTTTTGCTGTCATGGCAGTGATGTCAGTACTCGGGTATATCTGGCATGGAAGCCCCAGCGGATTTCTTTATGCCGTCCTGCTCGGCATCATGTTGCGAGTGAGGCATCCGGCACCGGAGAAACTGGAACCACTCGGGCGTGGCCGTCTGATCGTTGCCCTCGTGACACTGCTTGTCTTTGTGCTAGCCTTCGTTCCCTTTCCGATTACCATTCCCTGAACCAGTTAAGCGGTCTTAAAACCGGCGGCAACCCAGGCGCTGGTGCCGCCGTTAACATTCATCAGGTTGAGAAAACCGTTGCGCCGCAGAATGCTGGTAGCGGCACTGGAGCGATACCCGCCGGCACAGATCACCGCGGTGGGCTTGGTAGGATCAAGTTCCAATGTGGCAAGGTCCTGTTGCAAACTTAGCAGCGGCGCGGACAATGCGTGGGGGACATGTCCGTTCTCGTACTCCGGCGTGCGGCGCACGTCGATCACTTGCGGTGGCGTTTCGTGGTTGATGAGTTCGTGCAGTTCACTGACAGAAATTTGCGGCACGCTTGCGAGCTCCAGTCCCGCCTTGTCCCAGGCTGCAATTCCGCCGGCCAGGAAGCCGGCGACACTTTCACTGCCCACGCGCGCGAGCCGGATTACGGCCTCACCTGCTTTCTCTTCCGACTCGGCGACGATCACGATCGGCGTTCCCAACTGGATCAAACTTCCCGTCCAGATAGCAAACTGTCCCTGCAACGCCACGTGGAGCGCTCCGGGAATATGCGCCGCTCCAAACTCCGCCGCGTTGCGCACATCGAGAATCAAGTGGTCCGCGGCCGCCAGTTTCGCTACCGTCTGCGGTGCGAGTGCGGCGGGCGAGGCAACTTCAGCCAGCGCGTGGGCGCCGGTGCGATTGATTTCTGCGTCTTTAGGAAAGTATGCCGGCGCCTCTGGCAAGTCGATCGTCATCATGCGAATAAATTCATCTTTGGCCATTGGCTGCAGCGCGTAATTCGAAGTGCGCTGCTCGCCGATCGTGGAAGATGTCTCCAGAGACATGTTGCGACCACACATCGAGCCGGCGCCATGTGCGGGATAGACCTGGACGTCGTCGGCGAGTTTCAAGAGTTTGTCGTGCAACGTGTCATACATCATTGCCGCCATCATCGGCGGCGTGTAACCCTTGCCGCCCGCCAGATCGGGTCGACCGACATCACCGACAAACAGCGTGTCTCCCGTCAGGATCTTTTGTGGTTGATCTGAAACTTCGGTATCGATTACCAGCAGCGAAATACTTTCCGGCGTGTGCCCCGGCGTTTCCATGACGCGCAGAACTACTTTCCCGATTCTGATTTCATCGCCGTCTTTTACCGCGCGATGAGGAAACGCAGCGCCAGCTTCCGCGCCGAAAACAATTTCAGCCCCGGTGCGCGTGGCGAGTTCCCGGTGGCCGCTAACGAAGTCCGCGTGCAGGTGCGTCTCAATCACGTACTTGATTTTGAGATCTTGTGCGGTAGCCTCGTCGACATACTGATCCACGTCTCGCTGCGGATCGACCACCACGGCCTCGCCATCAGACCCGAT
>JAVEEA010000079.1 GCA_030840675.1 Pyrinomonadaceae bacterium
GACGGCACCCCGGGGACAAAGATCGGGACGAAGACGCAGACATTTGCGATCCCGTATCGCCCGTCGGTTGACCTCGTTCACTGTACGGGCGGCAAGTGGTATGACGCTACTTCCGCCACCTGCTTCAACGGCTTTGCAGTCAACCTCACCTTCGACGTGAAGAGTCTTAATCTCACGCTGCCCGATGAAGTCATCTACGGCATTGCCTACAACACTTCGCATTACGGCTACGCACCGGTTGGCGCGGCGCCTTGCTCACTCACGACGGCTGGTTGCGGTTATGACTCGCTCAACGTCGCCACTGCAGACGCCGTGACGGTCGGCGAAAACTTCAACGAGAACGACGTGTACCAGTACACACTCTTCGATTCCTGCACCGATGGACCAGTCATTCCCTTCGGTCGTGATGGAGAGTGCTGGGGAGGGTTATTGCCGGCGACGCAGTTCAACGCCGCAAACGCACCGGCGAATCAGAACGATTGCAAGAGCGGTGGCTGGCGTACCAGGACGACTGCCGGTGGCGCGTCGTTCCCGAACCAAGGTCAGTGCATTCAGTATGTCAACACGGGCAAGTAGTCCGCGGGTTCAGTAGCGCGGAACGCAAGCGGTCTAACAAAGAAGAAGGGCGAGCCACTCCAACTGGCACGCCCTTTTCTTTTTTGCGATTCTGTTGTTCAAGCTGATCCGAGATTGACCGCACCTGATTGAGTTGGCTTGATGCGGTCCTTCAACCATCCCAGTAGTAGCCAAAAAGCGCACACTGAGATCATCACGAGCGAGAACCACTTGCCATAGAGTCCGTCAGGGGAAAACTTCTCGGTCGCGGCGTGCAGCGCCTCACTGTTCGGCAGTAGCCCTGCTTCGGAAAATTCGTGGAAAGAGTAAATGCCCACTTGCAACATGAAGAGCAAAAGAAAGATGCCGGTGACTTGAAAGAATCTTTTCACGTTGATCAAGTGCGCAAATTTTGTCCAACTCCAGGCAAAGAGGGCAGCGGCGCACAGACCCAACCCCGCTCCCGTCAGCATTTCTGAACCGTGCACCTGCAAGAGCATCAACGCGGTTTCCATGCCCTCGCGGGTAATCATCAAAAAGGTGAAGAGAAACACACCGGCGATAGCTGCCAAACGCGAGTTGCGGGTGGACACAGACCCGAGACGCGCACGCATTCTCTGTTGCACCTTCGGGCCGGTGCGCCACATGTAAATGACGAGACTGCCGACCATGATCATGGCGACCACGCCGAGGATGCCTTCACGTAAAGATTCATTGGCGAGAAAGCTGCTGATCGAGGAACCGGCGGTGGTGCCGAATAGGCGTTCGAGGGCCGCATCGCTCACGCCCTGTCTCAGCACGTAACCCAGCGCGGCGCTGGCCGATAAGCCTGCGACCAGCGCGACATACACAACTGTTGTCAGCCACTTGCGCCCCGTTTTATGAAGGTAGGAGAGAATAACCGCGACCAGCAGGATCGATTCGAATCCTTCGCGAAAGACAATGATGAATGAGTTAAGCATGAAAGAACCCCTGAAAAAGTTTTCGGCTAGCTGGAATACGCGGGCCGCCGTCGCGACTGGCACGCAGTATAGTCTAATTGAAAACAGTTTTCAATTTCAAAATACGAACAGAGAATCGCAGCAGTTGAATCGGGCTACTGCGACGTGAGCGCGATGATGTCGAGATCGGCGCGCAACTGGCCGAGTTCGGTTACGGCCGTGAGACGTAAAGGTAGGCGGCGCTTGTCGTCGCTAATCCAACCGCGTAATTGAAACTTGTCACCCTGCGCATCGTCCGTAGTGAGAGAAACTTGCATCGCCGGCACTGATTGTGTTCCGAGTTGCACGTTCTCTCGCTTCAGGGCAGTGATAAAAAGTGTCTTCGGCCGGTTGTTAACCAGGATTGATAACGCGCTGCGTTTGCCAATTGTCAGATTAAATGTTCGTAGCAAATAGAAGTAAGACAGGTAGTCGTGGGTGCCGATCGGGATTTCGATCTTCTCGCCGGTATCCGAGGTAGCAGTGCCGTAGTCCTGGTTCAACGTCAGCTTGCTGATGACCCGGTTGCGACCTTCGTTGAAAGCAACTTCGGTGCGGAACGGCAGCAGGCTTTTTGGATCCACGTAGGAACTCATCGTGTCGCTCGCGACAAAAAGTTTCTGTAATGCGTTGGTAGTCTGGGCGTTCACCATGAGGAACAAGCCGTCGTGCTCAAAATATTTTCCCCGCGCGCGTACTTGAAAGGTTGCCGTCGCGACTGCTGCCGGAATGTTTGGCAGAAACACCCGGTAGTTCAAGCGTTCGCCAACCTTGAAGGGTAAATCTTCCAATCCTGCCTGTTCGCGAACGCCTCCAGGCGCTGGCATCACCACAGGGTTTCGCGCTTGCGGAAGTTGTGGCGGCGTTGGCGTCACCGCGGTGGTGGTGGCAGGTGAGGCAATGAAGGTTGATGCGGCAAGCTCGACGCGGACCTCGCCTTCCGCCAGGCGCGTGACGACTAGTACCGGCACATGTCTGGGATCGTCGCTGAAGTATGCCTTGAGACTGTAGCTCGGCCCGCCGGATTCGCTCTTGATTCGCACTTGGGAAACGATCGCGTTGGCGGAACCGCTGTTGGTCTTAATCATCTCGCGACCCGTTACGCGTGTTTCGACCAGATAGGTTTGCTGCCCGTTGCGTACGGCTACGACTTGACTCGTTCCCTCAGTCAGGGGCAACGCTCGCAAACGATAGACAGTCGCGAGGAAATCGTAGGTACCAAACGCGCCGCGGTTTGCTGCAGCCGTTTCGCCGGGCTGATTGAAGTCAGCAGCTGTTTCCGCGATCCGGCCGGCCTCACGAATCGACTGTTCACTGCGAAACGGCAAACCAGTCGCCGGGTCAACGTAGGTAACGTAATTATTGTTGATAGCAAAGATGGCAGCATTCACAACGCCATTCGTTTCGACGTGCGCCTTGAGTTGCAACCCGTCGCGGCCAAAGAAGATTCCCCTTGCCGCCACCACCAGTTCGACATGCGCCGCGGTATTAAAGCTTGAGAAGGATACGTTATAGGTCAGCCGTTCACCGACGCGGTATGGGCCTGGTGAGAAGGGCTGGGTAGCCGAATCGTTTGTCACTTGAGCAACGGACGTTCTAGCAAACGCTGCAAGGACCAGAAAAAGACAAGTAGCCGCGAGTTTCAACCTTTGAGTCACCCTTGAATCATAATTCAAAATTCGATCAGAACAAATCGCCCAGCCACGCCGGCTTGAATTTGTACACGCAGCGCCGCGCGTTCTGTTCCGTCAAATCGGCACGCCCTCGGCTGCTCCGGTCATCTCGGCGATAATTCGCGCGGCGGCTGCGGCGGGATCGGGTGAGTCAAGAATCGGACGGCCGACAACGATGTAGTTGGCGCCTGCGATGATTGCCTGCCGCGGCGTGGTGATGCGCTTCTGGTCACCGGTTAACGAACCTGCAGGTCTCACTCCGGGCGTGACCAACAGGAAACCCGGCTGCGTTACAACTGCGCGAACCAGGGAAACCTCACGTGCTGAAGCGACCACTCCATCAAGTCCACTTGCGGAAGCGAGCCGTGCGAGCCGCGTCACCCAGTTTTCAGGAGTCAGTTCTATTCCTACTTCAGCAAGCGTCGCGGCGTTGGCGCTCGTGAGTACGGTGACGGCGATGACCCGCGGCCGCTGCAATCCTTCCGCCTCAGCGCACTCCGCGACTGCGTGCGCGGTCTGGCGCATCATCTCGCTACCCCCCGCTGCGTGTACGTTGAAGATCGAAACGCCCAAGCGCGTGGCCTCCACGCCGGCGCGAGCGACAGTGTTGGGAATGTCATGGTACTTGAGATCGAGAAATACGCGTTCGCCGGAGTCGATGATCTCGCGCACCACGGTCGGGCCCGCCGCGGTGAACAACTGTGAACCAATCTTGAACATACCGACCAGGCCGCGCAATGCGTTTACCAGCTCGCGTGCAGCAGCGGCGGTTTCGACATCGAGCGCCACAATTAATTTGTTCGCCTCGGCGGTTGTCATGTGCTCTCCCTCGCTTCGCGTTCTGGTGTGACTAGTGATCAAGTTTCGTCTCGCGTCTTGCCGGTTACTAACCGGCTGCCAACTCTTTTGCCTGCGAACCCACCGCTTCGTCCAGCGAAACGAAGCCCTTACCGGAAACAATCCGCCGGAGCCCTTCGTTGATCTGTTTCGCAATCGCTGGGCCTTCATAAATGAAGCCGGTATAGACCTGCAACAGGCTCGCACCCGCGCTGATCATCTCCCAGGCATCCGCCGCGGTAAAGATTCCGCCCACGCCAATCAGAGGCAGGGCGCCCTCAGTCAAATTGTAAAGCTTCGCAATCACTGCTCGCGACCGGCGCTGCAAAGGCGCGCCACTCAGCCCGCCCGCGCCGCAAGCTTGAATTGTTAAGGGTGGAGTTACCAGGCCAGCGCGCGCGGTGCTGGTGTTAGTGGCGATTAGGCCGGCGATCTGATGGCGTTGCGCGACCGCGACGATGTGGCGGAGTTCGTCATCGTTGAGGTCAGGCGAAAGTTTTACCAGCAACGGTACCAGGCCACGTCCCGCAGCGGCCGCGGCAAGTTTTTGATTTTGATTCTGAAGCGCTCGCAAAAGGTCGTCCAGGTGCTCGCTGCCCTGCAGTTCACGCAAGCGGGGCGTATTCGGCGAACTAACGTTGATCGCAACGTAGTCAGCAACGGGATACACCGTGGTAAAGCTCTTCAGGTAATCGGCGACAGCGTCTTCAAGTTTGACCACCTTGCTTTTGCCGATACTGACGCCGAGCACGCAATCGAGCTGGAGGTCCTGCACGCGTTGGACCAACGCAGCCGCGCCGGCGTTATTGAAGCCGGCCCGATTAATCAGAGCACGATCGCGTGACAGCCGGAAGATGCGCGGACGTTCGTTGCCGGACTGTGGTTGCGAGGTGACAGTGCCTGCTTCGATAAAACCAAAACCGAGCGCGGCAAGCGACTCGAGCGCAAGGCCGTCCTTATCAAGACCCGCGGCCAGACCTACTGGGTTGGCGAACGTCAAACCGAAGCGGCGCAGCTTTCCAAACGGACTGCGCTTGAAACGATCGGCAATGAAGGTTTTAGCGAAACCGGGCGCGAACGAGAGAGAATGCAACGCCAGTTCGTGGGCCG
>JAVEEA010000097.1 GCA_030840675.1 Pyrinomonadaceae bacterium
TCGCTTGACGCTACTGCGCCATCTCGTCGTTGATCGACTTCAACGCAGCTTCGAGCATGGCGCGGTGTGCGGGGTTAGTCGCGCCGGCGAGTTGGCTCATAACGCGCGAGCGCGAAAGTCGCAGTGATTCAAACTTCGCGCTGCGAGCACGCTCTTCAACCGAGGAAGTCCCTCGATTCGCACGCGCATCGGCTGCCGCTTGTTGTCGTTCGAATACTTCTTCCATTTTGCCGGCCACATCATCGCCATCCCATCCCATCGCTTCCACCTCCAATAAGTTTGGCACCATCCTAACACCGATCACCGCCGGACACACTGTGAGTCCACGCTTTTGTAGTCGCCTCGTTTGAAAGCATCTCTCCGCCCTCCGTGTTCTGTCTGCATAAGTAGTGAATCCTTACGCGCCTTGTTCAGCACAGAGACACGGCGAACACAGCGGAGGCAGAGAGGAAACTTCATCCTGGCGGGGCACTTGCTCTTTGCCTGCGCGGCTGAGACTATGACCGCGACCCGAGTCTCGCTATGAGCACGACATGAGCACGACGATTCCCAGCCAAAACGAGAAACCGAAGAAGAAGCGCGTGTCACCGGCGAGCGCGTGGCGCGATGCGCGTGAACTGATCTATACGCATCGTCAGCGACTGGGGTTGGGATTGTTCTTGATGATCGTGAATCGCCTGGCCGGACTGGTACTGCCGGCCAGCTCCAAATATCTTATTGACGATGTCATCATCAAACATCGTAGCCAGTTGCTACTTCCGCTGGCACTTGCCGCCGGTACCGCGACACTCATTCAGGCGTTTGGTTCCTTCGCGGTCACGCAGGTTCTCGGCGTAGCCGCGCAACGCGCCATCACCGAGATGCGCAAGAGTGTGCAGGAACACGTTGCTCGTCTGCCTATTCGCTATTTTGACTCGACGCAGACCGGCATACTTATCTCGCGGATTATGACCGACGCCGAGGGTATTCGTCATCTCGTCGGCACCGGCCTGGTCCAACTCGTGGGCGGCGTGTTCACGGCCATCATCGCGATCGGCGTGCTGTTCTATTTGAATTGGCAGCTCACTTCCATCACCCTGCTGGCGCTGGCCGCGTTTGGCAGCGCTATGGCGCTCGCGTTCAAACGCTTGCGTCCGCTCTTCCGCGAGCGCGGGCAAATTAACGCCGAAGTTACCGGCCGTTTGACTGAGTCACTGGGCGGCATTCGGATAGTCAAAGCCTACGCGGCGGAGAAGCGCGAGGAGCTTGTCTTCGCCCGCGGGGCGCATCGTTTGTTTCGCAACGTCGCGCGTTCGATGACCGGCGTCGCCGCGGTCATGGCCTTCGCCAACGTTATCGTCGGCGTGATTGGCGTCATCCTGATTCTCGTGGGCGGTCGCGCCATTCTCAACGGACAAATGACGCTCGGCGACTTCTTCATGTACATGATCTTCACGGGACTGGTGGCGGCTCCGCTGGTCGAGATCGCTTCCATCGGCACGCAGATTACCGAAGCATTTGCCGGCCTCGACCGAATTCGTGAGATCAAACGCATGGCTACGGAAGACGCTGAGGATGAGACTCGGCTACCGCTGGCGGAAATTCGCGGCGAGGTCGCGTTCGCGGATGTTAGTTTTGAATACAACGACAGCGTGCCGGTGCTGAAGCATGTTTCCTTCCGCGCGCCCGCCGGTTCGACGACGGCGCTGGTCGGTTCGAGCGGCTCGGGCAAGTCAACCCTGATCAGTTTGGTGATGGCGTTTAATCGGCCGCTCGCGGGCACGGTGTCCGTCGACGAACGCGACCTGGCTTCGATTCGTTTGCACGACTATCGCAGTCAACTCGGTGTCGTGTTGCAGGACAACTTCCTTTTCGACGGCTCCATTGCCGATAACATCGGCTTTGCTCAACCACACGCTACGCGCGAACAAATCATTGCGGTCAGCCGGATCGCGCACTGCGAAGAGTTCATCAATGGCTTTGCCGATAGCTACGACACGATCGTCGGTGAACGCGGCGTAAAGTTGTCAGGTGGACAACGACAGCGCGTCGCGATCGCACGCGCCATTCTGGCTGAACCAAAAATTCTGATTCTCGACGAAGCGACCTCCAGTCTTGATAGCGAGAGTGAGGCGTTGATTCAGGACGGCTTGCAGTCGTTGCGACGCGGCCGCACAACGTTTGTCATCGCCCATCGTCTCTCGACAATTCGCAGCGCCGATCAGATTCTGGTACTGGAAGGCGGCGAAATTGTCGAGCGTGGCACGCACGAAGAGTTGCTCGCGGCTGACGGTCGCTACCGGGAACTTTATGACAAACAGTACCGGTTTGAGCGCAACCGGTTTATCAACCCCGGTGAAGACTTCACGCCGGAATTACCAACCGCCCGCAAGGCGGCACCAGTGTCGGACGCGTTGCCGACGAATTTGTGAAACAACGTGCATTTAGTCCGGGAGTTAAATTAAAAACGGAGGCACAAACATGAACCCCCAAAGTTTCGCCAATCACACGCGCTGGCACTCGCCGTTTCACTTTTTCCTGGTACCAGTAATGGTGATCAACTTCATCTGGGCCATCGCCGCGCTGGTGAAAACGCCGGATTGGAATTCCGCCTGGTGGGTCGTCCTGTCCCTGGCACTTCTCATATTGACCTTTCTGGTGCGTACGAATTCGCTCAAGGTCCAGGATCGACTGATCCGGCTGGAGGAGAAACTGCGCTACCAGCAACTCCTGCCCGCAGCACTTGTGCAGCAGACCAGCACCCTGACCCCGGGACAGGTTGTCGCGCTACGTTTTGCTGCCGATGACGAGTTGAACGCCCTCGTGAACGCAGTGGTCACCGGCAAACTCAGCAAGCCCAGGGAAATCAAGCAAGCAATCAAGAACTGGCGCGCCGATACTTTTCGCGTCTGACCGCCCAAGCAGTAGCCCGACGGTCAGGGAGGGCCCCGCGTCCTCAGCAGCCAGCATCACTCTGCTCGGCGCGACAAGTTTTTTCCACATAAACGCAATTGCCCCCGGACGCCTTTCTCTTAAGTTCGTTCCTTTTTGCCTGGACTAAAAGAGCCCGCCCCGAAAGGAAACAATTGGCTGCTGCCACCGACATCGAAATCCCTCCTACGCCGATCGCCCAGGAAAGAATTCTCGTCGTGTTCGCCGGTCTGTTGCTGGTAATCCTGCTGGCGGCGCTCGACTCAACCATTGTCGCCACGGCGTTGCCAACCATCGTCGGTGAACTCGGCGGTCTCTCACACCTCGCCTGGGTGGTCACCGCTTACCTGCTCGCGCAAACAATTGTCACGCCACTTTATGGAAAACTAGGCGATCTTTATGGCCGCAAAAGCGTGTTGCAGGTGGCCATTGTCATTTTCCTGATTGGGTCGGCGCTATGTGGTTTGAGCCGCAGCATGACTCAGTTGATCCTATTTCGCGCGGTGCAGGGATTCGGCGGCGGCGGGCTAATGGTTACTTCGCAGGCGGTGGTCGGCGATATTATTCCGCCGCGCGAACGCGGACGCTACCAGGGAATTTTCGGCGCCGCGTTCGGTGTCGCCAGCATCGCCGGTCCGTTGCTCGGAGGTTACTTTACAACTCACCTGAGTTGGCGCTGGATCTTTTATATCAACCTGCCACTCGGCGTGATCGCATTGCTGGTCCTCGCCGCGACCCTGCCCACACAAACCAGGCGCGTCCGCCATGCGATTGACTACCTGGGCGCTTCGCTCCTGGCCGTCACCCTTTCCGGCATCATCGTCGTTACGGATCTCGGCGGCACGGAATACCAATGGTCGTCGCCGCTTATGCTGGCACTGATAGCCACTACAGTCATTGCACTGTTCGCCTTCATCTTCGCGGAGGGCCGCGCCCAGGAACCAGTACTTCCGCTCGGTCTCTTCAGGAACCGAACCGTGTGGGTTACTTCGGCTGTCGGACTGATCGTGGGCTTTGCGTTATTTGGATCGGTTACTTACCTGCCGCTCTTCCTGCAAGTGGTGAAGGGAGCGAGTCCCACTGGTTCCGGTTTGTTGTTGCTACCGTTCATGGGCGGTTTGCTGATCACTTCGATTGCCTCCGGACAACTGATTAGTCGTAGTGGCCGCTACAAAGTGTTTCCCATCGCCGGCACTGCAGTGATGACCAGCGGACTTTTTTTGTTATCACGCATGACGGTCGGCACGACCACACTTCACGCGTCATTCCTCATGCTCCTACTTGGTTTAGGCCTCGGAATGGTGATGCAGGTTCTGGTCATCGCGGTACAAAACGCGGTGGACTACCGCGATCTCGGCGTCGCTACTTCCGGGGCCACGCTCTTTCGTTTGATGGGCGGTTCGCTGGGTACCGCCGTGCTGGGCTCGATCTTCGCGGGCCAACTCGCCACGAACCTGAGTCGCTTACTGCCGCCGGGCGCCACCGCCGGGGGCGTGGGAATGGGCATGAACCCGCAGGCACTCGCAGCAGTATCTCCCGCAGTCCGCGCAGCTTTTTCGCAAGCGTTTACTGCTTCGCTCAGCACCGTTTTCATAGTTGCGACAATCACTGCATTGGTCGGATTCCTATTGACCTGGCTACTGCCGGAGCGGCCCCTGCGTGAGACTATTAAAGCAGCCACGGAAGACGACATCGGCGGCGACGTGGGCCAGGCTTTCGCAATGCCCACCGGCACCCAGGTTGAACCGCAGGCATTACGCGGTTTGGCGGCACTGGCTCAACGCGATGTGCGCCGGCAGCACATTGAAAAGATCGTGGCGCGTGCGGGCATCGAATTAAGTGCGGCGGCAGCGTGGCTCTTGTTACGTCTCGAGGAGGATCCCAATCTTGAAATTTCCGCGCTCGCACGCGCGCGCCATTTCGAGACCGAAATCCTGGAACGGGCGCTGGTGGAACTCACGCAAAAGAAACTCATCGTAACCACCGCACGCGGCGAGCGTGGCTCGAACCGAAAGCTGAATGACCATGGTTGCGAAATATTTAATCGGCTGGTCGCAGCAAGACGCGAGCATCTCGCCGAACTCTGGCCCGAGTGGTCGCCTGAGAAACGTGAAGAGGTCGCAGCCTGGGTACGCCAAATCGCACTACAGCTGGTTCCTGAGACCAAACAAAATCCGTAACGCAAACTTCTCACAACCTCCCAGCAGGAACAGATCGGCCACGCATTTATTCCATATCGTGCAGGAGCGCTCGTGCTCATTCGCACATCGTCTACTCATTGTCGCGAGGTTTTTACGTAAGCCTCGTCTCAGTTTCCAAGTAACCCATTAGTTGAAGTCTTATCGCTACTCGGTCCCCTTGGTTCGCTGGCACGGTCATTGCTGAAGTACTCCCGGACGCAACGAGAACGATAAAAAGTTCAGCAGCGCAAAGCGCGCGATGGTGGTGATTAGATGGCGACTCTGAAGGACTGGCGAACTAAAGTGCGAAGTTTACGAACGGCTGGATCGAAACTGCGTAAATTGAAATTGCGACGCTCGAAGTTACGGAGATTGGAAATGAAAACCAGGACTGCTGATCGCCTCTCACAAACTATGACCAGCGCGCTTATCGTGCTAACGCTGCTGGTGGGGACGAGCGTCCCGGCTTTCGCGCAGACAAGGCGCCGGCCGGCATTGCGGCGGCGGACACCGGTCCGCGGAGTCGTCAAGCCAGTAGAGCCGGCAGTGGTCTATTACCAAGTCAGTGCCGGACAATTGATTCGCGTGCGCTTGAATCAAAATATTACTTCCGAAACGGCTCGGATAGGCGATCAATTTACAACGACTGTGCAGGTCCCCGTCTATGCAAGCGGCATTGAAGTGATTCCGGCGGGCAGCGAGATTATGGGTCGCGTAACGAGTGTCCAACGGGCTTCGCGCAAGAGCAAGGCCGGCACGATGGGAGTCCACTTTGTTTCACTGCGGCTGCCGACCGGGATCGCGCGAGCAATTAACGGCGACCTGACCGACGTCACTTCTAAAAATGTCAGCGCCGATAATGAAGGCGAAGTTTCCGGACGCTCGGCGATGAAACGCAACGTGGTATTCATAGGCGGCGGCGCCGCGACCGGCGCGCTGATCGGAGCGATCGCAGGGGGCGGCAAAGGCGCGGGAATCGGTGCGGGTGTAGGCGCCGGTCTGGGCGTTGCGGGAGCTTACTTCTCCAAGGGCCATGAAGCCGTGGTCAACTCGGGCACAGAGTTTGGCGTGGTTCTGAACCAAACGGTTTCACTACCGGCAGCAAACGTTCGTTAAGTTTAGACGCCGCCTTGACGGTGTGCGTCGAGAGATCGGCAGCCTCGCGGCCGCCGATGTTTGGAAGCCCGCAAGCGAAGGGGAGAGCGCGGGCGGGCTTCCAAGAAAATCATGAGAGGCAGTAGTGTTAAAAAGGACGAGAAGTATTTGTCCTGCATCTCAGTCGCCCCGGTAATAACGTAAGCAGGCGACTAACGAAGGACCCGTCGCGAAGGGGAGAGCGCGACGGGTTTTTTCGTTTTTGTAGGCCGGGGTTTCCAACTATCGTCGTTCAGCAGCGGCGCTCTCAGGGAACGAAAATTTGGTACTGTCCGCTACGCAGAGGCGGGACGTTTTTTC
Organism: Pyrinomonadaceae bacterium; assembly: GCA_030840675.1. Lineage (GTDB taxonomy): Bacteria > Acidobacteriota > Blastocatellia > Pyrinomonadales > Pyrinomonadaceae > PSRF01. The sequence goes on from JAVEEA010000097.1 coordinate 6,546, forward strand.
GCCTCGATGAGCCGCGTGTAATTTGGGTTGAGGTAGACCACGCGGCCTCCAACGATGGTCGCTACCGCGGCGCCCCTCAGCGACCGGCCATGGAACGGAGTGTTGCGGCTTTTCGATTTCGAAGCAGCCACGTCAAACACCCACTCGCAAGCCGGATCGAGAATGGTCACATCCGCATGAGCGTTTTTCATTAACGTGCCGCGGTCAGACAAACTAAAAATCCGCGCGGGGTTCGTAGCGCATAACGATATCAGTCGCTCCAGGTTGATAACGCCCTGATTAACCAGATCAAAGGCCAGCCCGACTGCGGTTTCCAAGCCGGTGATGCCAAACGGCGCCTGGTCAAACTCGAGTGCTTTTTCATCCGCGTGATGCGGCGCGTGGTCGGTGGCAATCGCGTCGACCGTGCCGTCGCGCAACCCTTCGAACAGCGCTTCCACGTGGTCCTGGCTGCGAACGGGCGGACTCATTTTCATGTTGGTGTCATATTCCGCCGTCGCTTCGTCCGTCAGCGTCCAGTGATGCGGCGCGACTTCGCAGGTTACATTCACTCCGAGTTCTTTTGCCCGGCGAATTGCAGCCAATGAACCGCGCGTGGAAACGTGCGCAATATGGACCGATCCTCCGGTGGCTTTGGCCAGCACACAATCGCGCATGACCTGCACGTCCTCGGCTGCAGCCGGCATGCCCTTGAGTCCAAGAATAAGCGACCAGCGGCCTTCATGCATTACGCCGCCCGCGGTCAGCGACAAGTCCTGACAGTGGTCCACTACGGTAAGATCAAAGCCGCGTGCGTATTCCAAAGCGCGTCGCATTATTCCCGCGGTTGGAATCGGGCGGCCGTCGTCTGACACCGCCACGATGCCGGCCTGCTTCAGCTCACCCATTTCCGCGAGTTCGCGACCTTCACTTCCCTTCGTCACCGCACCAATGGGAAAAACGTTGGCGAGTTGGGCGCGCTGTGCTTGCTCGATGATGAACCGGGTGACGGCCGGGCTATCGTTTACCGGATCAGTGTTGGGCATCGCGCAGATTGTGGCCCAACCGCCCGCCACCGCTGCCGCTGCACCAGTCGCGATTGTTTCTTTGTACTCCGCACCGGGCTCGCGCAGGTGCGTGTGCAGATCGATAAAACCCGGCGCCACGATCAGTCCGGTAGCGTCAAGCACTTCGGCGCCTTCCGGAGTTACTTCGCCGCGATTCAGCAGACCCGCAATCCGTCCGTCTACGATCAACACGTTCTTGCCGCCGTTGATTCCCTGCGCCGGATCAATCACGTAGCCATTTGCGATTAAGAGCTTCACGTCAATGACCTTTGTCTTCAAGTTCCGCTCGGCCGCCGCCGGCGAGCAGATACAGCACCGCCATGCGCACCGCAACGCCATTTGCCACCTGGTCCAGAATCAAGGAACGGCTGCCGTCGGCAATCTCAGAAGCGATTTCAATCCCGCGGTTGATTGGTCCAGGGTGCATCACAATCGCATCCCGCGCGGCACGCTCCAAATGTTTGGGCTTGAGTCCGTAGTGGACGGCATACTCTCTCATGGACGGGAAAAACGCGGAGTCCTGTCGCTCGCGTTGAATGCGGAGAATCATCACCACATCCGCGCCTTCGATCGCGGCTTCGATTCCGCGCTCAACGCGCAATCCTTCGTCAACCAGTTCCCCAAACTCCTCCGGCACGAGCGTACCTGGTCCGGCAATCGCGACAGTCGCACCCAGTTTGGTTAACAGGTGAATGTTTGAACGCGCCACGCGCGAGTGCAACACGTCGCCGAGGATCGCCACTTTCAAACCCGCAATGCGACCCTTGTATTCACGGATGGTCAGCGCGTCCAACAGCGCCTGGGTGGGATGTTCGTGCGCCCCGTCACCGGCATTTACGATTGGCGCGTTTCCCATCCGGGCGAGATGAGCGGGCGCGCCGGCCATTGAATGACGGACCACGATGCAGTCCGGCGACATCGCTTCCAGGTTGCGAGCGGTGTCGAGCAAGGTTTCGCCTTTGCTGACGCTCGAAGTGGAAACGCTGATGTTAATGGCGTCGGCTGAAAGTCGTTTGGCGGCGATCTCAAAAGAGGTGCGAGTGCGCGTTGACGACTCAAAGAAGAGGTTGATGACAGTCCGGCCGCGCAGGGCCGGCACCTTCTTGATTTCGCGGCGAGAGATATCGCGAAACGTTTCAGCTGTATCAAGCAGATGAGTTATCTCGCCGGCTGCGAGTTCGCGTATGCCGAGAAGATGCTTGCGCTTGAAAGTAGTAGTCATCTCATTAAGACTAAACTGAACTACGAAGACAATACATAAAAAAAGCGGCCATCGCTGGCCGCTGTTACTTAAACCGTTTCCGCCGGCGGTCGTTCGACGATTACCACGCCTTCTTCTTCGTCAAACTCCTGCAACATCACCTTGATGATCTCGCTTTTTTTCGTCGGCACCAGCTTGCCGATGTAATCCGCCTGGATTGGTAGTTCGCGATGTTCCTTGCCGCGATCAATCAGCACGGCCAACTGCACGCGCCGCGGGCGACCGAAGTCGATTAACTGATCGAGCGCCGCGCGGATCGTCCGACCTGTATAAAGCACGTCGTCGATCAGCACGATATTGCGGTTCTCGATGTCACCTGGCAGATCAGTTTTGTTTACTATCGGTTTGGCGCCCACCGTTGAAAGGTCATCGCGATAGAGCGTGATGTCGACAATGCCAACCGGCGGTCGATCTCCTTCGAGGTCGGCAATCTTGTCAGCCATGCGTTCAGCGAGCGGCACGCCGCGACGCCTGATTCCCACCAGATAAAGATCGTCGGCGCCGTGGTTCTCTTCCACAATCTCCGAAGCCAGCCGCGCCAGCGCGCGATTGATGCGCGGGCTATCCATGATGCGAGCTTTCTCAATGAAATCCATTTCGCGGGATACTAACAAGAACGCTGAACGGGGACAAGTAAACTGCCCCAGTAACTTTCGCAAACTTGTCTTGAGTGAATAGCCTCTGTTAGGCTCCCAGCTGACACTAACGAACTCGTTGGACCAGAGCCATTCATGCTCTATCGCTCATTGCTGCGGCCTTTACTGTTTCGCTTACCTCCGGAAACGGCCCACGAACTGGCGTTGCATTCTCTCTCGTTCGCGCCCGGTTTCGCTAAAACCTTCATTGCCGATCGTTTCAAGCGCAGTCCGTTTGGAAAGCTGCGCCGCTTCGGTTTGACGTTCGCCAACCC
>JAVEEA010000036.1 GCA_030840675.1 Pyrinomonadaceae bacterium
CTCATCACTCAGTATTCCTGTCAGGACCGCTTTCTGCGCGTGCAGCCGGTTTTCGGCTTCGTCGATAACGACCGACGCGGATGAGTCGATGACGGCGTCGGTAACGATTACGTTGCGGCGCACCGGCAGGCAGTGCATGAACATTGCGTTGTCGGTACGCGCCATCTTCGCCTCATCAACAATCCAGTGGGCGCGATACTGCGCGCGTGCTTCAATCTCTCGCTCCGCCTTGCCATAAAATTCGCGCGCACCCCAGCTCTTCGCATAAATAACTTCGGCGCCGTCGAAGGCCGCGTCCATATCGTTTGTCACTGCAACGTTGCCACCGGTTTCCGTGGCCCGTGTCTGGATGGTTTGCAGCAACTCGTCATCGAGCTCATAGCCGCGCGGGTGTGCGATGATTAGGTCATGGCCCATTTGCGCCGCGGCGAGAGCGAAACTGTTAGGCACTGCCATTGGCAAAGCCTTCGGGTGCCAGGCCCAACTCAGCACCACGCGCCGGCGCTCGGCGCCGAGTTGCTCGCGAATGGTCATCATGTCGGCGAGCGCCTGGCAGGGGTGATGCATGGCTGATTCGAGGTTAATGATCGGCACGTCGGAATACTTCGCAAACGCATTGAGCACCGGATCGGTGCGCTCTTCTTCCCAGTTCTTCAGGGCCGCGAACGTGCGCACGCCAATCGCCACGCAGTAACGTCCCAGCACGCGGACAAACTCCGCGACGTGTTCAGTCTTAGCGCCGTCCATCACGACGCCAGCGCGATGTTCCAGGGTCCAACTCGAACCGCCGGGCTCGAGCATCACAGCGTTCCCACCGAGTTCGTAAATCCCGACCTGCATGGAAGCGCGCGTACGCAGACTCGGATTGAAGAACACGAGCGCAACCGACTTTCCGGCCAGCGGCTTCGTCTCATTATCCGCTTGCTTCAGCCGCAAGGCCGAGTCGATAAGCCGCTCAAGCTCTGCCCGCGAAAAGTCGCCTGTGGTTAAAAAGTTTTTCATTGTGTGATCGGCGCTCAAGTAGTTCAGAGTTCAACCGTCAGGCTGCTTTCCGTCGCGAAAACATTCCCTTCGTCAACCCGTACAAACTTATCAACAACCAAAACGCCTCCATCAGAAACGCCGACAGGTTGAACCGGAACAGCAACGAGACGATGACCATCACGGCGCCCGCGACATTCAACCACAAATAGCTGGTGGCCGAACTCGACAGTTTCTCCAGCTGCAAAAGCAGGTACGCAATCACCATCAGCAACACCCCGACGTTGCCGACAAAATCAAACCAACTGTAATCCAAAGCGATGCCTCCGCGGCGTTAGCTTAGTGCTTCTTTTAGTTTTGCTACGAACAGGTCTACCTCGGAAGCCGCGAGACACAGCGGCGGCAACAGTCGCAACACCTTCGGATCACTGGAGGTGCCGGTGATGATTTTCCGCTCCAGCAACGACTGATGGACCGGGGCCGCGTTCTCCTGAAACTCAAGCCCTAACAGGAAGCCACGTCCATACACGGCCGCTACCTGCGGCACTTCCCGAATGCGCCGGCGCAGATGCGCCTCAACCGTTCTAACATTCGCAAGCAAGCCGTCGTTTTCGATTACTTCCAGCGTCGCGTTGACCGCGGCCATGGCCACCATGCCGCCGCCAAACGTTGTGCCAAGATCGTTCTCCTTGATGCCGGCGCTGATTCGTTCGTTCACGAGACAGGCTCCGACGGGAATCCCACTGCCCAGCGCTTTCGCGAGCGTAATGACGTCAGGAACAACGCCCCCGCTGGCTTCGCTGCCGGCAAAAAACCAGCTGCCGGTGCGACCCACCCCAGTCTGCACTTCGTCGTAAATCAAAACAATACCGCGTTCGTTGCAAAGCGTGCGCAACTCGCGAAAGAATTCTGTCGGCGCAGTGCGCACTCCCGCCATCGACTGAATGGGTTCGAGCATTATTGCCGCCACCTTTTCATCCGCGAGTGCGCGTACCGATTCGATGTCGCCAAACTCAGCCGCGAGATGACCAGGCACATTTGGTTTTCCCAGCTCGCGATACTTGCCGAGGAACGTCGCACTGATCGCGTCCGCGGTGCGGCCATGAAAGCCGCCGGAGAAGGTGATTACGTTTTCGCGTCCGGTTGTCAGGCGCGCCAGGCGCATCGCGTTTTCGTTTGCTTCGGTTCCCGAATTACAGAAAAACGCTTTCGTAAGTTCCGCCGGGGCGACGGAAACCAGATGCTCAGATGCGCGTGCGCGGGCATCTGAGTAAACCAAGTTTGAATAGAACAAAAGTTTCCCGGCCTGCTCGCGAATCGCCGCGACCACGTGCGGATGCGAATGTCCGGTACCGGCTACGGCGTGGCCGCCATAGAGGTCGAGATACTTTTCGCCGTTACTCGCGTAAAGCCAAACGCCCTCGCCGCGTTCGGCGACAATCGGCATCTTCTTGTAGGTCGCGAGTTGAAACCGCTCCTCGAGGGCGGCGACTTCGGAAAAAGTTTTTCTGGTTTCTGGTTTCATCCCGCTCATCATTCCTGGTTTCTAGCCAACCGTGGGGCTCTGCTTCTACGTTTATGGGTTCGTTCCGACCAGCCTCAATCCAATCTTCTCGTCCAGCCCAAACATCAGGTTCATATTCTGCACCGCCTGTCCGGCAGCGCCTTTCACCAGGTTATCGAGGGCCGAAAATATGACCACGTTGCTGCCACGCACGGCAAAGCCGAGGTCACAGAAGTTAGTCGTCTTCACCCAGTTGATGTCCGGCGAACCTTTGACCAGTCGCACAAAAAACGAGTTGCGGTAAAAATCCGCGAAGAGCGAATGCAGTTGCGCCTCAGTCAGTTCCTCTTTCGTGGCTACGTAAATCGACGCAAAGATACCCCGCGCGACAGGAAGCGAGTGCGTCATAAAAACGAGTTCGCTGGCCCAGTCGCCGACGTTGGCCAGTTCCTGTTCAATCTCCGGCACGTGCTGATGCGTGAACGGCTTGTAAGCGTAAAAGGATGTCATGCGCTGCGGGTGATGGGTGTTCGCCGCCGCCTTCGCGCCGGAACCTGACGACCCAGTTTTAGCATCGACGATCACTCGCCCGTCGATCAGGCCCTGCGCTACGAGCGGCACCAGGCCGAGCAAAGTAGCGGTTGCGAAGCAGCCCGGATTTGCGATCAGGCGGGCGCCGCGAATTACCTCGCGATTCGTCTCCGTGAGTCCGTACACGAAGTCGCGCTGCGCCGCCATCGCCGTATGTGCGCGCCCGTAGTGTTTCTCAAACGACGCCTGATCACGCAACCGAAAGTCGCCCGACAGGTCGATGACCTTCGCGTGGGTCGGCAAGCGCGGCACCAGTTCCAGCGCCTGTCCGTGTGGCAAGGCCAGAAACATGCAATCCAGGTTAGCGAGTTCCGTTTCGACCTCGGACGCGGTCCGGAAAACCAGTTCGGTTACGCCCAGCAAGTTTTTATGAACTTCGCTGACTGCTTTCCCCGCCTGTTCATTGGCGGTGACAAAAACAATTTCGGCGTGGGGATGAAAGAGCAGGATACGCAGCAACTCTGAACCGCCATAACCGGAGCCGCCGTAAATTCCAATTCTTATTTTGTTAGCGGTCATCATCTGTTAAGCTGCGCGCGTTTTCGAAAAAAACACTCGCGAGGTATCACTTCAAGATGCGAAATCTGGCCGTCGTTTTTCTGGTTCTTGCCATTGCCTTCATAGCGGTTGGCTTGAGCGGGCAACGAACTTTTATCTATGTCGGGATCACCTTTCTAGCGGTGGCGATCATGCGCTGGCTTCCGCGTCAGCCTAGGCGATAACGGCAAGCGGCCCGAGTTTCACTCTGATCAGTTCAAAAAGTTGCGCCCCGTTTCGCCGCGCGTTCGCGGCCGGCACACCAAACTCTTTCTCAATATAGTCCTCTCCCATTTGCGAGTCAGTCACCGAACCTGCGATCACGTCGATCTCGATGCCACGCCGGCGCAACAGTTCAATCCCGCCCCATGCGCCGACGTAATCGGACGCGCAGAAGACCAGCGCGGCAGTCGCGGCGCGCAACTCCAGGTCATCAAAAACTGATTCAACCGAGTAGCCGCCGAGAATACCGTCGCCGAGTTCGATCACAATCAGGTCCGGTGAACTCTCGTTTAGTCTGCCGATGATCGTCTTGGCGACGGTAGGCAGATCCCCGACGCCCACGGTTGAAGGCAAACCACAATCAAGAAAACTGGCGATGGCAATGGCGCCGTGATCGGCCATGTTAAGCGTGTCGCGCAAACAGGCGATGCCGGAGAGTTTGGCGGCAGCCACGCGCAACCCGGCGCGGGTCGCCTGCTTGATCAGTTCCGTGGCGGCGTACGTCTTGCCGCTGTTCATGCACGTGCCCGCGATGAGCACCAGCGGCGCTGTTGCTCCGAGAGTTGTTTGCGGCGGCAGTGCGGCGTCGCCAATGTTTCGTACCCGGCCCGGTTCGTCGCTCGCCAAACCGATGATTTCAACCTGAATCGCGTCGCTCAAGCTCGAGTGATGTCCGGTGCAACTGCCGATCACGCCACCCATATTCAGCAGGTGCAAGCGGTCGCCGGCACTAACCGCAGAGGGTACGTCGCCGACGAAACCCTTCAATGCGCGCCGTCTGCCGAGTACGCCTACCAGCACGTCGCCCGGGTTTATTTTCGCGAGCCGGCCAGTTGGGAGTTCGAGCATGTTGTAGGTGGCGCTGTCAGTCAGCGCGCGTACCACGACGACATCGCCGGCCCGGGGCGCGGCGGAAGAGGTGACCACGCCGAGAGTGCGACTGAGCTGCAACGGTGAAGTCGCGGAACCAATTTTGTCAGCGATAACTGTCGTCTTCATCTTGTTTCTAGTTCCGACGGAGCGGAGCAAGCCGCCCAATTAGACGGGCTTGCCCGCCCGGTCTGAAGCACCACGCAGCCTCAGCCTGAGCGCGTTGAGCTTGATGAACCCTTCGGCGTCGCGCTGGTTATAAACTGTGTCGGCCTCAAACGTGGCTACGTTTTCGTCGTAGAGCGAATACGGCGAGCGCCGGCCCACCACGATCGCGTTGCCGCGGAAAAGCTTGAGACGCACGTCGCCGGTAACCCGCGTTTGCGTTTCATCGATCATCTTCCGCATCAGATCAAACTCGGGAGCAAACCAAAAGCCGTAGTAAATACTCTCGGCAAACTTTACGCTTAACGAATCGCGCAGGTGCATCACTTCGCGGTCGAGCGTGATCGATTCCAGCGCCCGGTGCGCGGCCTGCAAGATTGTGACGCCCGGTGTTTCGTAAACGCCGCGCGACTTCATCCCGACGAAGCGGTTCTCCACTAAATCGACGCGACCGATGCCGTGATCACCGCCCAACTGGTTCAGCTTTTCCAACAACGCGACGGGAGCGAGCCACGCGCCGTTGATCGCTACCGGTTCGCCTTGTTTGAATGACAGTTGGACGTACTCCGCTGCGCCGCGAGCATTCTCCGGCGAGCGCGTCAGTTGAAAGATATCCTCCGGCGGCTCGGCCCAGGGGTCTTCCAAAATGCCGCCTTCGTAAGACACGTGCATCAGGTTGCGATCGGTTGAGTACGGCTTCGCCTGCGTCGCCGTAATCGGAATGTCGTGGTCCTTTGCGTAAGCGATCAAGTCTGTGCGGCCTTTGAACTCCCACTCACGCCAGGGTGCGATCACCTTGATGTCCGGCTGCAGCGCGTAATAGGTCAACTCGAAGCGCACCTGATCGTTGCCCTTGCCGGTGGAGCCGTGGGCCACTGCGTCGGCCCCCTCGCGTTGCGCAATCTCGATTTGGCGTTTGGCAATCACGGGGCGGGCGAGGGAAGTGCCGAGCAGATAGACGCCTTCGTAAACGGCATTGGCCTTGACCGCGGTCCAGACATACTCACGAACAAACTCTTCTCGCAGATCCTCAACGTAGAGTTTGCTGGCGCCGGTGGCGAGCGCCTTTTCTTCCAGCCCGGTCAACTCCTCGCCCTGGCCCACGTCTGCGCAATAGCAAATCACTTCGCACGCGTACCGCTCCTTCAGCCAACGCAACATCACGGAGGTGTCGAGTCCACCCGAATAAGCCAAAACGATTTTCTTTACTTCAGTCATTCTTCAACCCATCCTGAATCTGTACTCCGTACTTACCGCTTGCCGCTTTACTGCTTATCCGAACAACTCCCAAATCTGCTTCATCGCGCTACGCTGTGCCTTCTGATCGGAGACCGCAACGAAAATTGTATCTTCACCCGCAAGCGTGCCGACGATCTCGCGAATGGCGGCACCGTCGATTTCCACGGCGACCGCGGATGCCAGCCCCGCTTCTGTCCGTGCGATCACCAGATTCGTGCCCGACAAATCCAGACTCAAGAGACCGCGCGCCGCCGCGCCCTTAGATTTCGGCACCGTGTAATGACCGCGATGCTTTACAATTCCCAACTCTTCGATGTCTCGCGAGAGACTGGACTGGGTGGCCGGGACGCCGGCGCGGTCCAGCGAATCACGCAGCTCGGCCTGTGTACCAAAGGGCCTGGCCTTTATTAGGCTCAACAGTTTCTTCTGTCGTAAGTCCTTACGCATGGCGATTCATATGCAGCAAACTTGCATAAGATATGCATAGATGCATAAAATGTCAACATCGCGCGCTTGCGCTTGAGCACGAAAGGCGCGCTGAGGAGTTACTGAATGACAAAAAGCCAGAACCTTTGGGGCGGACGCTTTACCGGCAAGGCGGACCCGTCGTTTGCGAAGTTTAATAACTCGTTCGCGTTTGATCGCAGGTTGTTTGCGGCGGACGTGCGCGCCAGTGTGGCGCATGGCAACGGGCTGATCGCTGCGGGTGTGCTGAGCCAAGGCGAAGGCGAGCAGATCAGGGCTGGCTTGCAGGCAATCCTCGAACACGGGCAGTCAGGTCCCAATTACTTTGACGAACTTGAATCGGAAGATGTCCACTCATTTGTAGAAGCGCGACTCGTCGAACTTGTCGGAGACGTTGGACGCAAACTGCACACTGGTCGCAGCCGCAACGATCAAGTGGCCACCGACCTGCGACTATGGTTGCGCGAAGCGATCGATCAACTCGTCGCGCAGTTACGTGCCACTCAGGAAACGTTAGTGACGCTTGCGGAAACCTGGCCAGCGGCGGTGCTGCCGGGTTACACACACTTGCAACGCGCCCAGCCGATCCTGTTTGTCCACTGGTCTCTGGCTTACTTTGAAATGCTCGCGCGCGATCGCGAACGGCTGTTGGAGACGCGCAAACGAGTCAACGTGTTGCCGCTCGGTTCCGCCGCGCTCGCCGGCTCTTCATTTCCTAGCGATCGCGAAGCGGTGGCGCGCGAGTTGGGATTTGCCAGCGTCTCGCGCAACAGCGTGGACGCCGTCAGCGATCGCGATTTTTGTGTCGAGTTTGTGAGCGACTGTGCACTGGTGCTGGTCCACCTGTCGCGACTCGCCGAAGAGGTGATCTTGTATACGACTACTGAGTTTGGTTTTTTTGAGTTGAGCGACGCCGTAGCTACCGGTTCGAGCTTGATGCCGCAGAAAAAGAATCCGGATTCGATGGAACTGGTACGCGGCAAGGCCGGACGCGTGTTTGGCCACAACCTTTCGCTATTGACGATGCTGAAGGGTTTACCGCTCGCCTATAACAAAGACATGCAGGAAGACAAGGAAGCAGTTTTCGATACCTTTGACACGACCTACGCTTGTCTCGAGGTGGCGGCGCTGGTGTTGCGGAACGTGGAGTTGAACGAAGCGCGCATGCGCGCGACTGCTTCGCAGGGAATGATGAACGCCACTGAGTTGGCCGACTACCTGGTGCGAAAAGGAGTCGCGTTTAGAGAAGCGCACGAAACCGTGGGACGAATTGTGATGAAGGCAATCGAACGCGGCGTCGAGTTGGGCGAGCTTTCCCTGGACGAACTGCGTTCCTTCGCAGGCATCATCGAGAGCGACGTCTTCACTGCGCTTAGCCTCGAGCGAACGTTGGCGACGAAGTCCCTGGCCGGCGGCACGGCGCCGGCGCGCGTGGCTGAAGCGCTGTTGGCTGCGCGCGAATCACTATGAAAACCTTTGGCGTGCGCGAGGCGCAGGGCGTAGAATTCGGTGATGCCCGAACTAAGCAGGTTTTTCGGCATAATAATCCGAATGTTTTCGGAGGTCGGCGTGCCCCATCATCGAGCTCATTTCCATGCCTATTATCAGGAGCAGGTAGCGGTGCTGGGTGTAGATCCAGTTGAGATCATCTCCGGTTCCTTACCGCGAAGACAGCAGCGCCTGGTTGAAGCTTGGGCAGAATTGCATCAGACGGAGTTGCTGACCGATTGGGAGAAACTACAGGCAGGTCAGAGGCCTTTACCGATTGACCCGCTGCAATGAGTGGAGCTTGTCATGACTCACGCAATCTACCGGGTGACGAAGTTCGTTATAATTGGACCATACGCTCTGCAGGTCAGCTTTGACGATGGAAGCGAGCAGCGCATTGATTTCCGTCCGATCCTGGCCGGTGAGTTGTACGCACCATTACGAGAAATTGAGATATTCAATCGGGTGAAGCTGGACCCTGAGGTACATACGCTTGTCTGGCCGAACGGCGCCGATTTCGATCCCGAGACTTTGCACGATTGGCCGCAATTAAAAGAAGCGCTAAGCGATCGTGCCAGGCGGTGGGAACTTGTCGCTGTGAAGGGTTGAGTCGGCGCCGGAAGCCAACTGCCAGGAGCGTTTCAGGAAGCCTCGTTTACTCACACTGAGAAGCCAGTGCACTGTTATTCCGGGAGAGGCGCGGAACCTTGGTTTTAACTTCGACGCCGCAACGGATTCAGAATTTCGGAAGTAATGTTAACCTAGGGTTGAATAGTTTCCTGGTAGACGTACGCCCCGTCCTCGAGTTTTAGAATCACAGCAGGCTTCACCGCGTTCCGATCCCGGTCCATGCTAATTACCCCGGTGACGCCGGCAAAGTTTTTCGTCTGGGCCAACGCCTCACGCAACTTCAATCCTTCAGTGGTTCCGGTTTTTTGAATTGCTTCCGCCAGAAATTTCAGAGCGTCGTAGGCGAGTGCGGCATGCGCGTCGGGAGTGAGGTTGCCGTAGTGTTGCTGGTAGGCGTGGACAAACTTCTGAATCGTTTCGGCAGGGTCTTTGGCCGAGTAGTGATTGGAAATATAAGAGCCGTTCAAGGCATCGCCGCCCAGTTCCCAAAGCTCCGGGGCGTCCCAGCCATCGGCGCCCAGCAGAGGAGCGGTCAAGCCGAGTTGGCGCGCCTGTTTCGCGATGATGGCGACGTCGCCGTAGTAACCCGGGATGTAGATCACGTCCGGGTCCGCGGCTTTGATCGCGCTCAACTGGCCGCGGAAGTCAGCGTCGCCCTGCTGATACGATTGCTTGATGACCATGCGGCCGCTGAGTTTCGCAAAACTGACTTCGAAGAAATCCGACAGCCCGCGACTGTACGGCGAATTGTAGTCAACCATGATCGCCGCCGTCTTCGCCTTCAGTGAATTGCTGGCAAACTTAGCCATAACTTCACCCTGAAACGCATCGATGAAGCAGGCGCGAAAGATGTAATCGCCGGCTTGCGTCACGGCCGGGTTGGTTGAAGACGGAGCTATTAAAGGTACGTGCGCTGACTGCGCTTTGGGCGCCGCCGCCAAACTGTTTCCCGACGCTCCAGCGGCGACGATTGCAACTACCTGGTAGCGATCGATCAATTTGCCGGCGGCTATGGCGGCCTCTTCGGGACTGCCTTTGTCGTCCTCGATCACGATGTCAATCTGGTGCCCATTGATGCCGCCGGCCTGATTGATTTCATCGGCGGCGAGTAACACACCATTTTTCGCGGAGATACCAAAGTTAAAAGTGGGACCGGTCAGGTCGCCGAAGAAGCCGATCGCGATCGTGGATCGATCGGGTATATTTTCGCGATGCGCACACGCGAGCGCCAACACAATTGTCAGCAGCAGCAGGAGGGGAAACAGATAACTGCGCTGTGGCTGCTTTACAGGTGAAGTTCGGCTCTTGCGTGGTAGTCGCGTAGCGGCGTGGGAAACTGAATCGTTAAGTCCGTTTAAGCTACTCGCCAAGATAGGCTTCCTTAATCCTGGGGTCGGCCGCCAGTTGCGCCGACGGCCCCTCCATTACTATGCGGCCGGTCTCGAGTACATAAGCGCGGTCGGAGTGGCCCAGCGCCGCGTGTGCATTTTGTTCGACCAAAAGAATCGTGGTTCCTTCGCTTCTAATCTCGTCAATCGCTTCGAAGATGGTATGGACCACGAGCGGCGCGAGACCCAGCGACGGCTCATCCAGCAACAGCAGTCGCGGCCGCGACATCAGTGCTCGGCCGATCGCGAGCATTTGCTGTTCGCCGCCCGAAAGCGTGCCTGCCTTTTGCGATTCGCGTTCTTTCAGCCGCGCAAACATCCGGAACGCTCGCTCCATATCCGACGCGATGGCGCGCTTGTTCTTGTTCAGGTAAGCGCCCATTTGCAGATTTTCACGCACGGTCAGGTTGGCAAAAACTCCACGCCCTTCGGGCGCCATCGAAATGCCGCGGGCAACCAACTTGTGAGTCGGTGTGCCGCTGATGTCTTTACCTTCAAATACTACGCGGCCCTGCCGCGGTTCAAGTAAGCCGGTGATGGTGCGTAACGTGGTGGTCTTACCAGCGCCGTTGGCGCCGATGAGGGTAACCACTTCGCCCTTGGCGACCTGCATCGAGATGCCGGTTAACGCTTCGATGGCGCCATAGTTTACGGAGACGTTTTCTAAAGTAAGCATTTCTAAACGGTAGACTTGAAACTCTCTATCGCGAACTTGGTTCTTGCGGCTGCAATGGACCAGGGAGAATTGAAAGCACGAAGTATGACGGAGCTAATCTCCCAGATACGCTTCGATCACCTTCGGATCATTTTTGATTTCTTCCGGCCGGCCAAGAGCAATTGACTTCCCATAGTCCACTACCTGAATCCGCTCGCACACTCCCATCACCACTTTCATGTTGTGTTCCACGAGCAGGATGGTCAAATGAAAGCGATCGCGTATCTGCTGGATCAGGTGCATCAGGTCTTCCTGTTCCGAAGGGTTCATGCCGGCCGCCGGTTCATCAAGCAACAGGAGTTTCGGTCTGGTGGCAAGGGCACGCACGATCTCGAGCCGGCGTTGTTTGCCGTAAGGCAGGCTGGTGCCGCCTTCATCACGAAAGGTGTCCAGGTCGAAGATCGCGAGCAAGTCCATACAATATTTCAACTGCGCGGCTTCACAGCGTTGGTACCGGGGTGTGCGCAAGACTGCGTCGAGCAGGTTTTGATCGGTATGGATGTGGCAGGCAGTCAGCACATTGTCGAGCACGCTCATGCTGGGAAAAAGCCGGATGTTTTGAAAAGTGCGCGACACGCCATGCGCCGCGATGTCGTAAGGTCGTTTGCCGTCGATGCGTTTGCCTTCGAAATAAATTTCTCCGGACGTAGGTTGGTAGACGCCGGTAAGCAGGTTGAAGATAGTGGTCTTGCCGGCGCCGTTTGGACCAATGAGGCCGAAGATTTCGCCCTGGCGCACAGCCATGTCCAGTTCACTCACAGCAACCAACCCACCGAAACGGATGGTGGCTTTGTTTGTCTGCAATACTTCGGGCGCGGCGACTGGCGTGGTGCTTTGCTTGATATTAGTGCTCACTCTTTTCCCCCTGGCCCAGCGAAGAGTCGCGCTGACGTTCGCCCAGAGTGGCCTTCGCCACCGAGTCAATAGCGCTGGAGTCTTCGGCAGTTATCTCTTCCGTCTCGGTACGCGACCGGGGACGCTTTTGTTTGCGGCCACGCCAACCCTTGAAAGCCGCGGTCGTTCCGAGTAAACCCTGCGGACGTGTAATCATGAGAATGATCAGCAGCAGGGAATAGATCACCATGCGGTATTCCGCAAAGCCACGCAAGGCCTCCGGCAGAACAGTCAAGAGCACCGCCCCAAGCACTGACCCGACGATTGAGCCAAGGCCGCCGAGAATGATCATGATGAGAATTTCGAAAGACTTAATAAACTCAAACGACTTGGGGTTGAGGTAGCCATCGAAGTGGGCCAGCAACACGCCGCCGGCGCCTGCCATCGCGGACGAAATCACGAAGGCCATCACTTTATAGCGCGTGGTGTTTACGCCCATCGCCTCGGCTGCCAACTCGTCTTCGCGAATGGAAATTAAGGCGCGGCCAAACGCCGACTTGACGATGTTGCGAACAATCACGATCGTCAGGATTGCGATCAGGAAAATCCAGAAGAAACTCTTTACGATTGGGATACCCGAGTAACCGCGCGCGCCGCCCACCGCCTCGATGTTATTCAGAAAGACGACGATGATTTGGCCGAAGCCGAGGGTCACGATGGCGAGGTAGTCGCCCTTCAGCCGCAGCGAGGGCACCCCGACTACGAGGCCCGCGAGGCCGGCGCAGACGGCGCCGATTAGCGTAGCAAGCACGAGTGCCAGGCCCCAGGCCGGTTTGCCGCCGCCCAACCTGGCGGCCAGATTCGCGCCGAAGTTTACGGAAAAGTAGGCTGACGAATAAGCGCCCACGGCCATGAAGCCCGCGTGGCCAATAGAAAACTGACCGGTGAAGCCGTTAATCAGGTTGAGGGAAACGGCGAGGGTAATGGCGATCCCCGCCAGCATTGCGATGCGAAAAATATAAGGCAGCAGGCGAGCGGCATTGTCGCTTAAATGTTTTCTCAGCTCAGGGTGAATCGCACCGCCCGGAAAGAGATAGTCAAGCCCGAAAAGAAGTCCGAGCACAACTACGGCGATGATTAGAAAGCGCAGGTAACGAGACATAAGAATCAAACGATGAATGATGAACGCTGAACGATGAACGGTTAAGGCTGGCGAAAGTTCATCATTGGGTTTTTATCGTTCATCATTTTGTCAGACCTTTTCCTGGGCCACTGAACCCAGCAAACCTGACGGGCGAAACAGCAGGATCAAAATCAGAATGGCAAAGGCGACCGCGTCTTTGTAAGTGGGCGAGAGATACCCGACCACCATGGTTTCAGTAATACCAATTAGCAAACCGCCCAGGACCGCGCCAGGAATATTGCCAATGCCGCCGAGCACCGCCGCGACAAAAGCTTTCAGGCCGACGAGTATTCCCATCAGCGGGTCAATACGCGGGATCCGGATGGCCACCAACACGCCGGCAGCGGCCGCGAGCGCCGAGCCCAGCGCAAAAGTAAACATGATGATGCGGTCGGTGTTGATGCCCATCAGCTTTGCCGACTGCAGGTTGAAGGAGACCGCGCGCATTGCCCGGCCGGTCTTGGTGCGATAGACCACGAGCTGCAAGCCGATCATCAGGACTAAAGCGATCACCAGCACGACGATGTCGGCGCTGTTGATACTCGCGCCGCCAAACAGGTCGATGTTGCGCTTGCGGAAGAGTTCGGGGAAAAACTTCGGATCAGCGCCGAAGACCACCTGACCGCCGTTCTCGAGCAATAGTGAAACGCCGATGGCGGTAATCAGCGCGGTCAGGCGCGAGTACTTACGGACGGGGCGGTAGGCGAAGCGTTCAATGATCACGCCGAGCGCGGCGCAGATAGCCATCGCCAACAGCATTACTACCAGTGCTGTAATCAGCGAAGGTTGCATCACCCCGCCGCCCAGCAAGCCGCGCGCAATCAGGCTATCGGCGCCTTGGCCGAGCGCCTGGGCACCACGCACACCCAGTCCATTGGCCAGGTAGTAACCCATAAAAGCCCCAACCATATACACGTCGCCGTGCGCGAAGTTTATTAACTTCAACACGCCATAGACCATCGTGTAGCCGAGGGCAATCAGGGAATAGATCGCGCCGAGCGAAATCCCGTTGATTAGCTGTTGCAGAAACGTACTCATACTCTATCGAGTCGCAGACCTATCCTTTATTCAGAATGAATCTCAGACCGCAGCGGGATCGACTTATGGGGTAGCGGCTGTCGCTGGTGACCTCGTCGTTGCCGGCGACGCAGCGACCCTGGCGGGCGTTACTGCCGCCGCCGGAGACGACTTCGTTGCCGGCGATGCCGCGGTGTTAGGTGCCGCCGGCGACGCGCCTGGCGCGGGCACTACCGGGGATGCGCTGGTTGTGGTTGTAGGCATGGCGGCGCCTTCCACCTGCACGCGTTCCGCGACCACAAACTTACCGCCTTCCTGGATCTTGATCATGACGATCGGTTTGACGGCATCACGGTTTTCATTGAAGGTCACTTTTCCGGTCACGCCGGGAAACTCTTTAGTAGCGGCAAGCGCATCGCGAATCGCCGCGCCGTCGAGCGAGGGGGCGCGCTTGATGGCGTCGAACAAGATCTTGGCCGCGTCGTAGGCAGTGGCGGCAAGCGCATCAGGCACCGTGCCGTAGCGTGCTTTGTAGTCACTGACAAACTTCTGGACCAGCGGATCGGCATCGTCGGGCGAGTAGTGATTGCTGAAGTAGCAACCATTGAGGGCCGCCCCGCCAATCTGGTAGAGACTTGGCGAATCCCAGCCGTCGCCGCCGAGCAGCGGTACGGTGATGCCCTTATCGCGTGCCTGCTTCGCAAACAAGCCGACGTCGCCGTAGTAGCCGGGAACGAAAATTACGTCCGGGTTGGCGCCCTTGATGGAAGTGATCTGAGCATTGAAATCCTGATCGCCAGCCTGATAAGACTGCGTGACTACAATCTGTCCGCCCAGCTTAGTAAAGACGTCGCTGATCACTTTCTCTAGTCCGGTCGAGTAATCGTTCTTGCGATCAACCATCAAAGCGGCGCGCTTTGCGTTCAGCGTCCTGGCGCCAAACTGCGCGATGGCCGCGCCTTGCACCGGATCGATAAAACAACTGCGGAAAATGTAGTCGCCCTTCTTCGTCACTTCGGGATTAGTAGACGAGGGTGTGAGCATCGGAATCTTCGCGTTCTGAGCAATCGGGGCGGCCGCTATCGAGCGTGAACTGGCCACCTCGCCGAGGATTGCGTGTACCTGGTCCTGCGTCACAAACTTGGTGACGATGGTCGCCGCTTCCGAAGCGTCTGAGCGATCGTCCTGGACCAGGAGTTCAATCTGCTTGCCGTTGATACCGCCGGCTGCGTTTACTTCGTCAGCCGCCATTTTGATGCCGTTGGTGGAGGAGATGCCGAAGTTGGCGGTGTCGCCAGTGAGCGACATGAAGACGCCGATTCTGACTTTATCGCCGCCCCCTCCGCCTGTCTGACAAGCCAGCGCAAATAGGAGTGAAGTAATTAGTGGAAGCGAAATGAGCAGACTTTTCATAGTTTCCTCACAGGCGAAAGTGTTTAGTGACGACCGGCGCACTTTAGAGTTCGAGCTTCAATCGAGTTTCGGAAGCCGCGGCCTTTGGGCACGTCGCTAAACTTCCGTCGTGTCCCGCAAGCGATAATTTGGAATCGGGTGCAAAATCGAGGCTGAATAATAGCGTTGACATGCTTACTGACGCAAACATTAAGCGCCGGCCGTAAAGCAAACTGTTAGTTTGCTTCCGCTGGTCCAGCGGGAGCGCGGGCGCCCTCGCCCGCCGGTTCGCGCTGCGCGCTCATGGCGGGCGGGGCGCCCGCGCTCCCAGTAATAATTTACGGAGCGGCGCTGAAGTGGAAATTCACTGCTCGCTAAACTAGACTGCCAGCATGACCGAGCCACAGCAAAAACTCGCGCCCGCCCTCGGCGACATGAACAAGGAGGAGTTTCGCCGTTTCGGTCATGAGTTGATCGACTGGATTGCGGACTATCTGGATCACGCTGAAGCGCTGCCCGTGTTGTCGCAGATCGAGCCGGGAGATTTGAAAGCGCAACTGCCAACCTCGCCTCCGGAAAGAGGCGAAGCAATGGAGCAGATCATTGCAGATGTGGACCGTTTGATCGT
Organism: Pyrinomonadaceae bacterium; assembly: GCA_030840675.1. Taxonomy (GTDB): domain Bacteria; phylum Acidobacteriota; class Blastocatellia; order Pyrinomonadales; family Pyrinomonadaceae; genus PSRF01. The sequence continues at coordinate 15,850 of JAVEEA010000036.1, forward strand.
GCCCGCGTTGACCCACTGGAATCATCCTTCGTTTTTTGCTTACTTCGCCACCTCGACCTCGGCACCCGGCATTTTCGGCGAACTTTTGAGCGCTGCCTTTGATCAGAAGGCGATGCTTTGGCGTACCTCACCCGCGTCGACCGAGCTCGAAGAAGTAACGCTCGATTGGTTGCGCCAGATGATGGGCCTCGACGCTGGGATGACCGGCATCATCTACGACACGGCCTCCGTTTCCAGCCTGCACGCAATTGCGGCGGCGCGTGAAGGCGCCGAGTTACGCATACGCGAAGAGGGAATGAGCGGGCGGACGGATTTGCCGCTGCTGCGCGTTTACGTTTCCGAGCAGGCGCATTCGTCGATTGAGAAAGGCGTGATCACGCTCGGCCTGGGCCAGCGAGCGCTGCGTAAGATTCCCACTGACGCCGAGTTTCGCATGGACGCGAATGCGCTCGCGGCGGCGATCGCTGAAGATAAACAGAATGGCATCGTACCTTTTTGCGTAGTCGCGACGGTGGGTACCACCTCAACGTCGAGCATCGATCCGATCGGGGAAATAGCATCCATCTGCGAAGAGCATGCGCTCTGGTTACACGTTGACGCGGCTTACGCGGGCTCGGCGGCTGTGGTGCCGGAGCTGCGCCACATTCTTGCGGGTTGTGAGCGTGCCGATTCGTTGGCGGTGAATCCGCACAAGTGGTTATTCACGCCGTTTGATCTTTCAGTCTTATATTGCCGTCACCTGGACCTGCTGCGACGCGCCTTTTCGCTGGTGCCGGAATACCTGCGCACGCCCGAACAGGAGCAGGTGCGCAGTGGTTCGGATTACGGCGTGCAACTCGGCCGGCGTTTCCGCGCGTTGAAGTTGTGGATGATCATTCGTTACTTCGGCCACGAGGGTTTGGCCGCGCGCATACGGGAACATTGCCGGCTGGCGCAGCTGTTTGCTTCGTGGGTGGCAGCCGATCCGAATTGGGAGTTGCTGGCGCCGGTGCCGCTCGCGCTGGTGTGCTTTCGCGCGTGCCCGCCGCTGCCGCTGACGAATGAAACCGGACCCGAGTTACGTCTGAATGCTTTGAATGAAGCCGTCATGCATGACGTGAATGCCACCGGAAAGTCGTTGCTGTCGCACACGAAGTTGCACGACCGACTTACGCTGCGACTTTCCGTCGGTAACATTCGCACGACGGAAAAACACGTGCGCCAGGTTTGGGATTTATTGAACGAACAACTAAAGTTGCGCTTGGCTTTGTAGGGGCGCAACTGCGTGTGCGTCAGGATTTCCGTTATCAGGGCTGGGGGGACACGCAGGTCCGCCTTAACAGTCGTGCCGGAAATATTTGCCTGGGAGGAAACATGAAATCGTCGCATAAACTTTTTTCAATAATAGGACTGAGTCTGCTTTGCCTCGTTTCTGCGTCGGCGCAGACGGGGACAACGGACGCACCACTGTTCAATAAGGACGGGCTGAGTTTTAGCTATCCAGCGGGCTGGGCCTTCAATGACAACAGCAACACCGATGCGCAGCAAATGACTTTCGGTCGCGCTGACAGCGATGCCCAGATTACAGTTTTTGTTTTTCGCACTCCGGTAACCACGCCGGAAAAGGTTGCGGAAGCGAAGGCAGTGTTGGTTGATAAGTACATCGCGTCAACCGAGAAATCATTTGAGGCGTCGGGCGCCCATCCCGAAAGCGCCCCGGCGTCCACGGACATCGGCGGCGTCAAATCGGGTGGTGTAAGAATTCGCGCCTCGCTTGACGGCGTACCCGGCGCGGCCGAGATTCACTGGGCCGTGGTGGGAAACCGTTTGATAGTTTTGACCTTTCTCGGTCCGGACAAAGCGTTGGCTAAAGCAACTCCTGCCTGGGACGCGATTCGCACTTCGATCAAGATTGCCGAGCCGGCGCCAGCGGCGAAACCCACCCCTAAGACCAAGCCCTAAGGTGCCGCTCCTATGAAGGGAGTCATGTGAACGATCCACGGAGTCACACTAGACAGCACAAAACACCTTTAGCGTTGTTTCGTGTGATTTCATGGATCGTTCTTGCTGCCAAAGACTTTGCGCAAAGCCAGTCGCCCATGAAAGCACTGATCGTAACGACGGTAATTGTCTTGGCCTCGTTGGGCGTTGCCGAGGCGCAACCACGACGTGCGACGGGCTCGCTAACGCCGGCCGATATTCTGCGAGTCGCCAATGTCAACGATGCGCAGATTTCGCCGAACGGCCAGTGGGTGGTCTACACCGTCAGTACCGTTGCGGGTGATGAAACGTTCAGCACACTTTGGCTGGCCCGCTTGCTCACCATCGTCTCCAATTACTCAACCGCGCTGGGGGCTACCGCGGCACGTCCCTCGCCCGGGTCCTGGCCCGACGAACGCTCTGGTCCCATTCCGCTGCTCGCGTCCGGTTGGAACGCTTCGAATCCGCGCTGGGCGCCGGACAGTTCGAAGCTTGCTTTCCTCAGCGACCGAGACGAACAGCAGGGGCTGTGGGTGGTGAACCTCGAGCGGCGCGAGCCACGCTTCATCGCGTCCATTCAAAATACCAACTTCTTCATTACTTACGCCGGCGAGTCGCTGGCCTGGTCGCCTGACTCGAAGCGCGTCGCCTATATTTCCGCGACTGAAGAAGCAACGCCCGAAGTTTTCGCGCCGGCTACTCGTGCGCCGGTAAACGATCCGCGTGTGATCGATCGCATCCAGTACAAGTCGCGCACTTCATTCTCCGATAACCGCCGCACACACGTTTGGATCACAGCGACAGAAAAACCGGAACCGCGACAATTGACGACCGGACTTTATAACGATCATGCGATTGCGTTCAGTCCGGAAGGAAATGAAATCGCGTTCCTTTCCAATCACGAGCCCGATCCTGACGCCAACAACAATTCCGATATTTTCGCGGTCGATCTCGGCGGGCAAGTGCGGCAGATCACGGCGACCAGAGGCTGTGAGTATGAGCCTTCGTGGTCGCCGGACGGAAAGTGGCTTGTCTACACGGCGACCAAACGAGACGTCACTACCATCGACAGCGTCGCCGAAGACACGCACGTCTGGATGGTCCAGGCTGACGGCAGTAATCGCAATGAGATCAGTGCAGCGCTGGACCGGCGTGCGCGCAGTCCGCGCTGGTCGGGTGACGGGAAATGGATTTATTTCCTCGCTAACGATCGTGGGGTCACGCGAATCCAGCGCATTGACGTGTCGCGCGGCAGTTTCTCAGGGACAGAAGGCAGCGGGTTTCCCTCGCTCACTCCTCCGCTGGTAAAGGATAGCGGCGGAAACTATCTCGCCACGTCCTGGCCCGGTCCCTTCCAACTCAGCAGTTTCAGTTTGAGTTCCAATTCGCAGAACGGTCCGCTAACCTTCTTCGCGTTTACCCTTTCGGACTCGCTTCATCCAGCGGAAATTTGGGCCGGCATTTTTGGCCGGGAAGAAACCGTACACCGCGTCAGCGGACACAACCTCGCCCTCGCACGAGCGTCCGCGCTATCGTCACCCGAAGAGTTGTGGTTCAAAAGCTTCGACGGGACACGCGTTCAGGGTTGGTTGATAAAACCTGTGGGCTGGCGCGAGGATCGCAAGTATCCGCTGATCCTTAGCATTCACGGCGGACCGCACGGAATGTCCGGTTGGGCCTTCAACCCTGCGTTTCAGGTTTACGCCGCCCGCGGTTACGCGGTGCTCTATTTGAATCCGCGCGGCTCGAGTGGCTATGGGCAGAAGTTTTCCGACGGTACTTTGAACGAATGGGGTGGCGGCGACTTTAGGGATCTAATGTTGGGCGTCGATGAGGCGCTGCGGAAGTATCCCTGGATCGATCGCGAGCGATTGGGAGTCACCGGCGCATCCTATGGCGGTTTCATGACTAACTGGATCATCACGCAGACGCCGCGTTTCAAGGCCGCGGTTTCCGTGGCGAGTGTCAGCAACTTGATCAGTTTCTATTCCACTTCGCTCTATCAGGATTTGATTCATGCCGAGTTTGGCGGGTATCCCTGGGACAATTTTGATCTGCTGTGGCAATGGTCGCCGCTGCGTTACGTCCGACAAGCACAGACGCCGACGCTTTTCATTCACGGTGAACAGGACAACGACGTGCATATCACCCAGGCTGAAGAGATGTACACGGCGCTGAAGCGTCGCGGCGTTGAGAGTGTCCTGATACGTTATCCGCGCGAAGGTCATGGACTGCGTGAACCAAGGCATCGAGTCGACGCGTTGGAGCGCACCCTTGCCTGGTTTGATCGGTTTCTGAAGTGATGCAATTCGTAAAGGAAAGTCCGCGCCTGTGGACCAGCGGCTGCGGAAATGTTCGACTACCGGTACGACGTTACGCAACGTTGGTGCGAAAGGAAGGAAGCAGTTTAGAGTTCCAACCTTAGTTTGCGCTTTCCGCGGCGTGGCAAACTAAAGTTGGAGTTCCAACTGCTTGAGAGACATGCTTACACACATTGTCATTTGGAAATACCGCGCGGAGATTGACCAGCAGGTACGCGAGGACCACGTCGCGATGTTGCGAAACCTTGCGAACCTGATTAACGAACTGGAAAGTTTAGCGGTTGGCTTTGATGTGTTGAATCTACCGCGTTCATTCCACACAGGATTGGTCGCCGTGTTTCGTGATCGCGCTGGACTCGAAGCCTACACCGTGCATCCCGAGCACATTAAAGTTGCCGAGTTTGGCAGCATGATCAGCGAGCAGGTGGCCTCGGTCGATTTCATAAGCTGAACCTTAAGCGAGTGCCGCCTCTACGGAAAATGAGCGAGGGCAAGACGACTTGAAGCGCTGGAAAAAAATCTCCCTGGTAGTGTGTTGCCTCCTGCTGTTGTCACAGGCCCCGTTTGCTTATCGCCGCTATCGGCTCGGGCGGCTGCATGCTGCCATTCAACAGCTAGCCGCTCAACGCACAGCCTCGCCAGACCCTGACGGGTTGCTGGAGTTTAAGGGCGTGGTCCATGTTCACTCCTCCCTCGGCGGACATAGCAACGGCAACTTCTCCGCGATCATCGCGGCCGCGCAAGCCAATCAACTCAATTTCGTCGTGATGACGGAACATCCGGCCAAAGAATTCGACACTGCCGCGATGACGCTCAAGGGTGAACACGGCGGCGTGCTCTTTCTCAACGGTAACGAAACCAGCAGCGCCGACGGCGATCGCTTACTGCTGTTGCCTGGCGACTCTGCCGCCGCGGGTGATAGTCGCTCGCCCACGCAGGCAGTGTTGTCGCGTAGGACTTCAGGCCTGGCGTTGGTCGCGTACCCGGAGGAGTTCAAGAATTGGGACGCGACGGGATACCAGGGTTTGGAGGTGTACAACGTTTACACCAACGCCCGCCAGATAAATCCACTGGTAATGTTTTTCGATGGTCTCTGGTCCTATCGCAGTTATCCCGAGCTGCTGTTCGCAAACTTTTACCGCCGGCCGGCTGACAATCTGAAACGCTGGGACGATCTGATCAAACAAAAAGGCCAGCGACTGGTTGCGACTGCCGGTAACGACGCGCATGCAAACATCGGCGTCAGCCTGAACGACTCGTCCGGCAAGACGTTGCTGGGCCTGCAACTCGATCCCTATGAGCGCAGTTTTCGATTGGTGCGGTTGCACGTTTTGGTTAAGGACGTTGCGAGTCTTAATGGTCTGAGCGTCGCGTCCTTCGATGAAAGAATTTTGCTTGAGGCAATTGCCGCGGGTCATTGTTTCATCGGCTTCGATCTGTTTGGCGATACGACCGGCTTTCGTTTTACGGCGCGCGATGCGAACGAGAATCTGCAAATGGGTGACGAAATAAAACTGGAAGACCAGGTGAATTTGCACGTCAACGTTCCGCTCGCGGCGCGTATCGTATTGCTCAAGGACGGCGCACCAATTCAGGAAAGCAACGCCACGAGTTTTATGGAATACCTGACAAGGGAGCGCGGCAGTTATCGCGTTGAGGTTTACCTGCCGCAACTGCCGGGACCAGTCGGGCTACAACCGTGGATTATTTCAAATCCGATTTATGTTAAGTAGAGACTGAGAACGCGATGCCTCGACAAAACTCAACGGGGCACAAGTCTCGCCGCTCTCCCGGCACTGAAGTGGCAGGTGAAAAGTGAAAATTTTGAAAGGGAAACTCGCGGCTTTCTCAAGAGACCCGGGCAATCATTTTATCGCTGAAGTTGACAGGCAGGAATGGCTGTCCCGCAAACACGACAACGCCCCACAGGGATTATTGTATGGGCCTTGTGGGGCGGAAAATCGGAAAGCTCCGATTTCAAATCATCGTCGGAAGCGGTGCTTAAGCCACCATACTGTTGGGAGCCACAGTGTTGGACTCCACTCTCGCCAGATCCTCGAGTATTAGAGGGTAGCGATACAGCCTTCCCTATTCTGTTTTCAAGTGGGTTCAGTCTAGGCCGCACGGCTGGACGTGTCAAGAATCAGCTTGACTGTAGTCGAAGCGTACGCGCCAGTCGTAGGACAGCAATCCTGCTGGGGCTCGAAGTAAATTCGCCAGGGGTAGAGTAATTAGCCAGGCAAAAACCGAGACGAAACTTATGGAAATCTCGCTCAACACACCACCCGGTTTCAATTTCAAGCGAACTATAGCCAGCCATGGTTGGTGTGAACTGCTGCCGTTTCAGATCGATCGAGAAAAGTGGTCGTTAATCCGAACGTTGGATCTAAACGATGGCAAGCCTGTGACGTTGACCATTACCGCGCCGCGCCGCGCGCTGCGTATCCAAACTTCGCGGCGCGTGAGCCAGTCAGCCGGCAAAAAAATTATCAGAGATGTCCGGCACATGCTGCGCCTGGACGACGACATCGACTCGTTTTACCGACTAGTGGCGAGCGACAAGGATTTCAATTGGATTCCCAGGCAGGGAGCGGGACGCCTGCTGCGCTCGCCCACAGTGTTTGAAGATCTCGTGAAAATGATTTGCACCACTAACTGTTCGTGGGCCCTCACGGAAAAAATGGTCAGTGGGCTGGTAGGAAATCTCGGTCGCGCAGCGGTCAAAGGTCTGCGCACTTTTCCCACGGCGGAGGCGATGGCGCTGATGCCGGTCAAGTTTTACGTTAATGAAGTGCGCGCCGGCTATCGCGCCGAATACTTGAAGGAGTTGGCCGACCGGGTTGCGGCAGGCGAGCTGGATGTCGAAGCCTGGCTCAGAAGCCCACTCACCACCGATGAGTTGATGAAAGAGATGCGCGGCGTGAAAGGAGTGGGGCCGTACGCGGCCGAGAACGTGCTCAAGTTGTTGGGCCGTTATGACGGACTCGCACTCGATTCCTGGACGCGCGCGAAATTTTTTTCCGTACGAAATAATGGACGCAAGACCACCGACAAGAAGATCGCTCGTTACTATTCGCGCTTCAAAGAATGGCGCGGACTCGCGCTCTGGTGTGACTTGACGCGCGATTGGCTTGACGTTAGTGAATTTCCCGTCGGACCCGCGGAACCGCCCGCCTAAAGTTTTCCTTGATCCGAAAAACGGTAACGCCGGACCGGCGTGTGGTGAGCTACGTTCGCGAGTAATTTACTTTGGGAACTTAGCCGGCGTTAGTTCGTTATATGGGCATGCTCCCCCAGGAGACAGCTACCGAATTGACAAGGAGTCCCAAATGAAAATCATAAATCGCATTGCCATCGCCCTGTTGCTGACCTCGCTAGCGGGTGTCACAGCTTTCGCAAAAACAAAGACAGAAAAAATCAGCTTTCCCACGAACATCAAGGTCAACGGCACCGCGTTGACCAAAGGCGACTATGACCTGAAGTTTGATTACGAAACCGGAGAGCTCTCTATCATTAAGGACAATAAGGTGGTAGCTCGTGCCATGGCGAGTGTCGAAAAGCGTGACAAGAAAGCCCGGACTTTCTTGTTGCGCTCAACCGGCGCGGGTGAGAACGAACAGCTAACTGGTGTTACCTTCGGCGGTGCAGATCACAACGTGATCCTCAACAGCGCTCAAGCCAGCCGCTAAGTTCCGCATCGGTAGTATGCTTGAATTCGTTCCTCGGGGTCGCCATTCCCGGGGAACGTTTTTTTTGGACCAGGGAACTTTCGAGTAGCAGCCCGTTGCCTGCGCTCAGTCCCGCCGAAAGTGATGCTGATCCGCTATTGACAACGCTCACAGGCATCGGCGAATCTAAGCGACACTTGTCTTGCCCCTGACAAGTTGCTCGACAACCTGGTATTCCTATGAAGAAAAATTCCCTCGCGGTAGTTTTATTGATCCTTGGCGAGTTAGCCGGGGGCATTCAGGCGCAGACGACTTCAGCACCGCAAACCCAGGATCCGTTACCCAATTCAGAAACCCGGCCGCGTACTATTGCTTCACCCGTAGTTGTAAAACGCCCAGGCGCCGAGAACGTCTCTCCTGCGTCGCCATTGGGCACGACCGTCGGAACCAAGCCTGAAACGCGTCCGCTGGTAGCCGGACCGGCCGCCACTGAGCGTCATGCTGAGCCCTCACCCGCGGCAGCGCTACTGATGTCGCCGCCGCAAATTCAGGCGCGCATTGCCGAGGCCGAACGTTTGTTGAAGTCGCGTCCGGCGCAGACCGCGCTTAGTTCGCCGGCAATTGACATGGTCACGTTAGCGCTTTTGGATCGCCGGACATCTCGCATTCACTTAGCGACGCTGTACAAAGAATCCTTCCTGACCAAAGGCTCGGAACTGCTGGTACCAAGTTCACTGGGGACGCCCTTGACCATACGCATCCTGCGCGCGAATGGCGTCAATACCGCCGTCGCGGTTTTCGATAATCAAGGACATTCGTTTGTGCCGCTGGTGGTAGAGTTTCCGATTGAGAAGCGTGGTTCATTTCGTGAGATGGCCTATTACACTTCGGCGCATCCCGCTTTGCTCTCGCCTGACTTGACGCGCGCCGGTCGCTCCTACGTGCATCGCATGCTCGATCTGGCCGTGAAGCGTTTGCGCGAGAAGGGCAATTTTATTGCACCGCAGATCGTGGACGTGGCTGAGCGTCTCTGTCTGGTGGAACACGTGGACCACGACCGTTTTCGTAACGAGAATCGCGCGGCCTTGTTCGATGAAATTTATTCGTTGTTCGCTTTGAACGAACCAGACACCTATCGTTATTCGGTGAGCACTGCCGGAGCGGGCGGCATGGTGCAGATGATCCCCTGGGCTTACAACCTGGTCCGCCAGCGCCATCCCGGCGTTGGTCTGACGCCGGACTTCGTTGTCGGCATGCGCAACCATGCGAATGCGCTGCAGGCGATGCTGCTCTACATGCAGGACACCTGGAACGATCTGGCCGCCAATGAGGATGTGCAATACGCGTTGAGCGCGCGGCAGGCCAGCCAGATAGAACTGTTGGCCGCCGGTTACAATTCCAACGCGGCGCGCCTGCCGCTTTATCTGCGACGCGGCGGCTCGGCCTGGCGCACGTTGATTCCACGCGAAACCCAGATGTATTTACAGATCTATAAGGCAGTGGAATCACTCGTGCCGCAAACTCCGCACGCCAACCCCCCGGTTGCCCGGGCAAGGCCCAGGTCCGCGCGTCCCAATTCGTTTGTCTCCTGACCGCTTGATTCAAGTCATTCGAATAAGAGAGACTTGGCCGGATGTGATCACCGCCGGTCTGTTCGCGCTCGCAATCCTTTAGGTTTGATTTGAAAGGTATCGCATGAAAAACAATTCCATCGGAAATATCACGCGCGCGCGACTGTTGAGCGGCGCCGCGTCTTTGCTCGCCATCGTTTGTCTCAGCGTCGTTGCGTCTGTCGAAGCTCGCCTTAACAACGCCGCGCCGCAACAAACCGCGCCGGTGGTTCCGTCTGAAAAACCCGTGGAGCAGGTACGGAAAAACATTCAGGTGCTCAACGGCCTCCCGTCTTCGCAACTTATTCCGGTGATGAACTACATGAGCGCGTCGCTCGGCGTAAAGTGTGACTACTGTCACGCCGAAAAGGACGGCCACCTTGACGTGGTTTCGGACCTGAAACCGGAAAAGGGAGCCGCGCGTGAAATGATCAAGATGGTCCAGGGGATCAACAAGGCAAACTTCAAAGGCAATCCGGCGGTCAGTTGTTTCACCTGTCACCGTGGTCGCCCGGAACCGGTGAGAGCTCCGGCCTTGCCGCTCGCGGCGGCCGCACCGTTACCTGAAGCGGCTGCCGCAACCGCGAAAGAAACGCCGCCAACCGCCGATCAGATCCTGGCACGCTATACGGAAGCACTCGGCGGCGCCGCCGCGATTGAAAGGTTAAAAAGCAGATCAATGAAGGGCACCTGGCTGACGGCGAATGGCATGACGCTCGGTTACGAGGTCTACCAGACGGCGCCTGATCGAATCTACACGGTGCTGAACACGCCGAAGCAGGGCGTTATCGAGCGCGGCTTCAATGGACAAACGGCGTGGGAGAAGGGTACTCGCGGTTTGCGCGACCTCGAAGGTCCCGAACTTTACAGTTTGCGGCGCTATCCGGATCTCTTTAAGGACATCAAGCTCCAGGGCCAGTTTACGCGTCTCGGCTTTGGCGGTCGCGATACGCTCGACGGCAAAGACGTCTACGTTTTGCGCGGAATGGGAAATGACGGCAAGGGCGAGCGGCTTTATTTCGATGTGCAGACGGGACTGTTGCTGCGCCGCGTCTCGTCCACCTCAACCATGGTCGGGATCATTCCCGAGCAGGTCGACTACGAAGACTATCGCGACGTTGAGGGCTTAAAGGTTCCGTTCACCATTCGCGTCACGACCATCGACGCGGGCGGCAGTTCGACGCGGAAGTTTACCGAGATCAAACTGAACGTGCCGGTGGACGCTACGAAATTCAACAAGCCGCCAGCGCCGCCACCCGCTGCGGCCCAGACGCCGAAGCCCTAGTTACGAGTACAGCCGTTGACGCAGTGCGCGCCATTCAGCAGTTCACTGGTTTACTCCTTAGCGCGGCCTGGCCTCAAGAAGTTCTAAGGAGCACGGAAGGCGCGGGCTGGATGCGTGATGACAATTGATTCAGGGGCGGCGCGCTCCTCTCGGCTGCGCGCTTCCCCCTGGCTACCTTATTCCGCGCCACCGGCGCCCTTAAACTCACCGCAATAAATATCCTCCAGGTGTGACTCCCAGTGGCGGCGCCCTAAGGTTGCGTTTGCTGCTTTTCTCCTTTCAGAGGGCTCATTCATGGCGGCGCGGAAGTTGCCGAGTGAACAACTGCAATTCCATCCTTTCCCAGGAGAAGCAGATGTTGGCAAAACTTCTATCACTAGCGCTCGCGTCTCTATTAACGATCACAATTTCATTGGTCCCTGTCTCCGCACAGACACAGTCACAGCCGCCGGCTGACCCGGCGCACGCTGATCAGGTCAAAGCAAAAGTCACCAGGCTGGGCACCGGGAAACAGGCCCGGGTTTCAGTCAGGTTTCGGGACAGCTCCAGGTTGAAGGGATATATCGGCGAGATTGGGACAACTCATTTTACCCTGATTGATCCAAGTCACGGCACGGTAACACCAATCCCCTATGATCAAGTCCAGGCTATTAAGAACACGAACCATTCGGCGGTGACGGCGGCGCTGCTCGGCGCGGGTACC
>JAVEEA010000049.1 GCA_030840675.1 Pyrinomonadaceae bacterium
TACTCGGCGAAACCGCGCGACCACGAATATACGATTGCGGGGCAAGCAAAAATCGTCGTCAGTTTTCTGCGCCAACTGGGAATCGAACGTGCGATTTTAGTCGGCAGTTCATACGGGGCCGCGATCGCGGCGACCATCGCCCTCGATCATCCGGCACTGGTTGAGAAACTGGTGCTGGTAGGCGCCGTTACCAATAACAAGCCGACGCGATACCTACTGATGCGACTGTTTGGCTCGCCCATCATCGGCGACATTCTTTCGCCGCTCGTGGTTGGTTCGCGACGTTTGCTGCGACTGCGCATGAAGCGAGTTTACGACCGTCATTCGTGGCAGTTGGACGAAAAAAGAGTTGAGGCGCGACACCTTCCGCTGGCGACGCGCGGCGCGCATCGCGCGGTCATCCGCACGGTGCGGCGCTGGGACGCGGAGCGGGTTTCCCGCGAGGCGCATTTGCTAACGCAGCGAACGCTGTTGGTTTGGGGTGACACGGATCGGGAAGTGCCACTAGCAGACGGCGAAGAACTACATCGGAATATTTCCGGATCACGCCTGGTGGTCTTTCGCGACTGCGGGCACCTGCCTCAGGAAGAATATCCGGAAGCATTCACGAAACTGGTTGCGGAGTTTTGCGCGAATTAGCCGGCGGAAACCAATCCGAGCAAAAGCCCGACCGTTGGGAGGGCTCAGAAGCTACCTATGCCGGCCCGAATCGTTTAGAGTTGGGCCACCGATCACGTTCGTGTTGCAAAGGAGTTCTCATGGCACTAACCAATACATTGGCAGGCAGGAATCTCGGCATGATTCTACTCGGTCTCTGGTTGATTCTAACCGGAATCTTGCCACTGCTCAGCGTCCGCGTTTCTCCGACCGTCGCCACTGGTTTGGCGGTTCTGGCTATCCTCGCGGGCATATTAATTCTGCTGCGGAAGTAAGCTGGCGCCGCGGGGTTCACCAGGAAGCTGAGTATCGGCGCCGTCACTGCCTGTTACGTTCGCGTTCCCAGAAACGACCTTGCGCGATTGACCGAACGAATTCCGCGGTAAAGTTTTGGGAAACGGGACCGCGACTGCGGACCACGCCTGCGTCGGAGGCCACCAGGTTTCCGGTCGTATCACCTTCGCTGAATTTCTCCGCCAGCGAGGTCGCGAGCAAGCCGACTCCCGCACCACTCGCCGCGATCGGTTTGCAGTGTTTGTAGGCTTCGTTCACAAACTCGCCGGCGTCGGGTTCGAGTTGGAGTGCCGCCAGGCTCTCATCTCCGCCGGGAATGTAAACCGCATCGAACAGCACCGAAGAGCCGGTGAGAAAACTGAAGTCCACTTTCAACTCTGTTCCGCCCGCGCCTGAGACGACGCCGAGTCGAGGCGCCACAATCTTCGCGACCGCCCCCGCGGTTAACAACGCCTTCGTCATCTCGTCCACTGCCGCGTCGTCAAAGCCATCCGCCAGCAGCACCGCAACCCTGCGCGTCTTAATCGTTTGCGCGGGAAAATTGGGGTTGTCGATCATTCTCAACGTAGGCGATGTTTCCAACCCCTGGTCCCGGCGCTTCGGTTGAAACTTTCGCGGATCGGCGCCCGCTGGCACACTCAGGTTCAAAGGCTGCTCGAGTTTGGTTGGGACCGCGGCGCCGAGTCCCTCGGCTACGCTGTTCGCGAGTCCCTTATCTACCTGGGCCAACAAGCCCAGCATGCGTTCACGGATTGCCGGAGTCTCGAGTTTTCCTAATTCAAAAGTTAACGCGCGGATGATGTGTTGCTGCTCCGCCGCCGACTGGCTCGCGAAAAACAAGGTCGCCTGGCTGAAGTGATCGAAGAAGCTGGCGCTGCGCTCGCGAATTTTCCGCGCGTCGATTCGCTCCGCATAACTCGCGAACCCGCCCATATCGACGCCCGCCTGGAAGGGACAACCGCCGCGGGTGTTGTTTGGCTCGTGCGCGGATTGGCCGCGGTTGATCGTCTGCCGCATGAACCCGTCGCGTTGATTATTGTGCACCGGCGCCAGCGGGCGATTGATCGGAAGCTCGTGAAAGTTTGGACCACCGAGCCGGATCAGTTGCGTGTCGGTGTAGGAGAACAGCCGGCCCTGCATCAGCGGATCGTTGGTGAAATCAATTCCCGGCACAATGTTGCCGACGTGAAAAGCGACCTGTTCCGTCTCCGCAAAAAAGTTGTCCGGATTGCGATTGAGTGTCAACTTGCCAATCCGCTGTACCGGAACCAACTCCTCCGGAATGACCTTGGTCGGGTCCAGCAGATCGAAAGCAAACTTGTGCTCGTCTTTCTCTTCGACGATCTGCACGCCAAACTCCCATTCAGGGAAGTCGCCGTTTTCGATCGCTTCCCAAAGATCGCGCCGGTGAAAGTCAGGATCCTTTCCGGAAATTTTCTGCGCTTCGTCCCAGGCAACGGCATGTAAACCAAGCAAAGGTTTCCAGTGAAACTTTACAAAGCGCGCTTTGCCGCGTTCGTTGATGAAGCGAAAAGTGTGAACGCCAAAGCCTTCCATCATGCGAAGACTGCGGGGAAGCGCACGGTCAGACATGACCCACATGATCATGTGCATTGATTCCGGCAGCAGCGAAATGAAATCCCAAAACGTGTCGTGGGCTGACGCGGCCTGCGGGATTTCGTTGTGCGGCTCCGGCTTCACGGCGTGAATCAAATCGGGAAACTTGATAGCGTCCTGGATAAAGAAGACGGGGATGTTGTTACCGACGATGTCGAAGTTTCCTTCCTGCGTGTAAAACTTGACGGCAAACCCGCGTACGTCGCGCGCGAGATCGGTCGAGCCGCGCGAACCGGCGACCGTCGAGAAACGCACGAACACGGGAGTCTTCACGGCCGGATTTTGCAGGAATCCGGCCTTCGTGTACTGGGCCAGCGATTCGTAAACCTGGAAATAACCGTGCGCCGCGGAACCACGCGCGTGGACCACTCGTTCCGGAATGCGCTCGTGATCGAAGTGCGTGATCTTCTCGCGCAGTATGAAATCTTCCAGCAGGGTGGCGCCGCGATCGCCGGCTTTCAAAGAGTTCTGATTGTCGTTAATACGCACGCCCTGATTCGTCGTCAGGAATTCTCCCCCGCCGTCTTCAGTGTACTTTTGCAGATCGTTAATCTTTGCGTCGTCATTGCGCGGGTCGGTCTTGCCATCGAAGCGGGCGGCGTTCGCCTGCGCCTTCGTTTCCTTTACGACTTCCTTCGCAACTTTTTTAGTTGCGGGTTTGTTTTTTCCTTTGGTGGTTTTTCTGGTGGTCATCGTCTCTCCCGCGCGGTGGTTTTTAAGAACTGAACTGACCGCTTCGGCGTGCAGACCGGAACGCTTCTGCCTTCTGCCCGTTAAGCGTTACTGGCGCGCGACTGCTTCGCTTCCGCCGCTTCGATGGCTGTCTCTACGTCCTGCTCTTCCTCCGGTGGCGGCAACACGGCCGGCATTCCCAGTGCTTCGATCCAGAGTTCGCGAGTCCACCCACTCGTGTGGTAGAGATGCTCGTCCTCTTCCGGTTCAACTTTGTCGTGTGCCTGTTGCAGAAGTTCAGCCTGGTCGCCACTGGCGTTTTCGGCAATCTCACCAATCAAACCCCAGTTCAAATGGTCCTTGGTCTCCGCCAGCGTGACGCATTCCGCCGCTACAATCTGCGCCGCGCCCGGGTCGGGTCCGCGCAGAGCCATCTCCATCGCCTGCACTAACGAATCGCCGATGTGCCGCACGATCTTTCTTCCCGGCGTTTCGGTTTCCGGATCGAGCTTCATACTCTTGAGCACATCGGTAACAATCTGCACGTGCGTCTTGGTTTGCTCGAGATACTTGCTCCACTCTTCCCGCAAGTCTTTGTTCACCGCGCAACGTAAAGCAGTGGTGTAGATTTGCACGCCTCCCTTTTCAGTTTCGAGTGCCTGGTACAAGAGTTCGTTCACATGATTGGTGTCGAGCGTGGTGTTGTTCATATTCCCCCCGATAATTTCGATTTGGACGTAACTTGCTGGGCGCAAGACGTCGGTTCGGACGCAGTCGCTTGGCTATTGCGAAGAGAGCCAGTAGCAAAATGAGTGCCGATGTAGATTGGTGGAAACCAACGCAAGACTCGTTCGATAAACGAACGTCAAGGCGTGCGGCGCGCGAAGAAATGTTCCAAAACAAACTCCTGAGCAGAGTCCAAACAATCTCCTCTGCGGCTGCTTATTGTTTGCTGTTTACTATTCCGCGGAGTCGCAGCCTGGCTAAAAAAAGCTAGCCCGGAATGGCGCGTACTTGCGTCATCCGGGCTAGCGGTTAAATCCTTGGTTGCTTGTTCGCGCTACGCGCTCAGTTGTGGGCGGGAGGCCCGCGCTCCCAGGAGAGAGCGATCCGCTTCCGCGACGTTAGCGGCAGTCAGGCCGGGAACGGCAGCGAAGCACTGTTCGATGCCGTCAGCTTCCACCGTGTCGTGCTCGAGCAGCAACTCCACCAGTCGCGCGATCGAGTCACGGCTGGCAGCGACAGTTTCGCACGCGCGCGCGAGCTGCGTATTGATGATTGTGTTCACTGCTTCCTCAACACGATCCAGCAAACTCTGGCTCATCGGCTCTTTGGTTGGATCACCGAGATAGATCGGCCCGAGCGGGCTCATGCCAAATTCGCTGACCATGCTGCGCGCAATTTCCACCGCGCGTTGAATGTCGTTCGAAGCGCCCGCGGTCATGGTAGCGAGCAGAATCTGTTCCGCTGCGCGTCCCCCGAGCAACACGGCAATCTGGTCTTCGAGATACTCGCGTTTCTTCATCAAGCGATCGCGTTCCGGCAACGACTGCGTCACGCCCAGTGCGCGTCCGCGCGGCAGGATCGAAACTTTGTGGATCGGATCGCCATGCTGCACTGCGACGCCGACCGCAACGTGCCCCGCTTCGTGAACGGCCGTCGCGTAACGTTCGTCTTCGTCAATCATGAACCCGTGACGTTCCGCGCCCATCAGAATGCGATCGCGAGCAGACTCGATGTGGGCGCGGCCAACGGCAGTCGAGTTGTCACGCGTAGCGGCAATCGCCGCTTCATTCAAAAGATTCGCGAGGTCGGCGCCCGAGAAACCCGGAGTGCCGCGTGCGACCCAGCTAAGATCCAACTCGACATCCAACTGCATACGACGCGCGTGCACGCGCAGGATTGCCTCCCGACCGCGCACATCCGCGAGGTTAACGGCAATCTCGCGATCAAAACGGCCCGGGCGCGTGAGTGCGCGATCGAGCACGTCCGGGCGATTGGTCGAACCGATAACCACGATACTCGAGCTTTGATCGAACCCGTCCATTTCAATCAGCAACTGGTTCAGCGTTTGGTCCTGATCGGCAGTGGCGGAATCGTTGCCGCGTCCCCGTGCCCGACCAAGGGCGTCGATCTCGTCGATAAAGATGATGCAGGGTGAAACTTTCTTGCCCTCGGCAAACAGTCGTCGCACTCGCGACGCGCCCACGCCGGCAAACTTCTCCTGAAAACTAGAACCCGAAGCGAGCAGGAAAGGCACGCCCGCTTCCCCGGCAATCGCACGCGCCAGCAGCGTCTTGCCCGTTCCCGGTGGGCCATAAAGCAGAATGCCGCGCGGCGCTCGTCCGCCAAGCCGGCCAAAACGCGCCGGGTCGCGCAGGAAGTCGATCGTCTCCGCGAGTTCCGCGGTCGCCTCGTCAACACCGGCGACATCCGCAAACGAAACATCCGGTTTGCCATTTTGGTCAGGCATGCTGAAGCTGCCAACGTTGCCGTTCATGCCGGCATAAACTCGCCAGCCAATCAAACCGAGAAACAGCACCGTCACCAGCGGCACTCCCCAGTTTAAGAGTGTCGTGCCCCAGCCAGTCTGCACCGGACGAAACTCAATCGGCACATTGTGTTTGCGAAACTCCTGGACCAGCTCCTGGCGAATCGCGTCGCTCGTCACGGTGGCCTGCTGCGCCACGCCTTGTCTGCTTTGCACCAGTAGCGTGTCGCTTTCAATAATCAACGAAGTCGCTGATCCAGTCTCCGCGATTTGGTAAAGCTCCGAATAGTTAATCTTGCTGATATGCGGCGTGCGGGTTTGCAGGACGATGACGACGCTCGCAACGATTAGCAGCGCGCCGGTTAGGGCGGTAAGCAAAACGACGCGGGGCGAATTGATAACGATTTTTCTGGCGGGGGAAGGCATGACAAGTACTCCGATAAACTCGCCGGCCGGTATGGCGAGCGTTTTAAGCGCGATGGGCGCGGCCCTTCACAGCAAATTTCAATTGGATCAGGATTGAGGCGACGGCGTGTCGGGGGACATTCGGCGCGCAGTGCAAAACCCGAGTTTATTAAGGCGGTGCGCTCGCCGCATCGGGAGCGGCGAGCACGCAAACACTTTAACAGCCTGTGAATAACTCTGTCCAGACACAAAAGGGCGAAGGGAAATGACCTCCGGCAAACGTGAATCAAAAACTGTCGTTAGCGCGGAAAATGGCGGGTTTCAATACGCCGTAGGTTTTAGCTCGTTGCCGTTGCATCCTTCAGGACAAGTCAACGCGGAGCAATAGTTTGCGACTTCGCGTCGGGAGTTGGCATGGTCATTGCCAACTTGCGTGCGAGCATAACAACCGCCGGGCGTGTAGCGCGGCTTAGAGGAGGAACAAATATGCTTTGGACAATCTTCGTGATTCTT
>JAVEEA010000070.1 GCA_030840675.1 Pyrinomonadaceae bacterium
CCCAGCGAAGAGCGGCTTGCTGTCTAGAGTTCCAACTCCATGAAGGCTGCTGCGGCAAAGAAAAACGTGGTACGCGAAAATGGCTCGCTGGTCTCAGTTGAGAGTCCAGCGAGCCGTTCGCGCACCGCGCTTTGAAGTAGAACAAACTTTCCAGTCTGTCCGCTTATTTGAGACGGACAGGAATGCCCGTCCTGCCAATTACGCCGTAAACGAAGTGCCGCAACCGCAGCTGCCGGTGGCGTTAGGATTCGTAAAGGTGAAACCCGATCCCATCACACCGGTCACGTAGTCGATCTTCACGCCGTTGAGATACTGCGCACTGAACATATCGACGAAGAGTTTGACGCCGGTCTGGTCGAGCACGAAATCACCCTGGCGCGAATCTTCTTCAATATTCAAGCTGTACTGGAAACCAGAACAGCCGCCCGGAACAACGCGAACCCGCAGGCCGGAAGTTTCCGGCAGGCCTTCCTCGCTCGCCATAAACTTTTTGATTTCGCTGAGCGCGCTTTCGGTGACATCGAGCGTCATCGTCGGGGCGGCGGTGTTCACTCCGGGGGTTCCCGTGGAGGCGGTTTGTGTAGACATGTCTTAAATTAACTCCTTCTGATTCAATGCTTGCTGGCCGGTAAAGCAAACTGTTAGTTTGCGCCACCTTATTTTCATTTCTAATTACCGAAGCAAACTAACAGTTTGCTCTACATTCACGGACTATCTTATTGACCTTTGCCCAAAACGACAAGTTCAGGTTTCATGGCCTCGATGGAAACCTGGCGAGCCACTTCTTCCGCAACGCGCCTGAACGCCACGGCCTGCGGCGACTCTGGATGGCTGACAACTACCGGCACACCCTTATCGCCACCTTCGCGAACCTCAAGGCCGAGAGGAATCACGCCGAGCAATGGTACATGGTACATCTCAGCCAGCTTCGCGCCGCCGCCTTCGCCGAAAATGTTGTAGCGCGTGCCGGTGTCTGGCGCGATGAAGTAGCTCATGTTCTCAATGATCCCGAGAACGGGGATCGCGACCGTCTCAAACATCCGCAACGCGCGCCGCACATCCGCGACTGCGACATCCTGTGGCGTAGTTACCAAAACGGCGCCCTGAACGGGAACCAACTGCGCCAGAGATAACTGTACATCGCCCGTTCCCGGTGGCATGTCCACGATCAGGTAGTCCAGTTCACCCCACTTAACGTCAGACAAGAACTGCTTCACGAGTCCGTGCAGGATCGGCCCACGCACGATCATTGGTTTGTCACCCGGTTGCAGCAGCGCCATCGACATCAACTTGACGCCATACGCTTCGATGGGCACGAGCTTGTTAACATCGACTTCCGGACGTGCCTCGCTCGCTCCCAGCATGATTGGAACATTTGGACCATAGACGTCGATGTCCATAATTCCCACGCGCGCGCCATCCAGTGCCAGCGACACCGCAAGATTGACGGCCACCGTCGACTTGCCCACACCGCCTTTGCCGGAAGAAACGGCAATGATGTTTCGTATGCCTTCAATCGCAAGTTTATCGCCGATGCCGCGGCCCTTGGGCACCTCAGCATCCATGGTGACCGCGACTGAAGTGACACCCGGCAGAGCGCCCACGAGTTCACGCGCGGCACTCTCCATCTCCGCCTTGACCGGGCAAGCGGGTGTCGTCAGCACAATGCGAAACGAAACCGCGCCGCCAGCGATCTTCAGGTCCTTAATAAAGCCCAGCGTAACGATGTCTTTGTGGAGATCGGGATCGTTGATTTGACGCAGGGCGTCCAGTACTAATTGTTCAGTTAGTTGTGACATGTAAACTCGAAATTAGATTATTTGAGATTCGCGTGAAAGCGTAGCGGATCGAGGGTGGTAACGCAAACTGTTAGTTTGCGCAGTTGGTGAACCGGGAGCTAAGCCACCCTTCAGGCTGCACGCAAACTAACAGTTTGCTTTACAGGTTGTTTACTTTCTCAACTAACAGCGCGCTATTCTTCGAACCGAAGCCAATACAGTTACAAAGCGCTATTTGAACATCCGCGGTCCGACCTTCATTAGCGACGTAGTCGAGATCACACTCAGGATCGGGCTCGTCGAGATTGATGGTGGGCGGAATGATGCCGGTATGCATCGCACATAGCGCGGCGCCCAAACCGGCAGCGCCACTCGCGCCCTGCGGATGTCCAATCTGCGATTTCGTTGCCGACATCGGCGTCTTTGCGGCGCGCCCGTTTAGCGCCAGCTTGAGCGCGGTGGTCTCGATGCGATCATTCAAAACAGTCGAGGTACCGTGCAGGTTTACGTAATTCACTTCTTCGGGTGTGCGACCCGCGTCAGCCAAAGCCAGCTTCATCGCGCGCGCCGGTTCATCCCCTGACTCCGCCAAACGAACGCGATGATAAGCATCGCAGGTTGCGCCGTAGCCGGTGACCTCAGCATAAATCTTCGCGCCTCGCTCTTGCGCGTGGTCTAACTCTTCCAAAACATAAATCCACGCGCCTTCACCCAAAACTATCCCCGATCGGTTCAACGAAAACGGGCGCGACGCTCGCTCGGGTTCGTCGTTCCAATCGTTTGTCAGCACAGTCATCAAATTGAATCCCGCAAGAATTCCGGGTGCAATCGGCGCATCGACACCGCCGGTTAACATCAGTTCCTGTCGCCCCAACGCGATGTGTTGCGCGGCATAAGCGATTGCGTCGGTCGAACTGGTACAGCCGGTCGAGACGATATGTGAAAGCCCGCGCAGCCCGAACGCCATCGACAACTCGCTCGACAAGCCGCCGTGGGTCGACGCCGGAATAGTGTAAACACTCGCCTTGGTGGTGGAGCCGTTGAACCAATAGGAGTATTGCTGCTCGGTAAAAGCGAGGCCGCCGCCGCCGGTGCCCAGAACTACGCCGACTGCGCGTCGTTGCTCCAGCGAAAACTCGTCCGGTTTTAAGTTCGCATCCGCGACCGCTTCACGCGCGGCAGCCAGGGCCAGCGGTACAGTCCGCGCAACGTGTTTGCGATCTTTGGGACTCAACTGCGCTTCCCAGTCGAAGTTCTGTACCTGGGCAGCAATCTTTACCGGCGAGTTTGAGACGTCAAACGACTCAATCGTGCGTACTCCGCTGCGTCCATGGACCAGTCCGGACCAGAACGCCTCTCGTCCGATCCCGATGGGCGTGACACAACCGATGCCCGTGATCACGACACGTCGAGGTTGTTTGAAGTGACGTAACATTGGAAATTATTCCTGCTTCGTCGAGGTACGGGCCGGGTGCAAGACTCAGAATAGCACGGGCGCTAACTACAAAGACACAAGGGCCCGAGGTTGAGAGCCTCGTTCACCTTGTGTCCCTGGTTACTTTCGAGAACGTAACTTTCGCGAACGTGACTTTCCGCGGTTAGCCCACTGATTCGACTTTGGTGCCACACTCATTACAGAACTTCGAACCGGCCGATACCTGGGCGCCGCATTTCGCGCAAGGGGTCGGTCCCGCAACTGCCATCTGTGTCCCACACTCATTGCAGAACTTCGCGTTGCTCAGATTCGCGGCGCCACATTTGGGACACGTCGCCCTGGTGCCGGCCTGCTCATTACGCGTGCCGCTTTGCGATTGATTCATCGCATTGGCGTTGGAAATTGCGCCGGCCATGGCATTGCCAATCGCGAATCCCGCGCCCAGCCCGGCGCCAGTAGCAGCGCCGCCACCGCCGGTATTCTGTGCTGCATCACGCATCGCATCAGCTGCTTGAAATTGAGCATAACGTCCCACGTCGCCGATGACACCCATCGAGGTGCGCTTGTCCATCGCCGCTTCAACTTCAGCCGGCAACGAAATATTTTCAATCACCAGCTTCGTCAGATCCAACCCGTAGGCGTGGAAATCTTCCGTCAGTTTTGTACGCGTAAACTTGCCAAGCTCGTCGTAGTTCGAGGCGAGGTCAAGGGCCGCGATCTTGGACTCCGCCAACGCATCGCTAAAGCCGCTGACGAGGGTTCGCTTTAGTTGGCCTTCTATGTCTTCGGTCACGAAGTGGGCGTTGGTGCCGGCGATCTCTTTGATGAACGCCTTGGGATCGCTGACACGAATCGAGTAGATACCAAACGCGCGCAAGCGCACCATACCAAAATCCGTGTCGCGCATCATGATCGGATTCGACGTGCCCCATTTCAGGTCGGTGAATTGTTTAGTATTTACAAAATAGACTTCTGCTTTAAACGGCGAGTTGAAGCCGTGCATCCAGGCTCCGAGCTTTGAAAGAATCGGCGTGTTACCCCCGTCGATCGTGTAAAGGCCCGGGGAAAACACATCGGCGATCTGTCCCTGATACACAAAAACAGCTGCCTGCGATTCGCGCACAGTTAGTCGCGCGCCGTTCTTGATCTCTTGACCCTGGACCGGAAAGCGATAGACCAGCGTGTTGCCTGAATCATCAAGCCACTCGATGACTTCAATGAACTGCGAGCGGATAGCGTCAAATATTCCCATGCTAATTCTCCTTTGCGGCAGTTAATCGGCTGCCTCTCGGTTAATACGGAGCCCGGGTTACTTAGGTTCAAACAGTGTGCTCTAGTCAACCAGGCATTTGATGATTGCATAAACAAGTCAGTCGGGAAAGCTGAGTCTATTCCTCGCTCACCTGTTGCGTTACTCTCCCGCCGCGTAACCTAAAGAATAGCAAGACTGTGAGGCCGCCAGCGATATCGATCAGGCTGTCATAAATAGAAGCAGTGCGCGTGGGCACAAAACTTTGATGAAATTCATCGAGCAACGCATACGTGACAATCAACAGCAGCGCTAGTTGAAACCAGCGACGATGGATAACCGTCGCGGGAGATGTAATGAACGCGCGACGCGCGAGCAAGGCGAGTACCGCATACTCCGAAAAGTGTCCGGCCTTGCGGGTTAGAAAGTGTGCCGTTGCGAGTTGGGATTCACTTAAGTGCGGGAAAAGCCAGAGCAGAAATGGACGAACGATTTGAGAAGTGTTTTCGGCCGAAAACTCGCTTGACGACGCGAAGAAGATTACTGCCAGCCACAAGACCAGTGGTCCATAGCGCCAGAGTCGCTCGCGAGTTGGTGAGCGTGGGGCGGGGACGTTGACGCTCAAAGATTGTTTCGCCATACAGCCGAAAACTAATAAAGGGAAGCGGCAACTAGCTGCTTCCCTCATCAGGCCTCACGAAAATTCAGTAGTCAAAGGCAAAGCGGAGGTGACGACTATTGAGCGGATGCTCCAGATACGACTTCGATAATCTCATTCGTAATGGCCGCCTGCCGCACGCGATTCATGTTGAGCGTTAGCGAATCGATCAGTTCGCGTGCGTTTTTCGAAGCCGAATCCATTGCCGTCATTCGCGCTCCTTGTTCGGAAGCAATCGACTCGAGCAAGGCGCGAAAGATTTGAGTTTCAATCAGACGCGGAAGCAGTTGTGCGAATATCTCGGCAGGCGATTGCTCATAAATATAGTCGACAAGATTTACCGCCTGGTCCGGCGGGGCTGGATCGATGGCGCTGGAAGCAGCGCGTGCAACTGGTAAGAGTTGCTCCGTTACTACCCGCTGCTGCAACACCGACTTGAATTCGTTGTAGATGATAAAAGTCTTATCGATCCGCTGGTCTTCAGTGAAACGCCGAATTAAATCGCGGGCAATCTCGAGTGCCTCGGAGAAGTCGACGCGACCCTTGCCCGTCACCCCAACATATTCTCCGGCTAGCGTGGCGCCGCGGCGGCGGAAGAAATCTCGCCCCTTGCGACCCACCGCCAGGATTTCAATTTCTTTGTCGGCGTACTCACGAGCGAAAGTCTGAGCTGCCTTTATCAAATTGGTATTGAAGGCGCCGCAGAGACCTTTATCGGCGGTCACTAGCACCAGCAGGTAGCGGTCGTCGCCGCGCACATCCAGCAACGGATGATGAAAATCCTCGTCAGTGCGGGCGGCTAGTCCGCCCAACACTTCCGTCATTTTTGTCGCAAAGGGTCTGGCCGTGACGACGCGATCCTGCGCACGCTTGAGCTTCGCCGCCGACACCATTTTCATGGCCTTGGTAATCTGCTGCGTGTTTTTTACCGACTTAATTCGCCGGCGGATGTCCAAAAGATTCGGCATTAGTAACGAAACCTAGGCGGTAACCGCCACGGAGCCGGAAGTTTTTTCGGCCCAACGGTCCTTGAAATCAGCCATCATCTGTTTTAGATCGTTTACGATTTCGTCGGTCAAACTCTTCTTTTCGCGGATGCTCTGCAACACTCCGGGATGCGAGTTTTCCACGAACTTCAGGAGTTCAGCTTCAAAGCTTCTCACGTCCTCGACCGCAACCTCGTCAGCGTAACCGTTGCTGGCAGCCCAAATGACGAGAATTTGATTCTCCACGTTCATCGGTTGATATTGCGGCTGCTTAAGAATTTCGACCAGCCGTTCACCGCGCGCGAGCTGAGCTTGCGTGGCCTTGTCCAGATCCGATCCGAACTGAGCGAAGGCTTGTAGCTCGCGGAATTGCGCGAGGTCGATACGCAGCGTTCCGGCTACTTGCTTCATGGCTTTGATCTGCGCCGAGCCGCCAACGCGTGACACGCTGTTACCGACATTGATGGCCGGACGGATGCCGCTGTTAAAGAGGTCCGCTTCCAGAAAAATCTGTCCGTCAGTGATCGAGATGACGTTAGTCGGGATGTAAGCCGAGATGTCACCCGCCTGCGTTTCGATGATCGGCAGGCTGGTCAATGAGCCGCCGCCCTTGAGGTCAGACATTTTTGCGGCACGCTCGAGCAAACGAGAGTGGAGGTAGAACACGTCACCGGGATAGGCTTCACGACCTGGTGGCCGGCGCAGCAGTAATGAGATTTCACGGTAGGCCGCGGCTTGCTTTGAGAGGTCGTCGTAGATAGTTAGCGCGTGTCGCCCATTGT
This sequence comes from Pyrinomonadaceae bacterium, assembly GCA_030840675.1. Lineage (GTDB taxonomy): Bacteria > Acidobacteriota > Blastocatellia > Pyrinomonadales > Pyrinomonadaceae > PSRF01. Next base: position 6,889 of record JAVEEA010000070.1, read on the forward strand.
CGCGAAAGTACTCGCCCATGGCCGCGCCGGAGTAGGGCGCGAGAAACTGCATGGCGGCCGGGTCTGAGGCAGTCGCCTTAACTACGATGGTGTATTCCAAGGCCCCAAAGTCATCAAGTGTTTTCACCACCTGAGCAACGGTGGAAGCCTTTTGACCAATAGCAACGTAAATGCAAATTACGTCTTTTCCTTTTTGATTTATTATGGTGTCAACCGCGACTGCAGTCTTACCGGTCTGGCGGTCACCAATAATTAACTCGCGTTGTCCGCGGCCAATAGGCACCATAGCGTCGATCGCTTTCAACCCCGTCTGTAAGGGCTCCTTCACGGGCTGGCGATCGACTACCCCCGGCGCTATCCGTTCAATTGCATAGTATTCATCGGTAATGATTGGTCCGCGGTCATCAATAGCATTTCCCAGGGCATCAACAACACGTCCGATCATCGCGTCGCCCACCGGGACCTGCATGATGCGGCCGGTGCGCTTGACCAGGTCGCCCTCTTTAATCGCCTGATACTCACCGAAGAGGACAGCGCCCACCTTGTCTTCTTCCAGATTCAAAGCGAGGCCACGAACCTCATGAGGAAACTCCAACAACTCGCCGGCCATTACCTTTTCGAGACCGTGGATTTCAGCGATGCCGTCACCTACCTTGATGACGGTGCCTACCTCCATTACCGTAACACCAGTTTCGAAATTTTCAATTTGCCTACGAATGATTTCGTTAATTTCGTCCGCTCGAATTGGCTCCATCTATTCTCCCTGTCTAGCCTGCAAGTTTCTCGCCGAGACGCTGTAGTTGGCTGCGCACCGAGCCATCATAAATCGTGGAACCGATTCGGGTCACCATTCCGCCAATCAGCGCTTCATCGGTTTCAAATGTCAAACGAACATTTTTCCCTGTTAACTGGCGAAGCTTCTCTTCTAAATCAATTCTTGTCGAGTTCGGCACCGGACGCGCCGAGGTTACCGTCGCGCTTACCAGCCCAGAGCGCTCATTCAAAACTTCAACCAACTTAGCGTTGATTTGAGGAAGCTCAGCGAGCCTCTGATTCCTTAACAATACACGTAGAAAGTTGGCCGTCGTTCGTGCAACCTTGGTGCGCGCAATCAGCTCACTAAGAACGTGTTCTTTTTGCTCATGGGCCACGGTTGGATTGCTGAAGGCTTCAAGCAACGGTGGGTTAGCTTCGAGCAGATTCGCCCAATACGCCAACTCCTGTTGCACCGTTTCGCGTTCACTTGTGGGAACGATTACGTCCGCCAACGCCGCAGCGTAGCGGCGGGCTACTGTCTGCGAACTCACGCGTTGGTCCTCCCTAACTGCTGAACGTTAAGTTCTAATAACCGCGTATCGTCTTCCGGCTTTATCCCGGACCGCAGCAGCACCTCAGCGTGTCTCACGCTCTCCTCTACTGCAAATCGCCGCAGTTCGTGCCGTGCAGACTTTCCCGCGCGCTCTAATTCTTTCTTTGCTTGATCCTTAATCTTTGCGATCTCGGCGTTTGTGGCATCCACAATTCGTTGTTGCTCCGCGTCCGCTTCTCGATGAGCCTTCTCCTGAACCTTCGCCACTTCTGTCTCTAAGCTCGCAAAGCGCGCATCGACCTCGGCCAACTTCGCCAGAGCCCGGTCTCTTTCCTCCCTGGCCGTCACCAACTCGCGTTTGATCATCTCGCCACGAGACCGCAACGCTTCGCGAACGGGCCTGCCGAACCGTCGGTGCAAATACAGCGCCGCGCCAACAAAGATGGCTAGGTTGAAAAACTTCCATAGTTCGAGCCCTGGATAATCCCACCAGGGCGGAGCGCTACCGTCGCTAAGGAAGAGTCCTAGAAAAGGAAGTATGGGCAGAAAGGAAGACATCGTTCTTAGACTCCTACGACCGCTTCGGCGTAATCTCGCGCGCCAATATCCGGCGGCCGATCTCCTCAGATATCTTCATGGCATCCTGCCGAAGTAGAACTTGCACATCAGCCATCTCCGAAGCGAGCTTGGCCTTTTCTACATTTACCCACTGACCAACCTCGTCTTTTGTCGCTTTGACCTTCTGTTCGCGCTCCTTATGAACCTTGGCGCGCTCACGTTCCAACAGCAAATACCCGCTGGACCGCGCGTCGCGTAAAGTAGATTCATAAATCCGAAATTTATCATTGGCGTCGGCCAAGACGCGCTCAGCCTCCTCAAGGCGACCCTCGGTTAGCCTTTCGCGATCCGCCAGGATTCGATTAATTGGTTTCAGCAGGGTGTAATTCAGCACGGCCACCATCGTAACGATGATGAACAGATGAAATACGAGAGTTCCATCGGGAACCAGTTGAATTGCACCGCCCGCAAAGCCAAGAAAAAGCAAACACGCACCTCCCAGCAACTCTCGAAACGCAAAAGCGACGGAGTCTACCATTCACCCATACACCGGTCAACCGACGGTCGCGAACCACACCCACCGAAACGTTCGCATACCGACTGTTTTACTAAATACAAGTAACATCGTCTGTTTTTTACTAGTAAAACAGCTAGCGACTTGGCTGGGCCAGAAGATTGTAAAGACGGTCCAAATCGCCTTGGTTGTAAAACTCCAGTTCTATTTTTCCACTGACAGCTCCCTTTGGAAGCAGGATTCGCACTTGGGTGCCAAAGAACCGGCGCAGCTTGGTTTCCGCCGCTCTGACATTTGGATCTACGTGACGAGACTCTCCAATCGATGGAGCGCTTTTATTTGGCTTCTGACCGAGGGCTCTTACCAAGCGCTCTGTGGCCCTGACGGATAAATCTCCCTCAACTACCCGGCGCGCTATACGGCGCTGAACATCGGCGCCTTCCAAACCGAGAAGCGTTCGCGCGTGTCCAGCGGACAACCTTCCACCTTGCAGAAGATCCTGGATATCTTGGGGGAGTCGGAGCAGGCGCAGATAATTTGTCACATACGAACGGTCTCTACCAACTCTCTCCGCCACCGTCTCCTGGGTGAGACCTAAAGTATCTATTAGTCTCTTATAGGCTCCAGCTTCTTCGATGGGATTAAGGTCTTCGCGTTGTATGTTTTCGATGAGCGCAATTTCGAGGACTTTTTCGTCGGGAATATCTCGCAAAATGGCAGGCACGCTAGTCAAACCCGCCAGCTGAGCAGCACGCCACCGACGTTCACCAGCGATGAGTTCATACCTAAGGCCATTTCTTCGCAGAATTAGAGGTTGGACCACCCCATTGGCTACTATCGATTGGGCCAACTCTTTTAACCTATCTTCATCGAAGAGCATACGAGGCTGCAACGAGCCGGGATCAATAAGATCGATCGGCACCTCGCTAGCTAATTCGTTGGTAGACTCGGCTTTTTCAGCCGACAGTAACGCCCCCAACCCTCGACCCAACGCCTTTCGTGTCATGTCCCGTTATCTCCTTCGCCAGCTGAAAGTACGCCTCGGCACCCCTCGAATGTGCGTCATACAACGTGATAGGTTTCCCGTAGCTGGGGGCCTCGGCGAGCCGGACATTTCTGGGAATCACCGTCTCGAACACTTGCTTACCGTAGAAATCTCGCAGGTCGGAAGCCACAGCGGCCGAGAGATTGGTTCGCTCGTCATACATGGTCAGCAAAAGTCCTTCAATGGTGAGACCAGGATTATGTAGACGCCGGATTCGGGCAAGGGTATCGAACAGTTCAGTAACGCCCTCAAGCGCGTAATATTCACATTGAATCGGCACTAGCAGAGACCTGGCCGCAGTCAGCGCATTCAAGGTCAACAATCCCAGAGAGGGCGGACAGTCTATGATGACGTATTCGTAGCGGCCCCCAATTTCGTCGAGAGCCAGACGCAGCCGGGATTCGCGACTATCCAAATCAACAAGCTCCACTTCCGCTCCTGCCAGATCTTTATTCGCAGGCAGCACATCGAGTGCGGGTACAGAGGTTTGCAAGACAGCATTATTGACGGGCTCGCCCAATACGACGCAATGGTAAACGCTTTTTCGAAAACTGCCTCTCTGAATACCCACTCCCGATGTTGCGTTTCCTTGAGGATCGGTATCGACCAGCAAGACAGGACTGTCCGCACTCGCCAATACCGCCGACAGATTTACTGCCGTTGTAGTCTTGCCTACGCCTCCTTTTTGATTTGCGATTGCGATAATCTTAGGCATATGGGGACCTCAAGCCAACACCGCCCATTCCGGGGGTAATATTTTGCCGTGGAGGCGTAAGTTAACACAGAGGAGGAGGCGTTTCTACCTCATGGCCGTTTGGGAGCGAAACTCTACAATGTTTCACGTGTCCCATTACGAGGGGGACACGTGAAACATTAGTGCGACTTGGCCTCAAGACTGGACGGAGGCGATATACAAAGTGTTAACCGCAGCCGGGGTGAGTCCAGAAAGCGCTTTCGCTTCACCGATCGTTACGGGCCGTGCGCGTTCCAAACGCTCAATCATCTCCGAGGACAGGCCATCAAGATCGCGGTAATTAATATTCCCTGGAATGCGTAATTGATCATTACGCTGTAATCGTCCGATAGCCGAAGCCTGAGCGCTTATATAGCCCGCATATAGATTGTCAGCCAATGCGCTCTCAACGTCGCTCTGACTCAGGCCGAGGTGCTGGGGAAGCAGTTGGTAGATCATGTCCATAGAGATGCCCGGCCGTCGCGCCAGATCAGACAAGCTGATGGAGTCGCCCAGGGCAGTACTCGTCATGCTTGCGGCGGCGACGTAAGAAGGATCTGATCTCCTCAGCCTATTTGACTTCAGGATGTTTTTCGCCTTAATAATTCGACCCTGCCGCCCAAGGAAACGTTCCCACCCGGTATCGCTAACCAAACCCAGGCCACGCCCATAACCCGTCAATCGCTCATCAGCATTATCGTGCCGTAAGGACAAGCGATATTCCGCTCTGGAGGTGAAAATTCGGTAAGGCTCGTCCACTCCGTGCGTGACCAAATCATCCACAAGCACTCCTATATACGACTCCTCTCGACCCAGGCGAATTGCTTTTCGTCCAGTAACCAACGCGGCCGCGTTTATTCCCGCAATTAAACCCTGACAAGCGGCCTCTTCATAGCCCGTGGTCCCATTAATTTGGCCGGCGTGGAAAAGGCCCGCTACGCGACGGCACTGAAGATCTGCCCCCAGCTCTCGAGGATCAACAAAGTCGTATTCAATAGCGTAACCGGGACGAATGATCGTCGCCTGCTCCAAACCAGGAACCATCCTTACCAGATCCTGCTGTAGCGGGGCCGGCAAGGAAGTTGAGAATCCGTTTAGATAAACTTCGTTCGTGTCATGCCCCTCAGGCTCGAGGAACAACTGGTGCCTATCTTTATCGGCAAATTTCACGACCTTATCTTCGATCGACGGGCAATAACGAGGGCCGACTCCTTTGATTTGTCCAGAATAAAGGGGCGACTCGCCTAAATTTTGTCGAATAGCATTGTGAACAGAGCTAGTCGTATAACCGACGTAACAACGCATCTGCGGCTGCTCTATTGTTTCGGTTGAGAAGGAAAACGGAACTGGACGCTCATCCCCTTCCTGAACTTGAAATGCTCCCCAATTGATAGTCCTGCCATCAAGCCTTGGTGGCGTGCCAGTTTTGAGTCTGCCAACCGGAAACCCCAACCGCTTCAGACTAGCGGCTAATTCGATAGATGCGGGTTCACCGGCGCGGCCAGCGGTATAGGTGTGTTGACCAGTATGTATCAGGCCATTCAGAAAAGTCCCAGTAGCAACGACCACCGCTCGCGCGGCGATGCGTCGCCCGTCCTGCAGCAACACTCCGCTAACTTTTCCGTGATGCACCACTAAGTCTGAAACCATCCCTTGGCGCAACTCAAGGTTATCGGTGTCCTCCAGGGTGCGGCGCATTTCGGTACGATAACGAGCCCGATCCGTTTGTGCCCGCGGCGATTGCACGGCCGGCCCCCGGGACCGATTGAGCAGGCGAAACTGAATACCGGTCCGATCCGCAACGCGACCCATGATGCCCCCCAGTGCATCTATCTCACGTACCAAATGGCCCTTTGCAATACCGCCGATAGCCGGATTGCAAGACATCTGTCCGATGAGATCCAAATTCAGCGTTACTAAGGCTGTACGTGCACCCAAACGTCCGGCAGCTGACGCCGCTTCACATCCAGCGTGGCCCCCGCCGATTACAACCACATCAAACTCTTCATCGAAAACCATGGTCATTTTCCTATGCAGAAGGTACTAAAAATCTTGGAGAGAATATCATCGGGAGTTGTTTCACCTGTGATCTCTCCCAGGTACCTCAGGCCATTGAGCAGACCCACCAAAACAATTTCTTCGCTCGCCCGCTCATCGAGCGCAGAGATTGAAGCCTCAAGCTCAAGCTGAGTGCGGCGTAGTAAGTCATGATGTCTACTGTCCGTAATCAGCAGCCCCTCATTAACCGAATCCACTTCGCCAAAGGGTGCGAGTATAGCAGCCGACAGATCCTTTAGTCCCTCGGCAGTGACGGCCGAAGTGCGAACCACGCGCGACAAGCCAGCAACCTGATCGTCCAGCCCCGGAGCCCGGCGAAGGTCACTCTTATTTATGGCCACAACATGCGTCCGCTCTTTCGCCTGGAAGAGGACGGAAACATCGTCCGCGAGCAGACCCACTGACCCGTCGATTACAACAACAAGAAGGTCCGCATCGGCCATCGCTTGATGAGCCCGCTCAACTCCAATAGCTTCTATCTTGTCTCCCGCTCGGCGAATTCCGGCCGTGTCGGTAAGAATTATGGGGACGCCTTTGATGCTGATACTCTCAGTAATACTATCCCGCGTGGTTCCGGCAATCTCCGTCACAATCGCTCGCTCAGACCTCAGTAAACCATTGAAAAGACTCGACTTACCTACATTCGGGCGACCGACAATTACTACCCTCAAACCGTCTCTCAAAAGGTGGCCCACCGAATAGGTGCCAACCAGGTAACGGATGTTCGCCAACACTTCTGCCAGTTGCTTGTTAATCTCCTCAAGCTCCAGGGTTGGAAGGTCGTCTTCAACAAACTCCAGCGCAGACTCCAGCTTCGCGATTACTTCGATCAAGACTTCCTTGGCGGGCTGTAGCGCTCGGGAAAGTTCTCCGTTCAACTGCCGCGCTGCCTGTGCCGCCGCGGCATCAGTCTGAGCGTTGATTAAGTCGCGGATGGCTTCGGCTTGGCTGAGGTTTAGCTTTCCGTTCTGGCAGGCTCGGAGCGTAAACTCGCCTGGTCCAGCCAGACGCGCGTCGCGGCTCAGCGTCAAATCCAGAACATGTCGCAGAATGAGCGGCGAACCATGGCAGCTGATTTCGACCATGTCCTCACCGGTGAAGGAGTGTGGCTGCTGAAAGTAATTGACCAGGACTTGGTCCAGGTCGTCCCCGGACCCGCGGCGAATTTTTTTTACGTAGCTTCGGTTCGGCTCAGGCGTGAAATTCTGATCCGACACGAGCGCTCGCATGATCCCAAGCGCTAGTGGACCACTTAGCCTGATCACTCCAATCGCACTCCGCCCAGGCGGTGTTGCGACTGCGACAATGGTATCCATCGCGATTGAAGAACTCGGACTAAACTATCTGGATGATTTGGGGGCTACTCGGAGTTTCCGCGCCGATCCGTCTCCGATTGATTCCGTGCAAAGGTCTTCCGATTCAGCAAGAGTGAGGTGAATAATTCGCCGCTCATTTGAATTCATTTCTCCGAAAACAAAAGGCGCGCCGGTCGTGCGCACGCGGTCAGCCGCATGATGGGCCAACGCGCGTAACACGGCTTACCCCGTCGCGCGAAACCCATCGACGTCACAGACCAGTCGCTGGCCCACGGGCAGCATTCGACCAAAGGCTTGCGATGCGAGGTGCTGCACCGCCTGGAGAAACTCGCCCCCCTCGACCTGTAACAGCTCGGCGTCCGCGCCGCTTAAGTCGAGCAAACACTCTGTCTCTGTATCGACGACCGAGACACCTATCTTCAGTCCAGCGCTGTCGAATAGCGTCTGGAGAAAATTGCCTGCATTCGTACAAGCTTCGTTCATGTCAGTTACCGATCCTGTTACGGGCCGCCTAAGCGGGAGCGGGCTTACGCGCGCCGTTAATCTTCTTGGCGGACTTATTAGTGGGTCCCTCACTCGAGGCGTCATCACCTTCGGGGTTGGTCCACTTATTAATCACGAATTGCTGAGCAAACCCCACAATGTTACCAACGAGCCAATAGAGTAACAGGCCTGACGGGGCACTCCAAAGAACGTACAACATGAACAACGGCATCCCGATGGCCATCATTTTTCGTTGCAACGGATCAGCGGAGGGCGCCGGTGTTATCAACTGCAAGACTATCATTGTGCCCGCCATCAAAATGGGAAGCACATGAATAAAGTAGGGCTCCGGGGCGGAAAGGTCCGGCAGCCACAGAAAACTCGCCTGCCGAAAATCCAAAGAGATGGTAATGGCTCGGTAGAGTGCGAACAGAAAAGGCATCTGGATGAGCAAAGGCAAGCACCCCCCCAGCGGGTTACCCTCCTTCATCAAACGCAATTGTTCAACCTGAAGCTCCTTCAAACGGGGATCGTTTTGCTTCATCCCCTTGATCTTCTCCTGTAGTTCTTTCATCTTCGGCGCGAGCTTCTGCGCCTTTTTCATCGACTTTGATGAACGCCATTTCAGCGGAAAGAACAGAGAATAAATAACGATAGTGAACAGAATAATGGCCACACCGTAACTGCCCGTGAGCCTCTGTAGCCACTTGATAGAACCAAGAATCGGCACTGCCAGTGGTTTTGACATCCAGCTAAGCCAGCCGTAGTCGATTAACCCTTCAAGGTCGGCACTGGCGCGACCGAGGGATACTTGTAGATTACGACTCGCCTCAGTTAGAAGATAATGATCCTTAGGTCCGGAATAAATCGCTGACGTGGAACCGTCGGTAGGGATTGGCACCCACGCTGTTATCAAGTATCTCTTTTCCGGGGCGCCTTCACCTGGGTGATCATACTGTGTGGTTTGCAGCTCGAGTCCGTCCAGTTTCCTGGCCGGAGCTACCACCATCGCAAAATACGTGTCGCCCACGCCGGCCCAATCCGTCAGGCCGGGAATGGACACATGGTCGGGGCTGCCTTTATTTTCATTAACCCCACGCGCAACGTGGCGCTCAACTTTGTCGCCCACAGCGCAGATAGCCTCAGGCGCAACGGAATAAAACGTATACCGTTTGACCCCCTGGTCGCCGATGCTTGGACCAACTCGAACCTTTGCCTGGGGCACGACCTGACCGCCGCGCTTCAGTGTCACCCCGAGGTCAATCAGGTAACTGTCAGCGGCAAACTCCAAGGTCTTGGTTACTTCCAAACCGGTAGCCGAATCGCTAAGGAGAAAAGAGACTCGCTTCTTTTCGCCCGGGCCAAGCGTTAATTCCGTATTTTCCGCTCCGCCGTCATTGCCCTCTACGGAGTAGTTTGTTCCCATCAGAATCTGATCGACTGCAGAGTCTCCGGTGGCCAATTGAAGTGGTGCTGCGCGCGGCTCCCGTTTCAACCCTTCCTGTGAGACCAACTCCAAAGGTACGTGGTTCTGTTTGCGGCCACCCACAGAATAAATAGCCTGGTCACTGTCCTTGTTCTTTTTAATGATCCAACTGACCGCTTCCGCGCCGAGGCTGTCGAACTTGGCGACATAAAGTGGGGTACTTATCGTAACGACGCGATGTGGCGCGGCGTTGGCAACGGGCGCGGGCGAAACGGCGGAGGACCGCGGCGTGGACGAAGTCACGGGAGAACTTGTCGGCGTACCTGCGGGTTGCGGAGTCGCTTGGTTTTGCGCCGGCTGCACTGGTGGGGGTGGCTTTGGGCCCAGGTAACTCCACAGGAAAAGTATTCCGGTGGAGATTAGTAGCGCAAGAATCAGTCTCTTTTGTTGCATAAATTAACGGCCGCGAACCATTGCGACGGCTGCAAGCCGGAATTATTTCACCGGATCGTAACCACCGGGATTGAACGGATGACAGCGCAGCAGTCGACGCAGCGCCATGACGCTCCCGCGCGCCGCACCGTACCGACCAATCGCTTCAGTGGCATATTGGGAACACGTGGGATTGAATCTGCACGAAGGTGGAAGAAAGGGCGAAATGAAGAGTTTATAGAACCGAAGAAATGCGATTAATATTGACTTCACGTACGTATTACCCAAAATTTTTGGGTCTTACTCACTTCGTGCTCTCTTCTCTTGCCACCCTTGAGACCAGGATCTCGAATTCCGCGATCGCTGCTGACACCTTGAGCGCCGGCAGCCTGCGCTTAGCGTTAATCACCCAATCGTATTTCCGGAGCAAGGTTAGTAACGAAGGAGTCCGTTGCCGAAACATTTCTCTGAGCAACCGCTTTGCGCGATTCCGTTGGACAGCATTGCCCAGGGCCTTCCGCGAAGCCGTCACGCCAAGCCGGTTATGTGACAGGTTATTGGGCAACACAAAGGCAGTCATCGAGGTGCTGTCGTAGCGCTTGCCAGTCCGATAAACCTTTTGAAAATCGTTGCTACCCCGTAAGTACGGCGTCATGGACGGCAACAGATTTAATAGTGAACCGGGGTCAAACGCTGGCGCCCTTTAGCGCGCCGCCGCTTCAGCACCAGCCGACCCGCCTTGGTCGCCATTCTTGCTCGAAACCCATGCGTCTTGGCTCGACGCCGGTTATTGGGTTGAAAAGTTCGCTTCGCCATAGATAGAAATCTCCCCTAAAAAGAAAACCGTAAGACTAGCGGTCGCTGGACCTTCTGTCAAGAAAGGCACTATCACTCAGCTGGGCGAGTGCGCGTAGCTTCCAGCCGGCACTCAGACAGCCGTAGCGTTCGTTGCGTAAATACGTGATTCCGTCCTAGCGCTGGAAGCGCGCATCCTACCGCCTCGCGATCCGTCGTGTTTTATATTTTGACTCTCTTGCTTCCTGCCAAAGCTGTGTGTTAGTCTCCGCTCACCCTGACCCACAACCTGTAAGTGGTTGATAAATATAACATTAAAGCTTTACCTTAAGAGTGACGGATTTCCACAGGGCAGTGGAAATCCTGTGAATTGTTTCTAGGCCGATTCTATTTACGGCCCTCCCTGTGCAGCCGCGTGGGGTTGGCCGTGTCTAATCGTCCCTCTTCCTAATAACCGTTTGAAGTGGAACTGAATGGTGACAATGAGTCTGGCGGAAAGCAATCTTTGGGAAAGTGTACTTGAGGCGATAAAAACCAAACTCCAGGGCGAAAGCTTTGAAACCTGGTTCAATCCAATTCACTTTGAAGGAATTGATAACGCCCGGCGGCTCATTCGACTGCGAGCTCCCAATCAGGTCGTACGCGACTGGGTCAAGGTCAACTATGCCAACCTGTTGAACCAGTCACTGGGCGAACTTAGTCTGAGTGACTACTCTGTCGATTGGGTTCTTCCGGATGACACTCACAAACTACCAGCGCACCAGAGTCCAGATCACGAACCCGCGTCGTCTCCGGATGCAGTTGTGGTGTCCCCTTCGACGCCTCGACCGGTCGCCGCCGCAGTGGCGCCGGCCAGGGAAGTAATCTTAGATCCGGCGCTTAATTCCAAGTACACTTTTGAAAACTTTGTCGTTGGCTCCTGTAATCAGTTTGCACATGCGGCCTCGCTCGCCGTGGCGGAGTCGCCGGGAAAAACCTACAACCCGCTCTATCTCTATGGCGGTGTCGGTTTGGGCAAGACTCACTTGATGCACGCGTGTGGTCAGGCTATCAAGCAGCGGAACCCTCACTTGCGCGTCTCCTATCTCTCGTCAGAGCGTTTCATGAATGAGTTGATCAATTCTATTCGCTACGATAAGACGCAGGGCTTCCGAGAAAAGTATCGCTCCGTCGACGTATTGCTCATTGATGATATCCAGTTTATGGCCGGCAAGGAGCGCACTCAAGAAGAGTTCTTCCATACTTTTAATACTCTTTACGAGCAACAAAAGCAGATCGTAATAAGTTCCGACTGTCCTCCGCGCGAAATACCGACTCTCGAAGAACGTCTCCATTCGCGCTTCGAGTGGGGACTCATCGCCGACCTTGAGCCTCCCGATCTGGAAACCAAAGTCGCTATTCTTAAGCGCAAGGCAGAGGCCGTGGGCTTCGCTATCCCTGACGACGTCGCATTGTTCATAGCCAGCAGGGTAAAAAATAATGTACGTGAGCTTGAGGGCTCCCTGATCAGGCTGGTTGCGATCTCCTCCTTGCGAGGAATTCCGATTTCAAAAGAGTTGGCCCGTGATGCAATTAGAAATATCGCAAGTGAGGACGAACCCGGCGTCGTCACTATTGAGCAGATTCAGAAGGCCATCTCATCACAATACAAGCTTACGGTGGAACAGTTGGTATCCAAGAATAATTCTCGCCAATATTCTTTCCCGCGGCAGGTGGCAATGTATTTGTGCAAGAAGCTAACCAAGCACAGCTATCCGGAGATCGGCCGGGCCTTTGGTGGGAAGCACCACACTACGGTGATTCATTCCTTTGAAAAAATTCAGGGACTGCTGGGAGAGGACGCGGCGCTACAAAAAGTGATAGTCGATATTTCGCGTGGATTGCAAACTTGAATCGCAGGATTTTCACAGTCGCAAGGTAGCGGTTCTGAGCTAAACATTGGCCGCTATACGCGCAAGTCGCGATTAACCACAAGCTGTTTGGAACTCGGCCTGTGAAAGACTAGAATGATTGCCTCGCCAGATATTTTTGACAGTGCGAGTCGTTTTTTAGAGTAGAATTCCGCTGCGAAATAAATAGCGCTCGTCGCCATTCTAATTGACGTTTCCTGGGTTTTCCACAATTCAACAGGACCTACTACTACGGCTAGAAATAAATAGACTTGTTTTGTTAGTTAGAAGCAGAAAGTAAAGAGGGGTTTTAAAATGGCTGTGAGTGAGGGCGCTAAGCTGAAGGAGTCGAACATGCAATTCGTTGTTAGTAAACAAAACCTACAAAGGGAACTGGGCTTCGTCCAGGGAGTAGTCGAGAAGAAGAATACTATCCCCGTCCTCTCGAATATCCTGATCGAAAATGTAGGCGATAATACGATTCGTTTAATTGGCACCGATCTCGACGTAACCATACGCTGCGATATGGACGCTGAAGATATTTCGACGCCGGGCGCCATCTGCGTGCAGGCGAGAAAGCTTTTCGAGATTGCGAGGTTGTTACCCGACGGGCCGGTAAGTTTTAAGAAGGAAGATAACGATTGGGTTACCGTAACCTGTCATAAGTCGCGTTTCAAAATGGTAGGCGTCGCGCGTGATGCTTTTCCCCAGGTGCCTTCCTCGATCTCAACGCCGACGAAAATATCCGGCGAAGTAATTAAGGCGTTTATCGACCGAACAATTTTTGCGATCACTCAGGAAGAGTCGCGTTACACGCTGTCTGGCGCCAAGTTTATTCTGGACGAAACCGGCGCGAAGATGATCACGACCGATGGTCATCGCCTGGCTTACGTGGAGCGCAAGGGCGCCCAGAAAAACGGTAGCAACGAAACCATCGACACTCTCATTCCGCGCAAAACACTGGCTGAATTAACCAAAATTACCGCTGGTTATGAAGGCGATATCGATTTGGGAATGGACAATAATCACATCTTTTTCAAGGTTGGTCCGCGACTGCTCGTTTCGCGCATGCTCTATGGCCAGTTTCCTAACTATGACATGGTGATGCCGAAGAATAACGACAAGACCGTTCAGTTTGATACCGCATTGCTGAACTCGGCAGTCCGGCGTGTTGCTCTGATGGCCGACGAGCGTTCGCATGCAATTCGTTTTCATCTCGAGGCAAATCAATTGGTAATCAGCGCGCAGAACGCGGAAGAAGGGGAAGCGCGCGAGACAGTTCCGACCGAATACGAAGGCGAAGAAACCGATATCGGTTTCAACGCGCAGTATCTGATGGATTTTCTAAACGTAATCGGCGATAGCTCAGTGGCGTTTGAATTCAAGGACGGAAACTCACAAGCCCAACTGCGACCAGCCACCGCTGG
>JAVEEA010000082.1 GCA_030840675.1 Pyrinomonadaceae bacterium
GAAGCTTGAACTTGTACTGACCTCAGGGCCCGCCGCTTGAAGCAAGCCGGGGCATAATGCCGCGTACAAATGCCCGCCCTTAGCACATCCCCTGTGATAAGTGTGCTACCACACTGACGAACTGATCCACCAGGCACTACCTTCAAAACATCCTTTTGCCTTAAAGAGTACCCCCATGAAGAATCCCAAAAACATCGAAGTGCAGCAAGTCCTCGACCAACTCTTCAGCGACGAATTGATTCCGTTTGCCTTGAGTGTGGGAAAGATTACCGACGATAGCGATGGCTATACCATTCACTTTCACGACAGCCGGATAAGCACCGCGAAAGTGGTAACGATCCAGGGCACGTCTTTTAGCGAGACTTGTAAAGCCGCCGTCCTGCACCGGGTGGGCCAGATGAGTGGTCCGTTAAGTGGTTCAATAAAAAAGATCTCAATTGATGCCTAAGTCTTGGGCGACATCTTTTGCACATACCTTCGGCGTGCATTGTCGTTTCCTGCCGCTACTGAATATCCACCCAACCGTGGGTTTTTTTTCGCGTCTCAGGAAACATCTTGCGAAGTTTTACCCGCAAACTTCCCCCGCGTTGACTCCTCAAAGATAACTTCCCCGAAAATCACAGCAAAACTGTTGGTACGTTCATTGCACTTGCCCAGCTGTGTAATGCGTGCGCCCCGACCGTGACTTTGCCCCTACCGGATCGCCAGAAAGGACCCGGCCCCCTATGTGCGGTGTAGCACAGACCGATATTTGCGAGCATGATTAAATTTGTCTGAAAGCCGTCCATCGTGTCTGACAGGAAACGAGGCAAGCCCCGGAACGCTATTTCCTCGGGTTTCTTCCTGTTTCCAAACCACGGCCCAGGGTTAGCACCAACGTCCTTGAGGCTCAACGGCTTTCTTGTTTTCCATCCTAGGTGTCTTCGTATCCGCGCGGCTGTCGGGGCCGGAGGTTGAATGTGAAAAACATTATCAGGGCTTTGCTGGTTTTTGGTTCGCTGGTGCTCGTTGTTGTTTGCGTCACCTCGCGCGGATCTACGAAACCTGCAAAGGCGCAGGCAGCGCCGGCGGTCTCGCTCGCCGCGGGTGAATATGTCGGCAGCGAAGCCTGCAAGGATTGTCACGAGGATCAGTTCAAGGCTTACTCGCACACCTCGCATGCGGAGCTCGCCGGCAACAGCACCTGGAAGGGAAAAGCAACCGGCTGTGAAGGTTGTCACGGTCCTGGCAAGGCCCACAGTGAAGAAGGCGACCCGAAGAAGATCGTGTCTTTCAAAAACAAGTCTGCGAAGGAAACTTCAGAGACTTGTTTGTCGTGTCATGCCGGTCGCGAAGAGCACAATAACTTCCGGCGCGGTGAACACTGGCGCAACGACGTCGGTTGCACCGAGTGTCACTCGCCGCACGGCGTCGCCACCGGAAAAAACCTCGCCAGTTCAAACACGCTCGTCAGTCCCGCTAACGCGCAGAAGCCCGGCTTCGCGACCATCGCCATGCTGAAGACCAGCGACCCGCAGCTTTGCCTGGGTTGTCACAGCGAAGTGAAACATCAATTCAGCCAGCCGTTCCATCACAAGGTGTTGGAGGGCGCGATGCGCTGCAGCGACTGCCATAACCCGCATGGCGGTTTTGAACTCAAACAAGCCCGGCTCGCTACCGGCTCTGACGCTGCCTGCATTAAGTGTCACGCGGATAAGCAGGGACCGTTTACTTACGAACATGCGCCCGTAAAGACCGAAGGCTGCGCGTCGTGTCACACGCCGCACGGATCTTCGAACCCGCGCCTGCTGCGTTACGCCGCTGTCAATCAACTCTGCCTGACCTGTCATAGCGTCGCGCACGACGTGGGGGCGATTGAGCCTGGTGGTCCACAGCATAACCAGAACGCGCAGTATGCGAACTGCACCGCTTGTCACGTGAAGATTCACGGCTCGCGCAACAGCCCCGTCTTCTTCCGGTAAATACTTTCGGGCACTCGCAACAGAGGTTCGTCATGAAGAGCAAAAACTTGGTTACGTTATTCACGGTGCTGCTGGGGATATCGCTGACGTTGACTGGCACGCGTGCCCAGCAACCCGAAGCGAGTCCCAGTCCCAAAAAATCTCCGGAAGCCGCCAGTGCCGCTGCTACGAAAACTACGGCGGAGACAGGTGACTATACCGCGCTCGGCAGCCTCGAAATTGGTTATCGCGGGCTGCGCGTCGGCGGCGACGTTAATAAGTTTCGCAGCGACTTAAACTACAAAGCCGGGCCGCGTCTGTTCGACTCGAGCCTGTATGTGCGCGCGAATGAAGGTAAGGGTGAACTCTTCGACAGTTTGCTGATCACCTCGACGGGCTGGGGCGCCGACCCGCATGGTAACGTGCGTTTCAGCGTCGAGAAGCCAAAGCTCTATCGCTTCGACGGCAATTACCGCCGCTTCAAATACTTTCGTTTCCTGAACACTATCGCAAACCCAAACTGGATTTTTTCCCCGGCAAATTTTAGCGTGCCGCCTAATCCGGTTACCGGTGAGCACGGCTTTAACAGCAGCACTCAGCTGGGTGATTTCGATCTGACCCTGCTGCCAAAAAATCGCCTGATCAGATTCAACGTCGGCTTCTCACCCGAGTCGTACAGCGGTCCGGCCTTCACGAACTACCACGTCGGCGGCAATGAATTCATGCTGCTGTCAAACCTGAGATCGAAGGCCAACGACTACCGGCTGGGCGCCGACGGCACCGTTGGCCCAATTGACTTTTCTTTCCTCCAGGGGTTTCGCCGGTTTCGCGACGACAGCTTTATTGACCTCGGACGCACGCCGGGTATCAACCTGAGCCCGGCCGTCGCCAGCTTCAATAGTTTCCTGCGTAACGAACCGACGCGCGGTTCAGTTAACTTCAC
This sequence comes from Pyrinomonadaceae bacterium, assembly GCA_030840675.1. Classification (GTDB taxonomy): domain Bacteria; phylum Acidobacteriota; class Blastocatellia; order Pyrinomonadales; family Pyrinomonadaceae; genus PSRF01. The sequence goes on from JAVEEA010000082.1 coordinate 2,884, forward strand.
TCGCTTTAGCCTGCACACACTCGTGGCAAAAAAACTGGACATCACCGGTCGCATCATTCACAGCAACACGACTTCAAACTCTATTTTTCTCGAAAGCTTCAGCGCTATTAACTTCAACACCCGCATCACGGGCCAGTTGAATCCGCCGAACCTGCTAGCCGGGCAGTACAACATTACCGGAAACGTCGAGCGTCCCAGCACGCTCGGAGATATTGGCCTGACCTGGCTGGCAACGGACAAACTGAGAATTTCCAACTCGTTTAAGGTGGAACGTTTTGAAATCAACGGCCTCGGAAGTTTCAGCGACGCGTTCTTCGCGACGCGAGCGCCGGCCACGTCCTCTTCATTCGTGGTCAACGGTCTGCCGGTCAATAAGGTCACGAAGTATCGGAAGTATCAGAATACATTCGAGGGGGATTACCAATTCAACGATCGCTACTCCATGCATCTCGGTTACCGCTACGGCAGCCGTCGCATCGAGGAACAGTTGAGCGGCTTTTCGCTTAACTCAAACGCCCCGGTAGCGCTCGTTCCGGAAGAGATTACGGAACAGAACCATACTCATGCTTTTTTTGCCGGCTTCAAGGCTCGCCCGGTCAAGACCTGGACCATCTTCTTCGACGCGGAACGCGGCACGTCCGACAACGTCTTCTCGCGCATCGGAAATTACAACTACACGAACCTGCGCGCGAAGAGCCGTTACGCGCCCAATCGTAAACTCTCGTTCAACGTCGCGCTGATCACGAAAAACAACGCGAACCCTTCCGAGATCGCGGGCGTCTCGCTGCAGGACTTCGGGGTTGACGTGAAGTCGCGCATTGTCACGACCTCGGTTGACTGGGCGGCAACCTCCAACGTCTCGTTTAATGCCGGCTACAACTACAGCTTTGTCGATAGCGACGCTGTGGTTGACTATTTTTATAACAGCGTGCGCCACCCGCTCGGGCACAGTCTTTACTTCGTGCGCAACAACTTCTTCTACCTTGACACCGTAGCGCGGCTGTCGCCGCGGTTTTCGCTCTTCGCTTCGTATCGCATTAACCGCGACCACGGGCAGGGTAATCGGCTCGCTGATCCGACCGGCGCCCCGGGCACTTTGATAAGTTCCTATCCGATGAATTTCCAGTCGCCGGAAGCGCGGCTTGCAATCAAACTCCATCGCCGGCTCGATTGGAATCTCGGTTACCAGTATTACAACTACAGCGAGAGTACGTTGGTTGGACCACGGCCGCAGAATTACCACGCGCATCTGCCGTACACGTCGCTGCGTGTTTACTTTGGCCGCAAAGAGTAGTCCAAAGTCTACTCTTTGGAATGCGCTGGTTTGGCAGCGCTTTAGCCCGTAGCAATGAGTCCGCTGGGCGTGAGTCCGAACCGGTCCGCGAAGAATGTCGCTCGCCCATGCTGGCCAAAGCGGCACCGGGCCTCCGCACTCCCAAGACTGTCCCCCCTGGTTTCTATTTTTCCGGTTCACCTGTTGGTGGCCCGGAGTTTGGCATATTGATCGAACGTTACCGCAGACTGATGAGAACGAATCCTGTCTCCCGAGCCACCGACAGAGAGAGAGCACGGATGATCGTAACGCTGCTGACGATGGTTGCCGCGCTGCTGCTAACACCGCTTTCCTTCGGGCGTTCGTTTGTCTGGAGCGAGCAGGGAAAAGCAGTAACGAGGCGAACCAAAATGGCGCCAGCGAAAGTGCCGCGCGTTGATTACGCGAAATTCTCGCATCGCACCCACGTCGGGAATCAAAAACTCGCTTGCGTCACCTGCCATCAGTTTCCTTCGAAGAACTGGAAAGACGTGCGAAAGGGTGAAGCGGCGTTTGCGGACATTGCGGAGTTTCCCGATCACTCAGCCTGCCTCAGTTGCCATCGCGGGCAATTTTTTGCGCGCGAGCGACCGGCGCCGGCCATTTGTTCAAACTGCCACGTCGCCAATAGTCCGCGCAACACCAGCCGCTGGTTATTTCCCAGTCTGGGCGATGTTACGGACCCCGCAGCGCAACGACGAAGCGTCGTACCAGAATTTGGCGTGGCCTTTCCGCATGATAAGCATCTTGAGGTTGTCGGCTTCAACGGTTCCGTACGCGAGCGCAACGCTTTCGTTTTGGTATCGCTTCAGAAACCTGCCGAACCACCGAAGAGTTGTCCCGTCTGTCATGCGACTTACCAGCCACAGGGGAAGTCCGGCGAAGAATACGTAACGCCGGCGCCGAAAACTTTGGGCGACAATTTCTGGTTGAAGAAGGGGACGTTCAAGACGATTCCCAACAGTCATGCGGTTTGCTTCACCTGTCATAACGCCGAATCCGGAATCGCGCCTGATGCAAAAGACTGCCACGTCTGTCACCAACTGCTGGGGCCGGATGCAGGACTAAAAACAGATTTCGCTGCCAGGCTGATCGCTGAGATGGGGATAACGGATGCGTTCATTGTTGGCCGGTGGTCCAAACGCATTTCGGCCGGGGCGTTTCGTCATGAAGGCGGCGCGCATCCGGACTTGAATTGCCTGAGTTGTCATGACGTGGCGGCGTTTAATACCGTCGATCCGAAAACCATGCGCGTGCCGGTCCGTACCTGTGGCGGCGCGGACGGCTGTCACATCACGGCAACCGTCGACGATGGCGGCATCATGAATTTTGAAATTGCTGAGAGGCAGAAGAACCCGGCATTTATTTGTACCAAGTGTCATGTCGTTTTGGGAAAAGAAGCTTTGCCGGCCGACCATCCGGCAGCGATTCCCACGCCGGCTCCGAAGAAGCAGAGTTGATGAAAAGTTTTTACCGCAAGTTGTCGCGCAGTTCGGGCAGGTTTCAGCCTGCGGTGCTTTGTGTGGTCTCCGTGCTTCTCTGTGTCTCCGTGGTGAATATTGATTTCAACACCGAGACAAGGAGAAGCACCGAGGTAACCCAGAGTCAGTCCGCGGTGCAGAACCAGATGCGGATTCCTGAAGGGCTCGACTATGGAAAGTTTCTTCATAACAACCAAAACCACGCGCGCCTACCTTGCCTGCTCTGTCATCGACGCGAGTCGAATGCTGCCATTCCCGTGCGACCCGGTGGTTCCGGCCACTTGCCCTGCGCCGGTTGCCACGCGCAACAGTTTGCTAAAACTGAAGGGCCCATCTGCACTGTCTGTCACACGAGCGGAAACTCCGGCGCGCTGAAACCATTCCCGCGTTTGCGCAGCTTCGGGATGAAATTTGATCACGCGCGCCACGGGAAGCTGGGGGCGAGTTGCGCGACGTGTCACCGGCCGGCGCGCGGCGGCGTCGCGATGTCGATTCCTTCGGGGTTCAACGCGCACACAACCTGCTATGGCTGTCACGCGCCGCGCGCACAAGCCGGCGGCAGCGACATTTCGTCCTGCGGCACTTGTCACCAGCCCGGCGGCTACGCGCGTACGCCGCAAACTGGCGCCGCGTTTCGTGTGAGCTTCGCGCATGCGAAACACACGCGCGTTTCCTGCAACGAGTGTCATCAGGTGAGAGCGGGTCTGCCGCAACGCAGACAGGTCACGGCACCCGAGCCACTCAATCATCATGCAACTGGACGCGGGCAAAGTTGTTTGAGCTGTCACAACGGTAAGCGCGCTTTCGGCGGCGACGACTTCACTGCCTGCAAGCGTTGCCATACGGGATCGACCTGGCATTTTTGAAGCAGGTCCGAGGCGGGTTGGACCACGACGCAAACTGGCAGTTTGCGTTACACGAACTAAAAGGTTCTAGAGGAGTAGTCATGAAAGTGTTCACCACCTTTGCAATCGCCCTCGTTTCCCTGCTCGTGGTTTCGCAGAGCGCGAGTGTGCCGCCGAGCGTGACGGTCCAGGGAGGCAAGGAACCGCCCGCCGTGATCATTCTGGGCGTCGACGCTAAGCTCGGCCAGGTCAAGTTTAATCATCTCGACCACATCACCAAAAAGCGGAGTGCCGATGGGACGAAGCAGATTGCGTGCGTCGAATGTCATCACACCGCGCAGCCCGTGGCCGAAGCGGTGAAGCATCCGCCGCACAAAACAGTTTGGCCTGCTGAGCGAACTACAACTTTAAGTCTTGAGTTGTTGGCCACGGATGCGAGCGCCGTGGGCGCAGCTTGTCGCGATTGCCACGCGCGCGCGGAGACAAAACCCAAACTGCTTGCGGAGATTCCGCAAGTCAAGTTTGCCGGGAGCGACGAGCCGACGATCATGACTAACCAACAAGCGTTTCATCACACCTGTGGCGAATGTCACGACGCAGTTGTGAAGGCCAGACCTGATCTGACTCCGCCGCCGCCCACTTCGAAAAAGTGCGTGGCGTGTCACAAGAAGACGGCTGCTTAGCGCTAACTGCACTATGGGAAATTTTCCGTAATTCTGCGCGAAAGCCCGCTCAGAAACGGATCCGCGGTGCGATTGCTTGCGATCATGAGGCGGCACGGGCATTGCGCTACAGTGCTTGAGGGTTTATCCCCAAGCGGTTATTTCGAGAAAGCTGGAGGCAATAATGAAGGGTTTAATTGTTCGCTTAAGAAGCGGCCTGCTGATGTTTGCGGGAGTAATGCTGGCGGCGACGTTCTTGATCGTTTCCGCGCCGGCGCGGAGCGCTACGACTCCTGACGATGACACAGCCGCGTTGTACAAAACGAAGTGCGTGGCCTGTCACGGCGCCACTGCCGAAAAGAAGTTTGATGCGACCAAGGCGGATGATGGGTTGATCCAGCTTGTGCTGAAAGGCAAGAAGCCCGAGAAGCCGCCCAACATGCCCGCCTTCGAAGAGCGAGGACTAACGGCGGATCAGGCGAAGGCGCTGGTTGCCTATATGAAGTCCGTCAAGCCTGCTTGATAAGAGCCGCTGGCGGCAGATTAGTTTAGAACTTGGCATACCCTTCCGGTTTCGCTTCGCTGACAGCAGCGAGGCGCGCCGCGCGGGGCGTGCGTATTTGTTTTTGAACGCAGGAAAGCAGACTCAGCGAGGACGGCGAAACCTATGAGTGAGGAAACAGCAGCAACCACAAAAGCGCCTACTCTCTTTCGCAACTACGTCAGCTTCGCCGGGGCTGTCGTTGTGGTTGCGAGTCTCTCGAGTATCGTGTTGCTGTTCCTGATCGAGATCACCAAGTCCGCGGAAAATCCCTACCTGGGCATCGTCACCTATGTCATCCTGCCCGGCTTTCTAATCCTGGGAGTGCTGATCATAGTTGCCGGCATGCTGCTTGAGCGGCGCCGCCGTCGGCGTTGGCCGGAATCCGAGTTGGCTGCCTATCCGAGAATAGATCTAAACGATACGCGCCAACGCCGCGTGGCATTCGCGCTGGTAGGCGTCTCCTTCGTCTTCATTTTTATGAGCGCGTTCGGCAGTTACCGCGCGTATGAATTCAGCGAGTCGGTAGAATTTTGCGGCCGCACCTGCCACGCGGTGATGAAGCCGGAATACGTTGCTTTCCAAAATGGTTCGCACGCGCGGATTCGTTGCGTTGACTGCCATGTCGGTTCCGGACCCGAATCGTATGCGCGATCAAAACTCAACGGTGCCCGGCAACTTTACTCGCTCGCCTTCAACAAATACTCAAAGCCAATCAATACGCCCGTGCACAACATGCGTCCCGCAAACGAAACGTGTGAACACTGCCACTGGCCGGCAAAGTTTTACGGCCCCTTACTCAAAACTTTTAATCACTACGCCTACGACGAACAAAACTCTTTGCGGCAGACACGCATGCTGATCAACGTCGGCGGCGGCAGCCCCGGCAGTGGACCAGTCGCTGGTATCCACTGGCATATGAACCTGGCCAACGAGATTACTTACATCGCTACGGACGTTCACCGGCAGGTCATTCCCTGGATTCGCGTCAAGGACCAGCAGGGAAAAGTGACGGAATACTTCGACCGGCGGCGTCCCTTAACTAACGCACAGATTGTCGCCGGCGAACAGCGGCGCATGGATTGTATCGACTGTCATAATCGCCCGGCCCACGCCTATCTGCCGCCGGATGTCGCGGTGGACCAGAGTTTCGCCTCCGGACGTCTCGATCCCTCGTTGCCCTACCTCAAGCGCCAGGCGATCGAAGTGTTGAATAAAACTTATGCGACGGAAGACGAAGCAGTGAAGGCGATCGCGCTGAGTTTGGATACGTTCTATCGCTCCAATTACAGCGCGCTCTACCAGCAAAAAGGTGAGCTGGTTAAAGGAGCGATAAGCGAGACGCAACGAATTTACCAGACCTACTTTTTTCCGGAGATGAAGACCAGTTGGGAAACTCATCCTAACAACATTGGCCACCTGTATTCAGACGGCTGCTTCCGTTGCCACGACGGCGAACATGTCACCAACACCGGCAAGTTAATTTCGAACGATTGTAGCATTTGTCATACGGTGCTTTCCGATTCGGCCCGGCCCGCCACCAACCTGAAGCCACTGATGGTGCAGCACCCGGTGGACCTGGGCGGTCTCGCCGATCGCAAATGCGAAACCTGTCACAAGGCCAATCAGCCGTTCAGACATCCGCTTAACCTGGGAGACATCTCGAGTTTTCAATGCGTCGAGTGTCATCCGCGAAAGTGAACCGCGAGTAGCTCTCAAATAGTTCGTTGAGTAGCTCTCAAGTAGTTCGTGGAGTAGCTCTCAAGTAGTTCAGAGTTCAAGCTTCAGCTTGTGCGCGTTGTTGCCAAGAGCAAACTAAAGTTTGAACTCTAGACTGGTTGAGCGCTAAGGAGCATAGACGGGCGAGCGTTGAGTTCGAGTTCGGATTGTTGCGGGAGTGTCGGCTTGAGTGGGCGCGCCACCAGCACCGGACAGAGCGCCTGGCGCAAGACGCGATCGACATTCGAGCCAAAGAGCGTGCGCAGGCCAAAGCCGGCGCCGTGTGCTCCCAGGCTGATCAGATCAATCTCGTGCTTGTCGGCGTAGTTTAAGATCTCGCGATAGGGCTGACCCTCCACCACGGCGTGTTTGATCCCGCACCACAGGTGAGTCTCTTCCGGCACTGCGCGCTGCAACCGTCGCGCGGCGCGATGATAGGCAGTGTCTTTCCCCATCGGGTACCAGGTTAGTTCCGGCTCATTCACCGAGCCTTCCGGCAACACGTGCAGCAGATGTAACTCAGCCTGATGTTCCTGGGCGAGCGAGAGGGCATAATTCAAAGCCAGTTCGGAATAGTCGGAAAAATCGTAGGCGACCAGAACACGCTTCAGCCGCAGCTTGCCGCTTTTCTCTTCACTCCATTCGCGCTCGTCGGGATGCGTGACCAGCACCGGACAAGGCGCCTTACGACAAACCAATTCCGCGGTCGAACCCAGCAGCGCCGCACGGTGAGGCCGGCGCCGCGATCTCATGACAATTAGATCCGCACTCTCAGCCGCGGCAGTCCCGGTAATCGCTTCGCCGACGTCCTCTTCGTCCACCACCACCGCGTGCCAATCCAGATTGAGAAAGGCAACGGGCGGCAGATACTTCAGGAGCGATCCTTCGAATAGTTCTCGCACGCGACCATTTGCCAACGCGTAAGCCAAGGCGTCGCCGTTTGGCCCGCCGCCCATGAGTTCGTGCTTAGCCGCCGCGTAGCAAACAGTGAGCCTGGCGCCGTAAGCACGGGCGAGTCCCAGCGCGTAACGCAGCGCTTCGTCAGACTCAATTGAAAGCGAGGTCGGGCAAAGGATGCGTTGGATTTTATTCATGGACCAGAGCCTCAAGTGCAATCATCGGCAACGGAAGACTAAGCTCGAATCATGATGAGTAACATTTTGAATTTGGCGACTGCCTTCACGGCGTGTGGTTGATTCGCCGGGAGCACGATGGTGTCCCCTTCCCGTAAGGTGTGGCCCTCTCCCGCGATTTCAACATTCGCCTCACCTTCCGTGACCAACACCAAAGCAGCAAAGGGCGCGGTATGTTCGCTGAGGCCTTCGCCCAGATCGAAAGCAAACATGGTAACCGTGCCGCCCTTGTCTTTAAGCAACACCCGACTCACGACTGATCCCTGCTGGTATTGCAGCAGATCAACGAGACGTTTGACTGCAACTGCTTCGTCGTCATTCTGTTTTTGCTTACTCATAACGTCAGGGTTTGATTGCCACCTTCAGCACGCCATCAGTTCGATCGCCAAATAGTTGGTAGGCCGCGCCAATCTGCGCGAGCGGAAACGTGTGTGTTAGTAACGGTGTTAGATCCACCCGGCCATGCCGGACCACTTCCATTAGTCGTCGCATGCGTTCTTTTCCGCCAGGACAAAGCGAGGTGACAATCTTGTTATCGGCAAGACCGGCGCCGAACGCTTCATACGGAATTTGCAGCTTCCCGGAATACACTCCCAGACTCGAGAGCGTGCCACCGGGACGCAAACTGCGCAACGCACTTTCAAATGTTTGCTGCGTGCCGAGTGCTTCAATCGCGACGTCGGCGCCGCCGCCAGTCAAGCGTCGCACCTCAGCTACCACATCCGTTTCGCGGTAATCGAGCGTCACGTCCGCGCCCATCCGTCGCGACATCGCCAGCCGATTTGCGTCGCCGTCAACGCCGATGATGCAAGTTGCGCCGAGCAGTTTTGCTCCGGCGGTGGCACACAGGCCAATCGGTCCCTGGGCAAAGACGACGACCGTGTCCCCGATCTTTATGCCGGCGGCTTCGGCACCGCCGAAACCGGTAGAGGCAATGTCTGACAGCAACAGGACCTGTTCGTCTGAAAGTTCAGCGGGAATCCTGGCGAGATTAGCCTGGGCGTTGGGTACCAGCAAAAATTCCGCCTGCGCGCCGTTAATAGTGTTGCCGAAACGCCAGCCACCAAGTGCTTCGTAACCCTCACCGTGGCCGCATTGCGACGACTGTCCCGACCAGCAGGCACTGCATTGTCCGCAGGGCGTGATGGCGCCAACCAACACGCGGTCGCCGAGTTGATAGCCAGTGACGCCGGCGCCAAGTTCTTCGATAACTCCGACGGCCTCGTGGCCGATGACGAGTCCTTTCCTAACGGGATATTCGCCGCGAAGGATGTGCAGGTCGGTGCCGCAAATCGTGGTCAGGGTGACGCGCATCACTGCTTCGCCAATTCCGGCCCGAGGCTTCTCAACTTCTTCCAGACGGATATCGTTCGGTCCGTGAAAAACAGTCGCCTTCATCGTGACACTGCTAGCGCGCGGTTTACGTGTTTCGATCGGCAATTCAAGCGTAGCTTCCATGCGAGTAGTTGTCTTTCCGATTAATGGAGTGTTTGCATTCGCTGCCAGCACTCAACGCAATAAGTTAACGCCGGATCAAAATCGAGTTTTGTGTCCTCGATCCAGCGACCACACTGGCTGCAGTTGCCGTAAGCGCCCGACATCAGGCGATCCAGCGCATCGTCGATTTTTCGCAGCCGTGCTTGCAGCAGTTCGCGATGCCAAT
>JAVEEA010000010.1 GCA_030840675.1 Pyrinomonadaceae bacterium
CTGCCCACATTCTCGTTTCCCCCTGGGAGCGCGGGCATCCGGCCCGCATTTTCATTTACAAAAGACGGCGGCCAGGATGCCCGCGCTCCCAGATGTCCGCCCTTGATCAGCACTGCGCGGGCGCCAAGATTTCTCAGCACAAGAGCCGCCTGATGCATGTCAGACTCTGAAGCGATCGTCATCCCCGTTAACGTTTCCGCTTCCGGAATGTTTGGCGTTATCACTTGCACCAACGGCAGCAACTCTTCAATCAGCACCGGCAACGCGTCTTCGTCCATCAAGCGAAAGCCCGACGTTGAAATGATAACCGGATCGAGCACGGCTCGTGGCAAACCGGAGTCGCGCAACAGGCGCGCGACTTCGAGGACGACCGCGCGCGTCGGCAACATACCCAGCTTCAGGCAAACGACGCCGCCTTCCGCGAGCAACGGCTCCAACTGCGCCCGCACAGACTCGGCAGTTTGATTTACCAGGGAAAAAACTCGTGAAGAGTTTTGCGAGGTAATGGACGTAATCACCGCGCGCGGCTGAAGACCAAACGCGGAGAAGGTAAGCGCATCGGCCAGCACGCCGGCGCCACCGGAAGGATCGAAACCGGCGATCGTCAGCGCGCGCAACTCTCTTGTCTTCGGCACCATTCGTTTACGAAAAGGAGTTTGACCGCAAAGTTGTCTGCCTCAAGCTTGAATTCGTTGAAAGTTTTCACGAATCTCGCTGACAACGTCCCGCAAGCGCCAGACATCGTGGAACATGTCAATTGCGGCGACGCCCTGCGCCCCGGCTGCCAGACACGCCGCGACATTCGCCGTCGTTACGCCGCCCAGCGCTACAACCGGAAATGGCTTTACCTCCCGGCAGACCAGCCGGAGTTGCTGCACGCCCTGTGGGTTTCCCAACTCACTCTTGGAGATCGTCTTGAAAACTGGCCCAAACACAATGAAGTCAGCTCCCTGCTCCCCGGCGTCAATAGCTTCTTGCCTTGAATGTGTGGAGACGCCAATCAGGAGGTCGTCGCCAAATGCAGCGCGCACTACGCGTGCGGGCAGGGATGTCGTGGTCAAGTGAACGCCATCCGCGCCTGCCGCGGCAGCAATGTCGGCACGATCGTTGACGAGCAAGCGAGTGGCGCTCGCCGCGGTGATAGCGACAGCTTTCACCGTGAGTTCATACAGCACCTTCGCGGGCAATTTTTTTTCGCGGATTTGGACGAGGTCAATACCGGCAGCCACCGCGGCCTGGACCAGCTGCAGCAACTTTGCGAAGTCTTCAGTTGCCGGCGTGGTCCGGGCGTTCGTCTGGCCGCTCGTGATGAGATAGCAGAGGGGCGTTGGTAGTTTGCGCGACATCTTTTTTCACGCCGCCGCCCGGCTCAGTACTCTGATCGAGCGCCCGCACAGTTTGCGGAAAATGAAAAATCTCCCAGAACGCAATGCCAATATTCAACAGTCCGACACCGGTGACGGCGCCGCGCATCCAGCCCGAAGCAACCACGACCTGCAAAGCGTGCATGCCGGTCTTGCGAACGGCGTACAAAAGAAAATAGTTGTTGCCCCAGTCGCTTAGCCCAAGCGTGCCTTGCGGAATCCACGGCAGCAGACTCAGCACGAGGCCAATCTCGAGGCAGAGAATGATATAGAAAATAACGCTTAGCTTTGCGGACATTAATAAAATCGTTGGTCTTTATTGCTAATACTTTGAAGTCTGTGCTTTCAACTCTGATCTGGTGGTTTCTGGATGTGCGAGATTAGAGATCAACGGACAAACATCAAAGCAGCAGACCAGCTTATTCACTTTCCTTGCTGCTTGCCTCGTTTGTCACCCTACTCTGTAGTCCTGCCAGCTTCTCGCCTATGTCTCGATAGTCAACGTCAACGCCGTACACTTCCGTTAACGCAGCGACTGCTCGCTTCAACTCGCCCATCGCTTCGTAAGCCGACCCGAGTTCATACTGAAGTGCTTTATATTCCTCGGCGCTACGCCCAGGTGCGCCCAGGCCTTTTTTGAACCAAAGCACCGCCGCCCCCGGCATACCTTTCTCGACAAAACACTGGCCCAACATGTTACAGCATTGAAAGTAACGCGCTGTGCCGTCGGTCGGCGCAATCAAACCGGCTGCGAGTTGAAACTCGCGGATCGACTCGTCAAGTAATTCCATTTCCTTGTAAGCCGTGGCCATATTGAAATGCGTTTCGAAGTCTTCCTGCGGCGCGCTTTCCTCTTCGGCCTCCAGGCGAAACTCTTCAAAAATTTCGGCGAGTCCGGAATCAATGCCGCTGAGCAGCGAGGGCGTGGGCGCAACACTCGCCGGCTCGGTGATTTCGACTTCACCAAAACTAAAGTCCATCGTCGCTTCAGCTTCCGGCGCCGCCACTGGTCCAACTGTGAGCGGTTGCGGCGAGGCGTGGGAATTGTCTCCCGGGGCGACTGCGTGGCCCGCCTGCAAACGCTGGCGACGCGAATCAATTTCCGGATGAGAACCAAACTGTTTCTCCAGCAGCTCGAGAGTGTCCACCGCAATGTCGGAATAGCCCTGGTTTATATAGAAGTCGACGCTTTCCAGTTCCTGGTGCATGAGCGCGCTCTGGTTTCCCGCACCATCCTGCTTCGGCTCGACCCTGTCAGCCGCTCCGGCTTCTCCGGCATTGCTCGCCCCCGGATCAATAGCAAATGGATCTGCCGCCGGAGCGCCAGCGAAGACGTCAAACTCCGAGTCGCCCGGGGTTTCATTCAGGTCGGCAAAGGAAACTTCAGCGCGTGCGGGCATGTCTTCCGCCACCGAATTCCATTCAAACTCGGAAGTGCTACTGGGAGACTCGACGGCGCCGGCAGGTTTTGATTCGTCTACTATCGCAAAACTCTCGTAGTCAGCAGCAACTGTTTCCGCCGGGGTCTCAATCACGCCTGCCTGTTCGACGAAATGTTCTTCCAACGAACCACCCAGGAGATCCAGGCGTTCCAGATAGCGAGGTTCATCGGGCGCCAGTCGCACGAGTTGCGTCAGCGCGTAGCGCTCCTCCTCGATGAGTTCCGAGGCTTCGGCCGACTCGGCCAACCGTTCCAGGACAGCGCGCAGTTTTACCATGTCGCGCTGCCACCAGTGAATCCTGGCCAGCAAACGAAGGCTCGCGACCTGTTCGGGATCGCGTGCCAGCAACTCGTTAACAAGTTCGAGCAGATCACTCTCTTCACGACCCGCCAGCATGGGTTCGATAATGAGACCCAGAATTCTCGCGGCATCGGCCTCCTGGCCCAGCTTGAGATAGACTTGCGCGACTTCGATGTAACGCCGGTGGTTTGAAGCATCTTCCGCCAGCAGCAACGCCGTAGCGCGTTCGGCGCCGGCAGGGTCTTCGGCGTCGAGGTAGGCTTGCGCCAGCAGCGAAAGCAGTTCGGCGTCGCCGGGCACGTCGACGAGCGCTTTTTCCAGAAGTTCAGCCGCGTCTTCCGCCGTGCCTACGGCCGCGTGCGCCGAAACAAGACCCTTCAGTGCGGCGCGACTCTGCGGACTCAGTTCCAATGCTTTGGTGTACGCCTCGAGAGCTTTTTCAAACTGGGAATTTTCGAATAACCGCTTGGCAGCTTCGAGATAGGCCCGCGCGGCTTCGGGTCGCATCTTTTCTTTCACGTAGCCGGTCGCGAGCTTGAGTCTGATCTCGGTGTTTTGCGGATCAAGATCGGCAATCTTGTGCAGTACTTCCAGGGCTTGTTTGCTGTCGCCGGCACGCGTGTGAGCGTCGGCAACGACGAGATATTGCGTGCGCGCATCCGCGATTAGACCCTGCGCCGCGTAAAGACTCGCCAGCTGTTGCGAGGTGGTCGGGTCACGCGGCTTCAGCTTATCGATCTTCCGGTACATCGCGATCGCTTTCAGCCGAAACTCCTGATCGCGATAATGTTCCGCTATGCGCAGGAAGCAAGTTGAGGCCTCCTCTTTTTCACCGGCGCGCGCCAAGAGATCCCCCAACATGTTGAGAGCGGTGAGATCGTCCGCATCATGGGCGATGATCTGGCGATACTCTTTGATGGCGGCGGTGATCTTTCCCTGCGAAAGGAATTTCTCAGCCGCCTTGATGACCTTAGCTTTTTCGAAAGCCATTAGGGGTATTATGTATCACTGAATATAGGAGCGGAGTCAAACGCGGGCGTGGATCCGAAAGCAGCCGGACTGAATGCGGCACCACCAGTCTTCGCCGTTACCTTTTGGGAACGGCTTGAGGTTACGCTAACACGCACAAAATAAGGCTGTCAACGCACCCGATTTTGCGCCCACGGCTCGTCGCCGAAAACCACTCCGCGAATAAAAACGCGTTCGTTTTACGATCTACTTGAGTCTAACCCATAACTCGGAAAGCTTCCTATTCAATTGCAAACCGACACAGCAAACCTTGCTCGCGAAGTTCCTCGCGCAACCCGCGATCAGTCATGGCCGAGCTTGGCCCAAAATGTTGCCACGATCGGATTTGCGCTCTATGCCGCATTCGCGCCCCACTCGATCGCCGCCTCGGAAATATCTTTGGCAATTGTCGGAGCGGGTTGGCTGCTCCGAACGCTCCAGACCAGGCGTACCGGGTTTCGTCATTCAGCATTCGACTTACCCATCTGGCTCTTCTTCCTGTGGACGGTCGGGTCGTCGTTCTTGTCGCAGGAACCGCGCATTAGCATCGCCAAAATTCAGTCTACCTGCGTAGTCCTGCTCTTCTACCTCGCGCACGCCGTCATCACCAGACGCACCGCGGTTTGGCTGGTTGCGTTGATGATTCTCTCTGCTTCAGCCGGCACTCTTTTCAGTATTTACGATCTTGCGCGCGGCCGTGGCGTACTGATCGAATCGATCGCACCTGACAGTCCATTGCAACCGCTCCACGTCGCCGCCGGTGACGCGATCTGGCGCGTCAGCGGACAGCGAGTCTATTCAGTTGCCGACATCGACGAGTTGCTGCGTCACGCGCCGCTGCAAAGTAAACCTACCGTCAGCGTGATCACTCGCGGCGAACATTTGGAGCGACCGGGTTTGCTCGTGACTGAAGCCGTCAGGACCCGGACGTCGCCTTCCGGTGTTACCGGGAGCCGCGCAACGCATCGCTTTCGCGCGTCCGGCTGGACGCGTCACTACGAAACCTATGCGGAGATAT
>JAVEEA010000103.1 GCA_030840675.1 Pyrinomonadaceae bacterium
AGTCGCTGCCCGACAATATCAAACGTAAACTTCACCGTCCTGCGCACGCGCACCAGGCCGTGAAACGCAGCGGTCGCCTTAACTTTAAAGTCACCGCGATCGATCGTAAATTCTCCCACCGCCCGCAACTGGTTTTCAGTCACAGTTACGCGGGCCGGGATCGCGATCGCGCGAGTCACGCCGTGCAGCGTCAACTCGCCAGCGATCTTCAGATTGTATTGACCCGCGCCGGTCGACTTGCCCAAAACCTTCGTGCTTCGAAATCTAATCTCCGGATACTGCGCAGGCTCAAACACGATTTCGCGTAGCTCACGATTGATAATTTCCTTCTGCGCCGCGGTGAAGGCGTCGCTGGTCTCCACCAGCGAGTCTGCCTTGACGATCAACTGTAACGACGCCGTGCTGATGCCACCCGGCGTGATCACAACCTCGCCGCTAAACTCGCGTGCGGCGACTAAGTGTTCGTGGCCTTTGAACCAAAGCAAGCCGCCACGCTGAGCATGTGCGATGAACTTACTCCGGCTGGCATCGAGGCGAAAGCGCTGCCTCACGCCCGATTGTTTGACTTGCAGAGATGAAGCGCCGGGGGTGGTTGTAGTCCCGAAAAATGTCGCACCGCTTATGAGGCAGGACAAAATCAGCAGTAACGTCTTTGGCATAATCATGATGTCTGTCCTACTCTAGCAGGCATGCCAAAGTCAAAGGTCGAACCGCAAAAAAGCGCCGGAGTGAAGCGCACGCCCGCGAAGAAAGGGGCGGCGATTTCAGTTGCGGAGTTTCTCACGCTTAAGCAACCGAAAGGTGATCTCGTCCTCGACGTCGACGGTCACGCAGTTGCCCTGACCAGCCTGGACCGCGTCTACTGGCCGGCCGAGAAAGTTACCAAATATGATTTGCTCTGTTACTACCTGCGGATCAGTCCGCACCTGATGCCGTTTCTAAAAGATCGTCCGGCGATTCTGCAACGCTGGCCGCGCGGGGTTAATGCCCCGATGTTTTTTCAACAGGACCTGGCGAGCGCGCCCGGGTTCGTTAAGACAGTCCACCTGACAAACCAGGAAGGACGGGAACTCGACTATGCCGTTTACACGACCCCGGCTTCCCTGCTCTACTTCGTAAACCTCGGCACGATCGAACAACACCCCTGGCATTCTACGACCGCGAAACTGGATAAACCCGACTGGATCGCAATCGACCTTGATCCCAAGCAGGCCCCCTGGGAAAACGTTTTGCAGGTAGCGCTGATAACCAAAGCAGTTTGTGATGAAGTAGGGCTGCAGGCGTTTCCGAAAACTTCCGGCTCGTCCGGAATACACATCTACGTGCCTTTGCAACCGACGAATACCTACGAACGCGCGGCGGAGTTTTCGCGTTTGCTCGCGACTGAGGTGGCCCAGCGCGCGCCGCGGATAGCAACCGTGGAACGCACGATTGCCAAACGAAAAAAACAGCAGGTTTATGTGGACTGGATGCAGAACGCGCGCGGCAAGAGTTTGGCGTCGGTGTTCACGGCGCGTGCGAAACCGCAGGCGACGGTTTCGATGCCGCTGACGTGGAAACAAATTGGGCAGGGCGTGAAAATTTCTGACTTTACCGTCAAAAACGTTCCTGCCCTGCTCAAGAAAAACGGCGACCCATGGTCTGAGTTTTTTGCCAGCCGCCAGAAACTGAAGCTGTAATCCGGGCTACAGCCCGCGCGTCAGCAAGGACCCTCTTCACCTCTGGCACATTCCGAGGCGTTCACTCCCGAGTTCCCCGGCGTTACGGCTTGATCTTCACGCCCGCGGTGAAGCGCAAACCATCCTCGCGTTTCTGACTGAAGAAGACGGGGAGGTAATCGACTTGGCCTGCGCGGATGTCGATATGTTTGCTGGCGCGAATGTCGAGTCCCGCTCCCAACGCCATCGCGAACGCGGTCTGGCTAGTATCGGGACAAGTAAAGTCGTTATTGCGAAACTTCGCCTGATAGCGCGCGAGACCGAAGAGCGCATGCGCGTACGGAATCAACGGCGAGGAGTTGCGCCAGTTGTAACGTGGACCGAAGAGCAAGGTGTAACGCGAAAGTCTGGCGTGAAACCGTTGGCCGGTCAGCGAATCGAGAAAGTCGGTGTTCGCGAAAGTGGCAGCGAAGTTTGTCACCAGGCCTACGTGCGAAGTCACGTTGGCGACTACTTCGCCGCTCACTCCGTTATATGGCACGCGTTCGGACACGAAGTCGACGCGACGAGTTGAGCCGTTTGGGTTAACAGCCTGGCCCCGGCGGTCCAGCCGGTCAGCGCCGTTGTTGGCACGCTCGTGTGCGTAACCAATGAAAAACTCCCAGTCTGAATGGTCCTGGGCAAAACCCGCTGGGGCACAGACGAGTAGGATCGCGAATAGCAGAATTAGCTTACGCATAGGCGGTATTCTCCTTGATGTTTCCCATCAACACTACGGTGATGATAAGAAAAAATAGGAATCCGCACGTGTTTCCAATTTTTCCTGTTGATTACCCGTTTATCTCAAAAGGGGAGCAATCTTTTATCATGGACGACAAACGCCACGCAACAGTAAAGGGTCACAAACAATGAAGCGACCCGGGCCTTACCTGGCATTCCAGCGCGACCCATTTGCGCCCTCTGCGTTAGAGGAGTTGCTCGCCAGCGCAACCGTCCGCAAGACCGTATCGGGCCGGCCGTCGTTGCTATTGACTGGCCTGGTCTTCACGGCCGCTTTGTCGATCCAGGCGCAGCAACCCAGTCAATCCGTCACTCGACCACGAACCGCGGGCACTGCTGCAAGGATTTCAAACGCTGGTCCATCCAGCACCACCAACGACCCCCAGCAACTGCTCGCCGCCGGCCGGGCCGCACACGACGCGCGGCGTTTCGATGAAGCAATCCGCATTTTCAATCGCGTGATCACGCTCGCCGCAAACCAACCGCGCACCGCGGCGCTGGCGCAGCTCGGAATCGGCAACGCCTACATGGCCCAGGGAAAATTCGGTAACGCCGAGGTTGCCTTCCAGCGTGCCGTCACGCTCAACCCTGACGCGGAGAGTTACAACAACCTGGGTGAAGCGCTCGGTGAGTTGAAACAGTACCAGCGCGCCATTGACGCCTTTACGAAAGCGGTCAGCCTCGATCCGAAACTTCTCAAGGCCAGGTACAACCAGGCCGTTAGCTATGATCGCCTCGGTAACTTTCGCTACTCGGAGTTCGTCTTTCGTAGTTTGATTAAGAGCAATCCTAACTATTCGCTCTCGTACGACGGCCTGGCCGTCACTCTTTCCAAAGCCGGACGAGCGAAAGAAGCCATCGCGTTTCACGAACGCGCCATCGCCCTCGACCCGCGCGAGCCTTCCTACTACTACAACTATGCGATTAGCTTCCTGATGATGGGAGATACCGCGAAGGCGCTCGCGCAACAGGAAAAATTAAAAGCTCTCGACCCCGCCGTCGCTAATCGCCTCGCGAGCGTCATCGTCAAACACCAGATGTGAGCGAGTAATCTATTTGACTGCACGCAAGCGCGCGCAGAGTTCGCGCCCGGCTTCACGCCAGCGGCGAAATTGGAACGTGACGTCTGTCCCGAACCATCCGCGATCACATTTTCATGACTTGTCACCCGGCGGCGTTAGCCTTGCAGGTTGACCCGCGTTCAGCCTCTGCCGCTTCCAATTGCATTTGCCAAAAATCCTGCTCCGCCTCCGCCAGCGCGTATTCGCGGACCTGTTTCCAGGAGAGTTGTTTCGGTTCGGGTTGATAGATCGAACCTGCCGGACATGCCAGGCCGGCGAAGGCGCCGCTCAAGAGATAACAGCCGCTCAAAAGGATCAGAAAAGGTAGAATTTGTGATTCAGGATCAAGATAAGCTGCTCTGGACTCCCACGAATCACCAGCCGCAAGCAACCCCAGCGTAAGGACGGCTGAGTTTAAGAGCACGCCGACGGCGAGTCGCAAGAGCGCTCCGACGTGATGAGTAAAGAGAGCGGTGGCCCAGATGATCGCACCAATCGTGGCGCCGTGGATCACTAAGCCCACGCTCACGGATAGGAAGTACCAGAATAATGGGGTGGCGGGGAAACCGCACAGGTAGTAACCCCATAATAGTACCGGCAGAATCGCTGCACCCGCTGCAGCGCGGCAAACAAATTTCAAGCAGTCCTTCATGAAGGTCACCCGGGCCAACCCTTTGGTTGGTTCCTTGTTTCAAACTGCAGTTTCAAAATTCTTCAGCTCCGCCACGAGTTTCAAAGCACGCTTGCGCACCGGACGCATAAACGGATTGCTGGCGAGCGAGATTAGTTTGTCCAACAGATCAACCGTCTGATCGATGAGCCGGTAGGTGCGCGCTTGTTTGGGTGAGGAGTCGTGAATCCAAAAAAGAATGATGCCCATGTGGTAAAGCCAGAGCAGGTAGGGCAACTCCGCGCGCAGGTCGCTCGGGATGCGCGCCTTCGTTTCCGCGACCAGATCCTCGAACAGCTTGATGCTTTCACGTCTCACCGGCGCCGAGTCGAGCGCAAACGGATTGAGCGGACTGTGGGGGTCGGCGGCCGTCTGGAAAAGTACGCCGGCAAACTCATGATACGGCTCAAGCGTGTCGATCTTGAGCCGTATCACGGAGAGCAGGCGCGCCTTCAGGGACGATTCTTTTTGCAACGCGGTAAGCGACACGCGCACGTGATCACTATGTGTGCGATGGTAGAACGCCTGAATGAGTTGATCCTTGGAGCTGAAGTAGTGATAGGCGTTGCCGAGCGACACGCCCGCCTTCGCGGCGATCGCGCGCATGGTAGTCGCCTCGTAACCGCGCTCCTGCAACAGCTCCAGCGCAGTACTCAGGATCAGCGCTTTTGTTTGTTCGCCCTTAGCGGTCTTCGTCCCCGCTGATTTTTTGCCAGACTTCATTTCAATTACCTCGACCAGCCGGCGGCACGGCTTATCTGATAGCGGTGCTCCGAAATTAGTGACACTACGCGACGCGCCGTGGGCAACAATTCCGGCGACGCGAGG
>JAVEEA010000111.1 GCA_030840675.1 Pyrinomonadaceae bacterium
GCGAGTCGTTTGCGGGCTTCGGCGGCTTGCGGGCTACGCGGGTAGCGATGCACTAACTCCCGCCACGCCTCGCCATCGTAACGAAACTTCTGGTTGCGCGCGTCAAACGTAAAGGTGATGCCTTGTCGATTGTAGCGATCGAGTCCGTTGAAGTTCAGGAAGTAACTGAAGCGCGGCGCGCCGCCCGCGAGCATCTCCGCTTCGTTCAAACGGCGCGCGGCATCGCGTGAGAGGTGAGTGGCGATGTCCTCGGCAGCGAGGGCGTAGATCACCAGGACCTCGGGACGAAATTCTGAGCCGGAAAAACTGTCGAGAAAGATGCGCGCTCGCACGATGCGGTCGAAGTCGTCCGAACCTTTAATCAGTTGCAGCAATCTGCCGCCGTCGCCGGCACGCCAGGAGGAAACCAGTGCGTCTCGTTGCACCCAGCCGCTGGTGCGACTGGTAACATTGACGCGATAGAAAACCACACCGTCGCGAGCTCTTCTTTCTCCTCTGACAGCCACGAATGACCCGCGACCCAGGCGACGCAGCAACGCGCCGTTAAGTTCCGGCGTGGTTCGCAACGCCGACAAGCGTTCGTCGACCACAATCGCCACGCGGCCACCTGCGGGCGCTCTGCGTTTGGCCAGAGAGGTCGCGGGCAAACACAACACCATGACACATAAGAATATCCACAACAGTCTGCTAAACCGTACGTTCTTCACGCTTGAGCCTCCTCACGAGTTGAGGTTGATGGAGGGTGATAAATTGGAAAGCCAGCGAGTTGGTTCAGCGGGAAACGCGTCGTCTGACAACGCCGCGAGCGGGCGCTCGGTTCAACCGAGCAGCCGGGGCGGAACCCTGGGTGACAAGGAGCCGCTTGGCAAAACGCGCATGATGAAAATGACAGATGGCGACCGCAAGAGCGTCCGCGGCATCGTATGGCTCGGGCACACTCGCGAGCGAGAGCAGTGTCTTTACCATCTGTTGCACCTGGAATTTTTCGGCGTTGCCGTGCCCGGCCACCGTTTGCTTCACGAGTCTGGGTGAGTACTCATGAATTTCGAGTGCGGCGCGTTCCGCGACCAGCATTGCCACGCCGCGCACTTGTCCGAGTTTCAAAGTCACTTTTACGTTCGTCGCCAGAAACCCATCTTCGATCGCGCAGGCCTCAGGCCGGTGACGCGCGATGATTTCTTCCAGGGAATCCGCGATGCGGAGCAGGCGCGCGGGAAACTTCTGGCCCGCCAGAGCACGCACGGTGCCGCATTCAACCAGACGACAGTGCCGGCCATCGTCTTCGATCACGCCCCAGCCAGTCGTTTCACTGCCGGGATCTATGCCCAGGATGCGCATGTCAGTTAAGTATTCAGACAGAAAAAACTTCGCGAACGGCGCGAGTATACTACAGGGACAATTGCAATGATTTACTTTCTTCGGAAGAGAGCGATGTGGCCACTTGCCAAACTACTTGTATGAGGTATTCAGGAGGTGAATGCGAGGCGCTGGGTGCCAGCTCATGTTTCCGAGAGTCTTTCAAGTAGCTGCCGCGCCGCCGCTGGCCGGCTCAGCCGGAAACAGATCAGCTAACGCCGCTCGCGCCCGCAACTGCCATTCGCTGCCGCGCAAAGCCCAGGGAAAATTTTCATAATGGAGTTTGCCCTCCTGCGGCGGCTCGCTAAAGTCGTAACTCAACGGCTGGCGAAATTTTTCCGGGCCGACAGGTGAAACGGCCAGGCTCTCACGCTGCGTTTCGAAGCAGGCAAACATCCGTTGCTTTAACTTGCGCGCGCGCTCGTCCAACACCAGCGTCGTAGTTTCGCTCTCCCAACCCGGCAGGAATTCCGGCACTTTCGCTTTGAAGTCGTCGCTCGGATGCAATGCCATTTCAAACAAGACCGGCGGGCGCAGACCGCTTTCCGTCATGAGTCGTAATGCAGAGTGCGTGGCAAACGCGGTCGCGTCGTGGTCCGGATGACCGCCTTCATAGGGATGAGTGACGACAATGTCCGCTTCGGACTGTTGCAGAAAGGTCGTTATTCTCCTGGTTAGATCCGCGAGGTAATCGATGGCGCATTGATCGGTGATGGCAAAATCAAGCACGCGATCTTCAGGCACTCTGGCGATGGCGAGGGCGGCGACGGTTTCAGCGCGGCGCGCTGCCGCGTAGTCTGCGCGTTTTTCGAAGCCGGCGGCTTTCGCGTCGTGCATATCGCAGGGCGCGCCATCGGTGATGTGCAGCACAGTGACGTCAACGAGTTTAGAGATTAAGCAACCTGCGCCCACCACTTCGTCGGCAGGATGAGCGACGATCACTGAGCAACGCATTCCGCGCGTCAAACTACCGGTCCCAAAAAGTCGAGCATGAGGCGAAACTCTTTTCCACGCCGCTGGTTTTATTGGTTCCGTCATCAGTTGCCACCCGACTCCAATCCCCTATGTCTGAGCGGCAACTGCACACTATTAATAACTGTGCTCGCATGAAATCAAGACATGCGTGTGTCTCTCCGGTACGAATTGCCGCGCGCAACAGCCCGGAAAAAAATGAAAGCAAACTCCGCGAGACCTCTCCCGCCCATATGAATGCAATGCTTCGCAAGTTTTGTGGCTCTCAACTTCGAGCTGCGCAACGCTTTACCAAGTCAACCTGCATACCAGAGCAGTAGCGCACCGTACACTCTTTGGAGTGCGCCGCCCTGGCGGCGCTTTAGTCTTTACTTAATTGCTCGAAGTCACACAGCTTCGGTTTCTTTTCCGGGCGCCAGCGTAGGAAGCGGGTACCGTGACGAAAACGTCCCCCGGTAAAATGATCGTACTGCACTTCGACTACCAGCTTCGTTTTCAGCGGTTCCCATTCGCTCGTCTTCTTCGTGCTCCAGCGACTTGGTCCACCAGGCTTGTTGCCGGTGAACCCTGGCGGCGCAATCAAGGGTTCGAGTTTCTCAGTCAACTCTTTCTTTTGCGCCGCGTTGAAGCTGGAGGTGTAGCCGACGTGATGTAACAGGCCGGCATCGTCGTATAAACCCAACAACAATGAGCCGACCACCTTGTCGCTGCTGGCGTAGCGAAACCCGCCGACGACGCAATCGGCGGTGCGCATGCGTTTCACCTTCTGCATGCCGTCGCGTTCGCCGGATCGATACGGGAGATCCAAACGCTTGGCGATGATCCCATCGATTTTTATTCCCGTAGTCGAAAGCCACTCCCGCGCTAGTTTGATATTGTCCGTCTTCGGCGAAAGCTCGACTGTCTCGTTCTTCGCCAGATACTTTTTGGCAAACCCTTCCAGTTTGACGCGACGCTTGCTGAGCGGAAGCTGAGCGAGTGGCTTGCCGGCGTCGTCGACGAGTAGATCGAAAACGATGAACCGGGCCGGCGTTTCAACTGACAACTTCGTCACGCGGCTGGCTGCGGGATGAATGCGTTGCAGCAGCGCGTCAAACGAAAACCCAAGCGCGGCGCCGCGTGGTGCAGCTTCCGTTCGATCCGGAATGACGAGTTCGCCGTCGAGAACAAACTGCTTGGCTTTGAGTCTCAGCAGTTCAGCCACAATCTCCGGGAAGTAGCGCGTGAGTGTCTGGCCAGACTTCGATTGCAACTCCACTTTCCGGTCGTCGCGAAAAGCGAGGCAGCGAAACCCGTCCCACTTCGGCTCATACTCCCAGTTGTCGCCTTCCGGAATTTCGCTTACGAGCAAAGCCTCCATCGGCGGAAACGGTGGTTTGATTGGTAATGTCATTCGGTTCTGGTGCTAACGATACTTTAGAATTTTTTCGTTTCTTTCACAGCGCGAGGAAGTTCGCCAGTAACTCTTTTCCCGCAGGCGTCAGTATCGATTCCGGATGAAACTGCACTCCTTCGATCGGCTGCTCGCGATGACGCAAGCCCATAATCACCCCGTCACGCGTCTCTGCCGAGATCTCCAGACACGGCGGCAAACTTTCTCGTTCAACAATCAGGGAATGATAACGGCCGGCGCTAAACGGGGACGCAAGGTTGCGAAACACCGTCTTGCCATCGTGCGTAATCTCTGATGCCTTCCCATGCATCACGGAATGTGCACGCACAACGCGTCCACCAAAAACTTCGCCGATCGCCTGGTGGCCCAAACAAACACCCAGGATCGGCACTCGTCCAGCGAAACGCTTAATCACACCCGGCGCAATACCCGCGTCAGCCGGCCGGCCTGGTCCCGGTGAAATCAGTATGCGTTGTGGCAGTTGCTGCTCGAGTTCAGCGAGGGTTAGTTCATCGTTCCGGCGCACGACCACCGTAGCGCCGAGCTCGCCCAGGTATTGGACCAGGTTGTAAGTAAAAGAATCGTAGTTGTCGATTACGAGAATCATTTGGTAATCAGCCGCGAATTAACGCGGGTCAACGAATCTGAAGAAACGAAGGCCTGCTTCCCTCCGATCAGAAACCCGGGACCTTGACCGTCTCGTATTCTCCGAACTGATCCGCGCTAGTCCGTGGATAAACCCGCTTCCGCGATTTCGATCGCGCGCAGCAGCGCTCGCGCCTTGTGAACGGTCTCGTCGTATTCCACCTCAGGCACCGAGTCAGCGACGACGCCCGCGCCCGCTTGCACGGAAGCTACCCGATCTCGCAAAACGATCGTGCGGATGGCAATGCAGGAGTCCAGATTTCCGGCGTAATCCAGATAAAGCACCGCGCCCGCGTAGACGCCCCGATCGTCCGGTTCGAGTTCGCGAATAATTTCCATCGCACGCACCTTAGGCGCCCCGGTTACCGTGCCGGCGGGAAAGCAGGCGGCCAGTGCGTCAAAACGATCGGCATCGTCGCGCAAGCGAGCCCGCAAACTCGAAACCAGATGCTGTACTTTCGAATAGCGTTCGACCGACATCAACTCCCCAACTTGCACCGAACCAAATTCCGCCACTCGCCCCAGATCGTTGCGGCCTAAATCGACCAGCATCATATGCTCGGCCACTTCCTTTTCGTCCGCTCGCATTTCAACAGCCAGGCGCTCGTCCTCGACTGGAGTTGCGCCGCGCGGTCGCGTGCCCGCTATCGGCCGGTAGTCGAGGACGTCGCCGCGACAGCGCACCAGCAGCTCGGGTGACGCGCCAATGATTGACTCGTCGCCCAACTTCAGCAAATAGGTGTACGGCGCCGGATTACTTTGGCGCAGTGCACGGTAGATCGGAACGGGACCCACCGTCACGTCTCGGGAGAATCTTTGCGAGATCACAGCCTGGTAGCAGTCGCCGGCGAGAATGTGTTCCTGGACGGCCAGCACTGCGTTTTGAAAATCGGCGCGCGACCAGTTTGAATGCACGGCCTCATCGTCGCTACTCGCAGAGCCAGGAGAGCCTTCCCTGACGGTCGGGCCTCCGCTTGGAGCGCCAGGGGCTTGCGCGACCGAAGTTAAAAGACTCGCCAGTCGATCCGTTTCGACAACGGCGTCGTCGTAGAGTTCTCGCAAGCGCGCTTCGCTTCCGCCAGCATCAGCGACGAAGACTACGGAGCTGATTCTGAGTTGCCGGCGCACTCGATCAAACACGACGAGCGTGCGATAAAACATCAGCAACGCGTCATCGCCGCTTTCGTCGCTCGAAAGTACTTCGCACTTCTTGTCCAGGGCCGGCTCAAACCAACGCGCAGCGCCATAACCCAGGTAGCCGACTGCGCCTCCGACAAACGGCCCAAGCTCCGCGGCATTCGCCAGTTTGTATTGCGCAAAGTGACGACGCAGATAATCGGTCACGCGTTCGGCACGTGTCTCGATGGCGCCGTCTCGCTCAAGCGTCATCTCGTCTCCGCGCCCGCGCACGATCAGATATGGATCAGCGCTGAGGAAAGAATAACTGGCCACGGCCGCGCCGCCTTCCACCGACTCCAACAGAAAGGCATAGCGCGCGGCACCGGACGCATGAACAAACGCGTCCAGCGGATCGAGGAGACCAGCGTCACTGCTGCGCGTTACCGCGACCACGTTGCCGCATTTCGTCTGCTCTACAAATTCCGCAAAAGTTGCGGGCTGAAGTTGAAAGGTTGCTGAGTCCATTTCGGGTAACCCACTACCAGCCGATCAGGAACTCGCGTAACGAGTCATTCATTGATTCAAACGAATCGGCGCAAAACAAAACGGGTTGATAACGTGTCGGGTCGTATTCGTGACGCGCAGCTTTCTGCAGGTCCAGCGGCCGCAACTCGGCGCGGTGCATCGCCTCCAATTCGCCGGCTGACGAAAGCAGTCCGGTGCCGTAGGCTTTCAACGCGCCATTTTCGCGCAGCACGCCGAACTCAATCGTGAACCAGTAAACGCGCGACAAGCGGTTCACCTCGGCCAGCGATGAAGTGCGTTTGACGGCTTTGCCGAACAGCCGATTCAACTCAGCGAGCCGCGGACTCGCCAGCGTTACGGCGTGACCAACAATCTCGTGGACCACATCCGGTTCGGGCGTGTAGAGGGGCGTCGAGTGATGCCGAATGTACTGCGTGCAGAGAAACGTGCCGGTAGCGAGCGACTCGAGAAAAACGCGAGGCTCAACCAGTCCGGCAACTGGCTCCAACCGGAAGCCGCTCAATGCCTGTACCTTTTCGTTAACCTCTCGCAACTGCGGAATGCGATCGGGCGCGAACGCCAGCTGCTGTACGCAACTCAAGTATTCGGCGCAGGCATGGTCCATGTGCGCGGGCCCGAGTGCCAGCCAAACCGCGCGCCACACTTCGTGTTCTTCACTTGAATAGGGCGCATCGGGAAGCGGCTCTCCCGCTCGATAACTGAGAGCGAGCTGAGCGATGCGATTGCGCCGCGCGCGGTAGTCCGCATCTCGAAACCCCGGATGGTCGGGACTGAGTTGTACGACCCGGTTTCGGTCCGGGGTCGTATTTTCCGCTGCCACGGCACGCATGTCCGCATGGTCGGACAATAACGCCTTCTCTTCATCAACCAGCATACTGAAAAACCTCACTCCCTCGTAAAGCAAACTGTTAGTTTGCTTCTTCCACTCCCTCGTAAAGCAAACTGTTAGTTTGCTGCCGATACAGGGGTCTCATTCTCACCGCAGAAAACTAAGCGCAAACTAACAGTTTGCTTTACGCAGAAACAAAAAAAACCGGCCACCTCTCGCGTCAGAGAAAGTGGCCGGTTCAAAACTGCTGTTCGCGAAACCTGCTAGATCAATGTACGCCGCCCGGAACAGTTTCACCTGCCGCTCGCTCCCTGGAGAGCCACCAATAATAATAAGCGAACAGGTTGCTGTTGGTTGGTTGATTCATAACCATTTAAGTTTCGTAACGAACGATCCGAGGCAGCACGTTAGCGCGCAGACCGTCGCTTGTCAACTAATTCAACTCCTGGGAGCGCGGCCGCCCTCGCCCGCGCCTCTCCGGCGCAAGCTTGAACTCCTGGGAGCGCGGGCGCCCTCGCCCGCGAGCTCCGGCGCAAGCTTGAACTCCTGGGAGCGCGGGCGCCCCTCGCCCGCGAACGGAAACGGCACTTTGCTTGCTACGGGAGCTTTGTTGTTACCGATTCCCTATAGCTGAAATGCGATGCGGGTGGTTAAGGAACGCTCGCCGCGCAGGTTTGTACCGTTAGACTACAGAGGGAGTTTCGATGAAGAAGAGTTTTGAACAAAGCCGATCTGTTTGGATGGACACCGAGAAAATTCCCGCGGAGTCGCAGCTAACGGAAAGGACCAGCACTGAGGTGTGCATTGTGGGCGCGGGCATTGCTGGACTATCGACCGCGTATCTGTTGACCCGCGCCGGTAAGTCCGTGGTGGTCGTTGACGATGGACCAATCGGCGGCGGCATGACCGCAAGGACAACCGCGCATCTCGTCAACGCCCTTGACGATCGCTATTTCGAGCTCGAACGCCTCCACGGTGAAGAGGTGACGCGACTCGCCGCCGAGAGCCATACGGCTGCCATCGATCAGATAGAAGCGATTGTCGCGGCGGAAGATATTGACTGCGAATTCGAACGGCTCGATGGTTACCTGTTTGTGCCGCCGCGCGAATCGAAACAGATTCTCGACGACGAGTTGGCGGCCGCACACAAAGCGGGATTGACCGAGATCGAAAAAGTCGAACGCGTGCCCTGGGATTCCTACGACACCGGAGCAGCGCTGAGGTTTCCGCGTCAGGCGCAATTTCATCCGCTGAAATATTTGCGCGGCCTGGCCCAGGCCATCAAGAAAAGTGGCGGCCGCATCTACACCCAAACTCATGCGAAGGAAATCGAGGGTGGCAAACAAGCGCGCGTGGACACCACGGGCGGTGGGGTCGTCACTGCCGGCTCAGTCGTCGTTGCTACCAACACGCCGGTCAACGATCTGCTCACGATCCATACTAAACAAGCGGCGTATCAGACCTATGTGATTGGCGCACGAATTCCGCGTGGCTCCGTTCCGCGCGGGCTCTATTGGGACACTCCGGATCCCTATCACTACCTGCGACTGGAAACCATCGGCGCAGGCGCCGCGGCTTACGACGTTTTGATCGTGGGTGGTGAGGACCATAAAACCGGACAGCAGGACGACGCCAACAAGCGCTACGCTGCACTCGAACGTTGGACGCGTTATCGCTTTCCGATGGTGGAAGGCATTGAGTATCGCTGGTCCGGTGAAGTGATGGAACCGATTGACGGGCTTGCTTTCATCGGCAGGAATCCCATGGACGCAAAAAATGTTTTCATTGCCACCGGTGATTCCGGCAACGGCATGACGCACGGAACGATCGCCGGCATGTTGCTGACTGATCTAGTCATGGGCCGCCAAAACGACTGGGAAAAGATTTACGATCCGGCGCGCATTACCTTGAAGGCCCTGCCGGAGTTTGCCAGGGAGAACCTGAATGTCGCCGCTCAGTACGCGGATTTGATCGTAGCCGGCGATGTTGATTCTGTGGATGAGATCAAGCCGGGCGCGGGTGCAATCATTTCTCGCGGGCTGAGCAAGGTGGCCGCTTATCGCGCTCCTACAGGCGAACTATGCGAACTCTCAGCCGTCTGTCCCCACCTCGGTTGCATCGTCAACTGGAATTCCGCGGAGAACACCTGGGACTGTCCCTGTCATGGTTCGCGTTACGAGGCACGCGGCAAAGTCATCCAGGGGCCGGCGAACAGCGACTTGGCTGTGTGGGAAAAAGTAGCCGAGGAGAAAACGGCGGACGGTAAACAGCATACTACTGGATAATGAAGCGAAGGAGATTGTTATGTCAGACAAGGATCGAAACAAGAAAGACGGCGAGGACAAGGGCAAGAAAAATCTGCGTATGGACAAGGCTGTGACCGCGCGAGCGCAAATGAATCCCACAGCGCGGCAAAAGGAGAAGCACGAAGCAAAGATGACGGATTCAATTCCCGAAGGTGCGGCGAGAATGCGAAAGAAGAATTAGGGAAACGATAAGAAACTGTTCGCGCTGCGCGCTCATTCTGCGGGCGGAGGACGCTCGCGCTCCTTGCTTATGCGGCGGCCATGTCGGCTTCGCTGATGTCGAAGTTGGCGGAAACTTTCTGTACGTCGTCGTGGTCTTCGAGCACTTCCATTAGTTTCAACATCTGGCGCGCTTCGGCCCCTTCAAGTTTCTTGTACTCCTTGGGTACCATTTCAACTTCCGCAACTTGCGGTTCTACTCCCGCTTTCTTCAGCGCTTCGAGCACGGCATCGAAATCCGCTGGCGCAGTGATCACTTCGAAATTTTCCTCGTCGTCACGCAAGTCCTCAGCACCTGCGTCAGTCACAATTTCAAACAACTCTTCCTCAGACTTCACACTCTTGGGAACGACGATGTAACCCTTCTTCTCAAACATCCACGCGACTGCACCGGCCGCGGCGAGGTTTCCGCCGTTCTTGGAAAACGCATGGCGAATTTCGGCGACCGTGCGATTGCGGTTGTCAGTCATCGACTCGATCAGCAATGCCGCGCCGCCCGGACCGTAGCCTTCGTAAGTTATCTCCTCGTAGTTCACACCTTCTTCTTCGCCAGTGCCGCGACGAACCGCGCGTTCAATCGTTTCGTTGGGCATGTTGCCGGCTTTGGCGTCGAGGATGGCCTTGCGCAAGCGGGCGTTACCCTCGGGATCGCCGCCGCCGGAGCGCGCCGCAACGGTGATTTCCTTGATGAACTTGGTAAACAGTTTGCCGCGCTTGGCGTCGAGCGCGCCCTTTTTGTGTTTAATACTATGCCACTTCGAATGTCCCGACATTTGGCTGCGATCCTTCTAAATGAGCGTGATTTGCAGAGCGGGGAATATATCACAGGATTACCCGCGAATTAACCTCGGCCCCAGCCGGCGCCGGGGAGACCGCTAACGAAGAGACGAGACTCGAACCAACTTCTCTTTCACTCGGCTGAGCAGCAGCAAGGTTTCAGGTGCAACGCCGTTCACTGACACTTGTTTAAGTTTAGATGTCTGTCCCGCGGAAATCTCAACTGCCGCCCGCGCCACATTGAAGGCGCGCGCGAGTAGTCGCACCAGTGCTTCATTCGCCGCTCCAGCGACTGGCGGCGCTGCCAGTCGCACCCGCAAGGCGCCATCGTGTTCGCCCATAAGTTCACTACGGGAAGCGCGCGGAACAACCCTCACTTTGAAAATCAGCCGGCCATTCTTTTCGGAGTAGTCGATCATCATCCGGCCCAGAGTCACATAGCAATTCAATTCGCCCGACTGCCGAGTACCTCAAACGAAAAACACTGTCGGCCAACCATGCAGGAGCGTACCTCTAACCGCCCCCTGAAACAGCCAGATGATGATGAAGGCGACGATCGGAGAGAAGTCGAACGCTCCCACGGGTGGCACAAAACGACGCAGGGGCAAAAGCAGCGGATCGGTGGCGTTCACGAGGAAACGCATTATGCGATTCGTGTAACTGACCATGACCCACGAGAAGATTATGCGAATAAAAATAAGCAGACTGTACAAGCCCAGCAGTCCGTAGAGCACATAACCGATGATCGGCACCACCGCGTGCGCCAGGGCGCTCAGCAAAACTCCCGCGATTGTATTAACGATGCTTGCGACCAGTTGCCACGAAAACCAGCCCAATAGAATCGTAATCAGAATGGTGACCAGCGGCGCGAACTTCGCGTCTACCCCGAAACCTACCAGCGCGCGTCGCACCGGCATAATCAGCGGATCAGTCAACCGGCGAATTGTGCGTGCGGCCCAGCCGAAGGGGTTGAGGTCCGCCCGGTTCGCGATCATCCGCAGCACTACTAAGACGAGCACGGCCACAATCACCGCGGTGATCGCGTTAGTGACCAACCAATAAACTCTTTCGAGCACGATCATAAGGAGTGCTGCCTAACTGTGCTGGGTGTCAACGGTCCTGCCTTAAATAGCCGGGCTGCGTTCCCCAAAAATCGCCGTGCCCACTCGCACCATCGTGGCACCCTCGGCGATGGCGACTTCAAAATCATGGCTCATACCCATCGAGAGATCGCCGGAGCGTTCGCCGAAGTTGCCCTGACTCTGCAGCCGATCGCGCAGGTTGCGGAGCGCGACGAAAAAAGGTCGCACGCAATCGGGGTTTTCAAAGTAGGGCGGCAAGGTCATCAAACCGATCAAACGCAAGCGTTCGCAGTCGGCCGTCGCTTTCAGTAACTCCGGCAACTCGCGCGGATCGATGCCGGTCTTACTCTTCTCTCCCGCAAAATTAATCTGAATCAACACCGGCAACTCTGCTCTTCCCTCCTCGATACATAGCCGGTCGAGACGCTCCGCCAATGCTCGGGAGTCGAGCGAGTGAATGCAGTCGAAGAGTGTGACTGCTCGGCGCGCCTTATTTGTTTGCAGGTGGCCGACCAGATGCCAGCGGGCCGCCTGGCGTCCGAGTTCGAGTATTTTTTCTTCCGCTTCCTGGATCCGGTTCTCACCCAGTTCGGTAACACCGGCAGCAATGGCGGCGCGTAAGGTTTCGGTCGGATGAGTCTTGCTGATGGCGATGAGAGTGATGTCTTTGGGCGACCGATCACTATTGCTGGCAGCTGCTGCGATACGGCGGCGAACGTCCGCGAACCGTTCGCTCAGAGTCTCACCCGCGAATGCTTTTTCGGCCATTTGCAAAAAGACTAGAAAATTAGGCAATCGAAATGAAACTATATAACTAGCTGCTCGCCACTCCCGCGCGCCTACCTTAGCAGATCGAATCAGACGCCGCATCTGATAATGCCTGCAAATCGCGTTGTAATCCATTGCCGCGGGCGCGCAGGTTGAAGCCGCGCTCGAAGCGTAACGTCGAGCTTTCGTCGTGTCCTGCTTAGATGGCACAGTGATTGTTACGTTTTTCACAGGACGGGCGCTAAGCTGGCTTTTTTGTATGCCAAATAAGTGAAGTGTTAGCCAAAATACGGAGGAAATTTTATGAAGCAACAGAGACGACAAAGCTTTTTCGCGATTATCGTGCTGGGCCTGCTGTTGGCAACAGCCTTGCCCGCAACTGCGTTGGGCCAGGGGCGAGGTCGCGGCCGGGACAAGAACAACGACAGCAATTTCGGCTGGCAACGGACCAAGCTGTCAAAGCATGATCGAAAATGCGGTAAGTTTCGCAACTGCCACGACGCGCGCGACGGACGTTGGGATAATCGTGGACCACGCGCTAATCGAGTCGGCTACGTAGTGAGAAACCGTAATCGCCAAGACAACAATTATTCGTGGCGTAACCGCGTGCGACGTGTCCGTCGTAATCAGTAAGCGTTTCGTGAGTCCGCTGCGGTAGTCGCTACGCCAGCCATTCTTGACACTGCTCCATCTCGTTCGCATAATGAATTTACACATGCGGATGTGGCGGAACTGGCAGACGCGCAGGTCTCAGAAGCCTGTGATGGTGACATCGTGGAGGTTCAAGTCCTCTCATCCGCACCAAATCTGAGCAATCAAAAAGCGGGTCCTGTAACAAGGGCCCGCTTTTTTGTGTAAATTTGGAACCGCGACCTTGCTCGCGCGTCTATTAAGCAACGCTGTCACTCGCGGGGCGGAACATCGCCTTCATCTGTTCGTACAACTAGCACCTGGGAACTGAAAGGGGCGTCTATAAATGAACGCTGAACGAGCTGAAACCGTCGAATTAACCCGTGAATCCGCCCCGGAACAAGTCTCTAACAACCGCGCAAAAACAGTGAACGGGTCAGCAACACCCCCACTCAAGATAGCTGCACGTGCGCCGAACAACCGTGTGAGCCGCCTGTTGGATCTGGCTGATATGCTGCTGAGAGAAACAGAAATACTTGCGCGCGATAAGGCGTTCACTGACGAATCAAATCGCTTGCGCTCGCTCAACTTCTGCGATGGAATTGATTTTTATGGTGAGGTCGAGCGCTTTGAAACCGGACTGATCAGGTTGGCGCTGGACCAGACCGGCGGACATCAGGCGCGGGCGGCTCGTTTATTGCGCATCAAGCCCACAACGCTAAACTCGAAGATCAAACTCTACGGGATTGAATACTAGCGGCAGGCATTCCCGCCTGTCCTACTTTTCGAAATAAATTTTCCGGTTCGAAAATGGACGGCCAACAATGTCAGTCGTTCTCTCGCTAGTTAACTGCCTGGGAAGAATCGTCCGTTTGCGCCTCACGCCCGTCAGAGACGATCAGTTGTTGCTCGTCAAACAGATTTGAATCAACGAGCGTCTGCACCCAATAGTGACCGGCCGTGGGAAAAGTGATATTTACAAAAAAACTGATGTTATCGGCAAAGCCACCCGGAGTGATCTCGAAGCTGGTCGGCTGCGAAACAACCACCGGGTGCTGGCGATCCGGCGTCAGAATTCTGACTTCGGAAAGGTGCGTGCCTTCTCCCCGCCAGTGATTGACGACCGCAAATTTGATCAGCGAAACCGGCAACTGTTGCACCATGATGTTTTGAAAGACACCCATGAAGGAAAGCTTGTTCCCCACTTCGAGCCTTACGTCGTCGCAAAAAAGCGTGTAGAGCAATTCGAGTTTTTCGTCCTTGTTTACTGTGGCTGACATCGAGTCTCCTGAATTAAATGATTGCTGACATAAACGATATTAACCTAACAACTGACTAAACGCGGCCTCGTCCAGCACGGCCACCCCCAGTTCCGTGGCTTTGTCGAGTTTAGAACCGGCTTCGTCGCCGGCCACCACGTAATTCGTTTTCTTACTCACCGACGAACTCACGCGCCCGCCGCGACGCTCGATTGCCGCGCGCGCTTCCTCGCGCGTGAATGCGGTCAAAGTTCCGGTGAGCACAAAAGTCTTGCCGGCCAAACTATCGTCGCCAGAGGCGCTGGTCTGGACCATCTTAGTCTGAACGCCCGCGGCTGCCAGGCGCCGGCACAACTCTATGTTGCCCGCGTCGTCGAACCAATCGCGCACACTCTGCGCCACCGTCAAGCCAATCTCCGGTACATCGTCCAATTGCTCGACTGTTGCTCTGCCCAACGCGTCTAGCGAGCCAAACTGCTTCGCCAAAATTGTAGCGGTGCGATCGCCGACATGACGCAAGCCCAACGCATAAATCAGATTTGCCAGTTCGCGCTGTTTGCTCGCCTCAATCTGTGCCAGCAAATTTTCCGCTGACTTCGCGGCCATCCGTTCCAGGCTGGTGATGTCCGCGAGGGTCAAACTATACAGGTCGCCCGCGTCGCGAACTTTTCCACTGCTGAGGAGTTGATCGACCAGCGACTCGCCCAGTCCCTCGATGCGCAACGCGCGGCGCGAAGCAAAGTGGAGCAAACGCCCTTTGAGTTGCGCGGAGCAGTCAGCAGCGATGCAGCGGGAAACGACTTCGCCTTCGGGCTTGGAAATCTCGCCACCACAGACGGGACACTTCCTCGGCATGCGAAACGACCTCTCTTTCCCGGTCCGTTTCGACTCGATCACTTTCAAGACCTTGGGGATCACATCCCCGCCTTTTTCAATCAACACCCAATCGCCGATACGCACGCCCAGTCGCTTCACCTCGTCGGCGTTATGTAGGGTCGCGCGCGCGACGGTGGTCCCCGCCAGGCTGACCGGCTCGAGGTTGGCGACCGGAGTAAGCGCGCCTGTTCGACCGACCTGGACTACGATGTCCACAACTTGAGTGGTTGCTTGTCGCGCCGCGTATTTATAAGCGATGGCCCAGCGCGGCGCTTTGCTGGTCGTGCCGAACTCGTCCTGTTGCGCGGTGGAATTCACCTTGACGACCAGTCCGTCGATTTCATAGTCCAGCTCGTCTCGCTTGGCTTCAATCAAACCAGCAAACTCGATCACCGCTTCGATTGATGTGCACAGCTTGCGCTCAGGGCTGACCTTGAAGCCGGCGCTCTCCAACCAGTTGAGCGCTTCCCAATGGGTAGCGAAGGGTTTGCGCTCCCCGGAAAGGACATCGTAAGCAAACATCTCGAGCTTGCGACGGTGCACAATTTTTGGGTCGAGTTGGCGGATCGTGCCGGCGGCAGCGTTGCGGGGATTGGCGAAGCGCGGCTCATCCTGTTCTTCGCGCTCGGCGTTGATGCGCTCAAAGACTTTACGCGGAATGAACGCTTCGCCGCGTACTTCCAGTTGGGAAATCTCGGATCTCAGCTTTGCAGTCCCGGATTTGGATTCTGAAATCTCAGCTTTCCCTCTTTTCGCGGCGCTCGCATCACTACGTAGCTTGAGTGGGATACTTCGAATCGTGCGCGCGTTCAGGGTCACGTCTTCACCGATCCGTCCGTCGCCGCGCGTCACTCCGCGCACCAGCAGATCATGCTCGTAGTGAAGCGACAACGACAGGCCGTCGATCTTCAACTCTGCGACGTACGCGACGCTCTTTCCCTCTGCCAGCCGTTGGCAGCGTTGGTCGAAAGCGCGCAACTCGTCCAGGTTGTAGCTGTTGTCGAGCGAAAGCATCGGCCGGCGATGCACCACCTCAGCAAAACCCGCGGCTGGTCGTCCCCCGACTCGTTGCGTGGGACTGTCGGGCGTGATTTGGTCGGGGTCCTGCTGCTCGAGTTGTTGCAGGCGCGCGAGCAGAGCGTCATATTCCGCGTCAGAGATCTCGGGATCGTCGCGCACGTAATACAAATCCTCGTGCCGCCGAATCTCTTCTCGCAGTTGCTCAATTTCCCGTACGACTGATGCGACCTTTGCCAACAGATCCTCCCGGCAATGCTTTTCAATTGTGCGCGCCGGACACACGCGCCTCGCGGCCAACAATTAGCTTATTTGCCCCACTTGTTTTCGCTTTCGTTTCGCCCAGGCGATGAATCACTCGCCCGATAAACTTGATGCTCTGCAAAAAATCGTCAACGCGAATATTTTCGTCGGGACCATGCGGGTTCGATCCGGCGTAGCTGATGCCGAACGATGCTACCGGCGTGGGCGGCGACGATGCGCCACACACAGCGCCCACTGGACCACTCGAAGGATCCATCGGGTAAACCAGCGGCGCCACGCCATAAACCTCCGCCGCTGATCCGATCACAGCCTGGGCCACCGCGGAACTTGCGGGCGACTTCGCCAGCGGAGCGTTACCAAGTTCGATAATCTCGATATCTTTAAACCCGCGAACATCGAGATGTTCGCGCAGTAACTCCAGCACCAACTGTGGCGTTAGATCGGGGACGATGCGAAAGTCGAGTCGCGCCAGCGCGCTACTCGGAAGCACGGTCTTCACACCCGCCTCGGTATGCCCGGTTTGAATACCGCAGATCGTACAGGTAGGGCCAAAGATATGTTCCTTCACGAGGGCCGGTCCTTTTAACGAACGCACCCAGCCGCCGATGCGAAACTCGCGCTTCAAACCTGCTTCGTCCAATTCGATACCCGCCAGGGCCTCTTTGTCCTCCGCGCTGATCGGCGCGACGTGGGAGGAAAACCCGTCAATCGTGATCACGCCTTTTGGCGACGTGATCGTCGCCAGCGCTTGCACCAAACGCCACGCGGGATTAGGCACGATCGCGCCCCACTTGGAGTGAAGATCCGTACGCGCGCCGTGGGCCCGTAACTCCAGAAACTGAATTCCCTTAAAGCCCAGACTGATCACCGGGCGTTCCTGCGTATCCTTGTAACCTTCATCCCAGATGCAGCCTTGCGCGGCCAGCAACTCCGGGTGTTCCGCGGCAAAGCGATAGAGACTCGGACTGCCCAGGCCGTCTTCCCCGTCGACCAGGAACCGCAGGGAGACGGGCAGTTTCCCAAATGTCTTCTGATAAGTTTCCACGGCGGCAAGTCTGGCCGCGAGGTCGCCCTTGCTATTAGCCGCACCGCGCGCGAAAAGTTTGCCGTCGACGATCGTCGCCGCGAAGGGACCATAGGACCACTCGGAAAGGTGGCCCACCGGCTGCACGTCGTAGTGGCCATAGACAACAAAACTCCGCGGGTCAACGCCGCACTCGCCGTAGATGATCGGATAACCACTACCGATGCGAAACGAGCGCGTGCCGATACCGACGCGTTGCATCATCAGTTCCACCGTCTCGGCGATCGCGCGCATGCCGGTACCGCGCGCGGCCACCGAAGGCATGCGACAAAGAGCCTGCAACCGCTCGACGAAGTTGCGCGAGTGGCGATCTACGTAGCGATCGAACCGAGTGAACGTCATTGCTCTTAACCGTCACCCAAAGACTTTTGGCTCGTAAAGTAGGTAGCGCGGCGCGGCGTCGCGAGCGAAACCCGCCGCGACCAGTCCCGACGCAAACGCGTTCTGAAATTCGTTGCGTACGCGTAACAGTTCCAGCCTGGCTCGCGCTGGTTGCTCGCGGCAAAGCGTGGTCCAGTCAGCCGGAATTTTGACGACCGCTGCCGGCTCGCCAAAAGTTTGATCCGCCGTAATGCCTTTTGCTAAATCGTTCACGCGCGGCGAGCGAAGGTGCCAGTGGGCAAATAGCCGATCGCTATCGATTCCGGCCGGAGCGACGTCACGCAAGGCCGGACTCGTGGCGTAATCAGACCCGTAAAAGTTTTCCGCGTAAGTCGAAACGGTCACTCCCAGGCGGTTCAAATTGAAATGGGCGTTGCGAGCCTGCATCGGGTCCCAGGTCCACTTGATGAAACTCCGACCTTCCTGCAGCGCACGCGCTCTCTGACTCCATTTTAGTTGGGCGCCGACTCCCTGGTTTTGGTACTCGGCGGCGACCGCCATCATGTGGGAGTAACCAAATATCTCCGCGCCCCGAACGGCGGCCAGGTGATGCACAAAGCCGACGAGTGGCGAGTCGTCTCCAGTCGCCAAGAATGCGCCGAGAGTCCAGCCGCCTGCTTGTGCGGAAACGATTAGGTGACGACGCGGAGAGATTTCGAGATCGGGAAGTCCAAAAGCTTCACGCTGGAGTCTTACGCAGCTGTCCAATTCGTCAATTGCCTGGCATTCGCGAATTACGATCTCAGTCATGGGGGTTACGACTTTTTTTGTTACTGGACTCTCGGGGAATTGGTGACAGTCGCGTTAACTGCGTGGGTATTTTGGCTCCGCTTAACCATTGCCCCAGGCATGCGGAGCTGCCGGCACTTGAATCATGATTCGTAAGCCGATCGGCTCGCGGTTCTGAAGATTGACCGTACCTTTCAAGACTTCAACCAGGCGCCGGCCGATGATAATCCCGAGCTCGTTGAGATCGGTTTTGCCGGCGCGCGGCGTCTCCACCGGATCAAACACGCGCAGCATATCTTTAATCGGCTCCCCTGCATCATTAATTTGCACGCTCAATATTCCGTCTGTCACCTTGGCATCGATCGTAACGGTTTGGCCTTCCGGACTGCGGCTCACCGCCCACGAACAGAACGTGTAAAGCGCCTGGCGCAGACGTCCCTGATCGCAAACAATCGCCGCACCCTCCGGCGAGTTGCATTCAATAGTTATGTCGCGCTTCTGCGCCTGGCGCTTCAAAGCGGCGCACGTCTCGCGCAAAATGTCCGGCAACGAGAACTCCTGTAAGAATAGTTCCGTCGGTCCGACTTCCAAGCGCGACAAGTCGACCAGCTGGTTTAGACTGGCCAGCAACTGCAGGCCGGAGTTTTGAATCTTCTCGCAGAACCGCTGTTGCGCCTCCGTCAATTTCTCCTGATCCAACATGATTTCCGTGAAGCCCAGGATCGAGGTTAAAGGGGTGCGCAACTCGTGCGACATTCTTGCCAGAAAAAGCGAACGGTAGTGCGAAACGTGGCGCAGTTCGCGGTTTGCTTCCTCCAGTTCTACCGTACGCAGCTTTAGTTGTTGGATCAGGTGCGCCACGCGCTGATCGTCTGACGGCTCGACGGCGCTGGGATTTTCGCTTGCGGAGATTTCTCTCATATTAATGGCTGAACCAAAGGGCCGCGGGCCAGACTGGCCGGGGACCACTGCTGGGCGCGAATAAATTGTTTTGGGAAGTTCAATATAAGACTGCACCTAACGGGTGTCAAAGTCGTGCTTCTTTTTTAACTAAACCGTGCGCTATCATGCAGTCGCGAAGCTTACAGAACAGGTAGCGGTAGCAACCTGATCGTGATCACGAGATCGACTCGAGTACTGGCATCCGTTGCTACCGGTTGGGTCAGTATTTTTTGGACGGCAGCATCAAGAACAGAATCTGATGAAGGGAAAACTTACCGAACAACCGCTCGCCGAACTCATTCGCGAAATTTCTTCCAAGGGTTTCTCCGGCGCGTTGCGCCTCGAGCGTGAACGGATGCAAGCCGCCGTTTATTTTGAACAGGGTCGAATAGTTTTCGCCGCTGCGAATTTGCGCACCTTGCGTCTGCGTGAATACCTCAACAGTCGCGGACTACTTCCGACTCATGAGCTTGCCGGTTTGGATACCGATTTATCTGACTTGGCACTCGCAGCCCTTTTAGTGGACAGCAAACGAGTCAGCAGAAAAGATCTGAATACTCTGCTGCAGGGTCTGGTCACTGATGTATTGCGCGTCGCACTTTTACTGACGGAGGGAAGTTGGGAGTTTAATGAACGCGCCCGTCTCGACGATCCCTCCCAGGTAACCATCGACATTCCGAATTTACTGCTGGAAGCAGCGCGCCGCATGCCGCTGCAGTTTGTGGCCGGACGTCTTCGGAATCCGAACGAAAAAATCTCGCGGACCGCTGAAGTTTCGCGCGAAAGTAACCTGCAACCCGCTGAGAGTTTCCTGCTTTCGCGGCTCGATCAGCCAACCAAACTGGCCGAGCTGATCACGTTGAGCGGCCTCCGCGAGCTTGACGCCTACCGTGTGATTTACGGACTGGCCCTTGCGGGCCTCGTGATGCGTGAGCATTGGCAAAACGCTTTTCGTACCGATGCTGCCAGGCAGACTGAGACCGCGCGTCCCGTGGTTACTGAGCCAGCTGCCGTCCCAGGGACTCCGAACGATAACCGTTGGACTTCAGTGAGCGCTGAAGAGGAAACGCTGGAAACGTTTCTGCGTCGTATTAAACAGGCGACAAACTATTATGAAGTTTTCGAGCTCCCCACCACGACGCAGTCCAACGAAATTAAAGAAGCGTACTACGCGCTGGCTCGCGTCTATCACCCGGATCGTTTTCACCTGCGCTCCGGCACGGCGCTTCATACAGAGTTGAGCTCGGCCTTCGCTCGAATTACGCAGGGCTACGAAACCTTGACCGACCCCAACGCGCGAGCAGCGTACGACCAAAGCCTGGAGCGGTCTCGACTCTTTTCCGAGTCTGCTCCGAAACCGGAGCCGGCTGATTCCCTGCCGGACGCTGAAGTTGATTTCGACACTGACGCGCCTGAAAACGAAAGCAACCGCGCCGAGTATAATTTTCGCGAGGGCGTCGGGGCGCTGCAGCAAGGTCGCGTCGCAGCCGCCATGACACATCTCGCCGCCGCTGCGCGGGCCGCGCCGCAAGAAGCGCGTTATCGCGCTCACTATGGGCGCGCGCTGGCCGCAAACGAGCAGACGCGACGGCTCGCCGAAAATGAACTCCAGACCGCAGTGAAAATCGAACCGGGTAGCGCCCCTTTTCGCGTTATGCTGGCGGAACTATATTTCGAGTTAAAATTTCATCGCCGCGCGAAAACCGAAGTGGAGCGAGCGTTGACCTTGGATGCGAACAACCAAAACGCACACGCGCTCTTGCGCAAACTGGAAAAGTCTCGCAAGGTGGGATAGCGGCCCAGTTCAGAACCGGAGGGCTAGCGACCGGATGCAATTAAGCCCGTCCCGAACAAAACCAAAGACGACATGCCAACACGTGAGCTTACCCAAAACAATCGCGCCGCACACGACGCCTACGTGCAACTAGCGTCCGCGGCTGATCGCTTCGAGCAGTATGCCAACCCGCACGCGGTCCGCATCGCAAAAATCGCCGATGCACTCGCTGAGATGTTTCACCTTGCTGCCCACGATCGTAAGGCCCTGCGCACCGCGGCTTACATGCACGACCTCGGCGAAGTGGCGATGGAGCGCGACTACCTCCAGCGGGCCGGTCCATTAACGCCTGAAGAACGAGTCGACCTGGCCAGGCATCCGGTGATAGGCGAGCAGGAGGCCGCGCGCGCGAGTGCCGACCGCGCGGTCCAACTGCTGGTACGCTGGCATCACGAGTGGTGGAATGGCGGCGGCTATCCGGACGCGCTGCGGCAAAATGAGATTCCGCTCGCCGCCAGAATTCTCCGTTTGGCGGATTCGTATGCTGCGCTAACGGATGCGCGACCGTTCCGTCCGGCGTTTACCGAGACGCAAGCGAGGGAGCAAATAATCGAGCGCGCCGCGATTGAATTCGACCCCGCCGTAGTCACTGCTTTCCTGGCGCTGCCGAACCTGGCGGAATTGAAGTCGTTTGCGAAGACCGGGGACGAACCCCTAATCCCAGCGCCCAGCGTCGACGACAACTGGACAATCTTTTCATCGTTCACCAAGTAATTGTAGCGGCGTCCCTCCGTGGTCGCCCCGACAGACGGTTAGACATCATGACTGACACGGCAACGTTTCCGAATGGCTGGTTGAATTTCGAACTCAGCGTGTTGCGCCGCTTGCAGTTTGCTTCAGTAGCGCTTCCCTTCACCGGCGAACCAACCCTGGGCGCGGAACTTAAGCGCTGGGAAGTGCGCGTGGCTGCTAACGATCCGCTGCTCTGGGCGCACACAAAATCAATCGCGCTGATTGAAAATGATTCCGAACGCTTAAGCGAGGAGGAGATCGAGTCGGTAGTTGATGATGCTTACGTCCCACGCGAGCGGCTTGACAACCCCGCGCTCTTGCATTGGTTCAACGAAACCGACGCCTGGTGGTTTGATACCGTGCGCTTCAATTCCGAAAAACTGACGGAGTACAAACGCGCGCTTGCCTTGACCCTCGGCATGATGGTGGGCGACTACGTACTTTCGTTTGACGCAGATAGCCGCCACCTGCGTGAGCCTTTGTCGCTTTCGCGCATCTTTCGGCAGTTTGCGGAAACGCTTGCGTTACCATTCGGCAACTCGCTGCGCAGCAAAGCGACCAACCAGGACGCGCGGACGTTCGTCGCCGAGCGACGCCACACCGATCTGATGTTTCTGCGTTTGCCGGTCCCGCTCCAGTCAAAGGGCGCACAACAGCAGCCGCTTGCCTGGCGCGAGGAGTGGCTGCTGGGCGGCGCTGATTTCTGGCCGGAGTTTGAAAAAGCGCGCGCGGGAAAACTCGGCTCGCGCGTGCAGAGCAAGCAACAATACCTCGCCCTGGTTGAAGACCTGCTGCACACCGCCGCGCACTTGCCGGCCTGGGCCATCGCGCACACGGAAA
The DNA here is from genome assembly GCA_030840675.1 of Pyrinomonadaceae bacterium. Classification (GTDB taxonomy): domain Bacteria; phylum Acidobacteriota; class Blastocatellia; order Pyrinomonadales; family Pyrinomonadaceae; genus PSRF01. Next base: position 22,601 of record JAVEEA010000111.1, read on the forward strand.
ACGGTTTTATCTCGACTGACGAGTTGGTCGAGGCCGTCAGTCGCGTGCGCAAAGTGGACACAATCTATTCGAAAGATTTTTCGGATCTGCTGGGCGTGCGCGCCGCCATCGTCACCGCTCGCGGCTAGACGATAACGAAGCGGTAGCCGACGCCGCGGACGGTCAGCAAGTGTACCGGCTTGGTGGGATCGTCCTCGAGGTATTTGCGTAGCCGCACGATGAAATTATCGATTGCACGCGTGTCGGTGTCTTCATTCAACCCCCAGACGTCTTCCAGAATCGCCTTGCGCGAGACCACGTTGCCTTCGTGCTTCACCAGGTAACGTAAAAACTGCGCTTCCATCAGCGTCAAACGGATCGTTTGTCCGGGCATGCGCAATTCCAGATTGCCAAAATCGATCACGCGGTCCTTAAAAGCAAACTCCTCGCGCCCGTCATCTTTCGGGTCTGCGTCCTGGTTAGCCTCATTCGCGGTTGCGTCGCTGACGAGTTGTTCCGTTTGTTCGTGCGTTTGGTCCAGGTGAAACCATTGCCGCCGGCGTAACAACGCATGCAAGCGCGCGAGGAGCACGGAAAGTTCAAAAGGCTTCGGTAGATAATCGTCGGCGCCGGCTTCGAAGCCGCGCAGAACATCTTCCGGCCGGCCGCGCGCGGTCAACATCAACACGGGAACGAAGTAGCCCGCGGCGCGAAGTTCGGCCGCGACGGTGAAACCGTCCTTGCCCGGCAACATCACATCGAGCACGAGTGCATCGTAGTTTTGGTGTGCTTCGAAAAACAGAGCCAGAGCCGATTCGCCATCGCTGACGATGTTGACGGAGTACCCTTCGGCTTCGAGATTGAAGCGCAGTCCGTCAGCCAGATGCTGCTCGTCTTCTACCACCAACACAGCCGTCATCGTTTGCAGCCTCTCTTGTGAGTCACTCCAATCCTGGACTTTCTGCCGCTGGAGGCCGGCAATTAAGTTCACCCTTAAGGCTGCGAGCGGTCAAACGCAAACTAAAGTTTGAACTCTGAACTGCTTTACTCTTTGGGTACCAAACTGATTCCCGCTGCGCTTACAGCCGCGGGAGTTGGATGGTAAATCTGCTGCCGCGCCCCCGGCCCTCGCTCTCCGCAAACACGCGACCGCCGTGTTTTTCAATTACCGAACGCACGATAAACAATCCCAGACCGGTTCCCTTGATCCGCGACATCATTCGCCCTGGCACGCGATAGAAGCGTCTGAAAATTCGCCTCAACTGCGCCGCGGGAATACCAATGCCACGATCCGCGATGCGTACCCTCACCTGCTTGCCGTCAACGACCGTCACCTCGACTGAGACTTCAACTTCCTTCACGGAGTATTTCACGGCGTTATCGAGCAGGTTCGAAATAGCCGCGCGTAACTCTTCCGGATCAGCCTTCACCTGCGGTCGCTCGCCATTAAGCGACTCGGCGAAACTTACGGCCGCCGGACCCAGGTTGTAACGCAGGCGCGTCAGGTCAACGCACTCGCGTACGAGTTCACCGATATCAATCTTCCGGAAGTTAAGTTTGCGCCGCCGCTGTCCGGACTGGCCCGCGCGCAGCACCAGTTCGACAGTTTGCAGGAGCCGGTCGCTATCGGCGAGCATCACATCGTAGAACTCCTGCCGTTTTTCTTCCGGCAACTCGCGCTTCTTTAGAGTTTCAAGGTAGAGCCGGATGGAAGCGAGCGGCGTTTTTAATTCGTGGGTAACTGCGTTAATGAAGGCGTCGTGTTGCTCGTTGCGTCGGATCTCGCGAATCAGAAAGGTGGTGTTGAGGACCAGGCCGGTAATAATCAGGAGGAAGAAGATGATGCCAAAGACGAGCAGCGCCACTTCGCGTGCGTTGAGCAGGATCCAACCGACGTTGAGCGCAATCGCCAAAGCCACCAGACAAGCGCCGAGCGTAATGAAGAAGGCGATCGACTTTCCGCGTCCAGAAACTGCCATGCCGGGATTGTAGCAGCGAGCGGTGATCGGTGGGCAGTGAGCAGTGGGCACAAAAGCAAAAGCAGCAAGCAAAGTTTCCTCTGCTCACTGCCTACTACTCGCATATTCCGCCTACGCAGCTTTTTTCAAGTCAGCCAGCTGGATATTCCTCGCGGTCGCAATCTGCTCCGCGCTGATTAATCTGATTTCCTTCGCCAGGCCAAGAAACTTTAGAGCACGAATGCCATACCAGTTAAAGTCCACTTCATACCAGGTCAGGCCGTGCTTCGCGGCACGCGGATGCGCGTGGTGGTTGTTATGCCAACCTTCACCGAAGGAGAGCAGCGCCACCCACCAGCTATTCGTCGAGTCGTCGGTCGTTTGAAAACGGCGCGTGCCCCAGAGGTGAGTCGCAGAGTTAACCAGCCAGGTGAAGTGTAGTCCGATGGTGACTCGCAGAAAGACCCCGACAAACAGAAACGACCAGCCACCGATCGCGAACAACACGGCGCCACTCAGAATTAGCGGCACGTAGTAATAGTTGTTCATGAACACGTGCACTTTGTCTCTCATCAGGTCAGGTGCGTAACGCTTCATCACGCTCTCTTCGTGTTGCTGCGCGGTGCCGCGGAGAATCCAGCCCATGTGTGCCCACCAGCGACCATCGCGCGGCGTATGCGGGTCGCCCGGCTTGTCGGTGCTGGCATGATGAATGCGATGCGTCACGACCCAATTGATCGCGCCGCCTTCCAGGGCGAGTAAACCGCAAAAAGTTAGAAAGTATTCCACCGCTTTCGGCGTCTGGTATCCGCGATGTGTTAACAGGCGGTGAAAACCCATGCCGATTCCCAGGCTCCCGGAAATCCACCAGAGCACAAGAGTGATCGGAACTATCTTCCAACTCAACATGAAAAGCGCAGCGACTGCGCAGCCGTGAAAAATGATCATGGCAATGGTCGTATTCCATTTGATGGCGCCACGCTTATTAATATTACTCGTTATCGTTTCCATTCAAGACTCCGCACCGCGAAAAGTATTCAGTCAAAGCTTTGATGCTGACCGGCGCACTTATCCTAACAAGCACGAGCGCCCGCGGTTGTAATAGTTATGTAACTAGCCCAATTTGCGGCAGCTTTTGCCTGCCATGGGTGGTCCAACGGAGGTCACTCAACTTGCCTGAATACGCCAGATAGTGCATTATTACAGTCGTTAATCCTTCTCTCCTGCAGTCACGGTGATGCGCCACGCTTGAGTTAATGGCTACGGCGTTTGCGATAGCACGAGAGCGGGCCCTGAAAATCTGATGAAGCTGCGCACTGAGCGCGCCCGAACGCGAGCCTTCGCTGCTACCGTACGTCGAAGCCACCTCTATTCGAGCTTCCTCTTCGCGCTCACCAGCACGCTGGTAGCGAGCCAGGTAAGTAGATAGTGATCAGTAAGTATTTACCGCCCCAACTGCTGTTCACCGGACTAGCGAAAACCATTTTCAACCAACTAATTAACTAATCACTATTTACCGTTCACTATTGCCAGAAAGGTGTTTATGGAAAAGCAGACTGTAGAAAAGCAAACAATCGAAAAGCCGGTCATCGAAAAACAGACCTACGCGATTGGTGATCGCGTGGAGAAGCTATGCGCCGTGTGTCAGGAAGAACGCGGCCACGTGGTCGCGTCAATCACCAAGCGCGGACTGATCTCGCGAGTAACCTGTCCCAAGTGCGGAACGCGGGGTTCTTTTTCCAATGGAGCCAAGTTGACGCGCGGCCGTTCCAAATCAGTTAACAGCGAACCCTATGATCGCACGCGTACCTATCGCGCTGGTCAGACGATGAGTCACCCAATCTGGGGCGCGGGCGAAGTGACCGCTCTCATCGAGCCACGTAAAATCGATGTACTCTTCGCGGATCGCATACGCCGGCTGATTCATTCTCGTTCCGATGCTTAAAAGCAAATAAAGGGCGCGCTCGCAAGGCGCGCTTTTTTATTGGACCACAATCATTCGGCATTCACGCCCGCCCTTTTTCTTTCCAAAGTTTTTACTTTGCGCGGCAGCCTGACTCTTCCCGAAGCAAACAAGCCCAGCCAAACAAGACCCGACGTCGCCGAAAGTAACCCCGCAATGATCGTCAGGGTGCGCGGCGAGATCGCCCGTAACGACCAACCCGCAACCGAGGTGGAGAGGCTCCAGACGAGTAGTTCCGACGCCCGGTCCGTAGTCAAAACACGCCCGCGCAACTTGTCCGGCACCAGACGCAGCAACAGTGTGTCCTGCACGCCAAATTCCGCGCCCACCACCACTCGTCCGAGAAAAAGAAACAGGCAGGCCAGCCACAGATTGGGCATCAGTCCCATGAGGGCGTACAAGACTCCCTGAACGAACAAGCTGTAGCCGATGAACGCAGTGGTCTTGCCGATGACTTCGAAGTAGTAACCGAGTCGCCGCGCGATCATCATGCCCAGGAAGAGACCGAGACCGGCAGCGAAATAGAGCGTCGCCACGGCCGAGTCGCCGCTGATTCCGTGTTGGCCCATGAACACGACGCCGCCGAGCCGGTCCAGGATCAGGTTGCCGGCACCGCCGCCGCTGGCCCAGAGAATGTTCACCAACAGGATAACCGCCACCGGCGCGTGACTGATGATGTAGGACCAACCCTCGCGAATGTCCGACCAATAGCTCGACTTCTCCCGCGCCGGCAGCACGTCGCTGGCCGGCACAAGTTGTTTTGTCTCGTGCTCGGGAATAAGCCAAACCGATAAGGCCGAGCCGAGAAACGACACGGCATTAACGAGAAAGGCAGCGCGATAACCGACTGTCGCCGCGGTCCAACCGCCGAGCGCGGCACCAAGCGACATCAAGAGAAACCGCGAGGAAAACATTAGCGCGTTCCCAGCCAACAGGTCGCGTTCGCCGGTGATGTTGGGCATGGCCGCGGTCTTTGCCGCTTCGAAGAACGCGCCGAAGAACGAGAGTAGCGCCGTGCACAGGTAAGCGATCCACAAGTCTTCCGGCCGGTGGACCAGGAGAAATCCGAGCGCCACGGCGACGCGCGCCAGATCACTCGCGATCATCACCATGCGCCGCGACCAGCGATCGACAAAAGCGCCGGCGAGTGGTGCAAAAACTGTGAAGGGCACCAAACGCATCAGCAGCATGATGGTCGTCACGGCCGGATCGGCGTGCGATACCAGCCGCACCAATCCCAACCCGGCGAGAAAATTGAACCAATTGCCGAGTTCGGAAATGACCTGCCCCCACCAGAGTCGCCGGAAAGCTCGATTGCGGCGGAGGAGTTGGAAATAAGTTAATGAATCCATTGGTAAGCAGAGTTTCGAGTTTCGAGTTTTGAGGCAAAGACAAATTCCGTACTGCAACCCGAGACTCGAAACTGAAACAAAAGAGCCGCCAGTTTAGACTAGCGGCTCGCAACCTTGAAAAACTGTTTGAGAAACTTATTCCCCCACAAACTTTGGTGGGCGCTTCTCAATAAAGGCTGCGACACCTTCTTTAAAATCCTTTGTTAGTCCTGATTGGATTTGTGCCTTTCGTTCGAGTTCCAACTGTGCTTCATAGTTATTTGTCGCGCTCGCCTCGAGCAACTCTTTAATGCGACCGATTGCCGCCGTCGGGGCCTGGGCCAGTTGCTCGGCCATGGCCAACGCCCGCGCAAGCAACTCCTCGTCAGGTACGACTGCGTTGATCATTCCCATCTCGAGCGCTGCAGCGGCGGTCACTACCTCCCCAGTCATCATTAATTCAGCCGCCCGCTTCCAACCCACCAACCTCGGTAAAATGAAACTACCGCCGCAATCAGGAATGAGTCCAATCTTGATGAACGCCTGGTTGAAACGCGCGCCCTCTCCCGCGATCACGAGATCGCAAGCGAGCGCCAAATTACACCCGCCGCCTGAAGCCGCACCATTGACGGCCGCAATGAACGGCAGCGGCGTACGTCGGATCAGCAGAATACATTCATTGAGCAAGCGTAACGGTTCGTCAAAGAACGCTTCCACTTTTCCTTCCTGAGTCGCCATCCGCTGCATCTCGCGCAGATCGCCGCCCGCGCAAAATGCTCGACCCGCTCCAGTCAACACCACTGCGCGCGCGCCGCCTTCCCTAATTTCCTGAACAGCCGTCTGAAACTCGTCGGCAACCTGAGTCGTTAAGGCGTTCAAGAACTGCGGACGGTTCAAGGTAAGCAAAGCAACCGCGCCGCGCCATTCCAATTGGATGGTTTCATAACTCATAGTTGTGATCCGAGCCCACCGCTGAAGTAACACAAGCGTTCCCGCGGCGTACTTGCGGACGACTCTGCTCAAAGTGACGATTGATCTTTTAGGCGGCCCTGAGACTCTTCAGGTTCTCGGTTGGGCCGCCCGGTTAGCGCCGAAGCAATCACCACAAAGGACCGGTCTGCCTGTCGACGGCTTGAAGGGAACCGAGTCGGTCTTGCCACACTGGTCGCACGTGATCTCGAATCTTTGGCGTTCTCCACTTGCGCCCTTGGGCCCGCCAAAGTTCGTGCGACGCGCGTCGCGGCAAGGCTTGCAACGTTTCGGATGGGTCAGGTTCCGTTCCTGATAGTACTCCTGTTCGCGTTCGGTGAAAGGAAATGGGTTGCCACATTCCGCGCAGGTGATTTCGATATCTGGCATGTCGTGTCTCCACGAGTGACGCAGAGGCCTCGCCACTCTCTCTGCTCTTCCGAGCGCGAGCGAACAATCCGTCTCTAGTGGCTGTTATCCCTGCGGATTGGCAGAGCTTGAAGCTCAACCCTTCGCCTACGGTGCTCGCGTTCGGAAACGGGGTTTATGTGGGGCTGAGTTTACTCTACCGGATTGCCGGGTACAAAGTTTAATTTGCAGCTGAGTGTTTCGGCGCGAGCAAAATCTCTGGCAAGAAATTCGACTACGGTCGCATGCCGTAAAACTGCTGAACGAATGCCGGCGGGCTCGCGGCATTGACGATCATCATTGAGGTATCTAAGCCGCGTTCAACTCCAACACATGTGCGCGCACAGTTTCTCCCAGCGTCTCAAGATTGTAGCCACCTTCAAGACAGGAAACGATACGACCTTGACACGATTGACGAGCCCAATCCTTGACTGCTCTGGTCAGACCGATAAAGTCCTCGTCCGCGAGCAACAGTTGGCCCAAGGGGTCGCCCCGGTGCGAGTCGAAACCCGCGGAAATCAAAATAAGATCCGGTTGAAACTTGCCGCTGATCTCTGAGAGCGCCGCTTCAAACATTCGCTTCTGTTCGCGCGCGGGCGTGAGCGCGCGCAACGGCACATTCAAAGTGGAACCAACGCCCCGTCCGACACCCTTTTCTCCATAGGAGCCCGTCCCCGGGTACCAGGGATATTGGTGCGTCGAGAAAAAGAACACGCTGGGGTCGTCGTAAAAAATCCCCTGCGTGCCGTTGCCATGATGCACGTCCCAATCAATAATCGCGACGCGTTCGATCTCGGCGTAGTTGTTCTGCGCGTAACGTGCTGCCACGGCAACGTTATTGAAGAGACAAAAACCCATGGAGCGTTCGGCGGTTGCATGATGACCCGGAGGACGCACCGGCACGAACGCATTCGCCACCTCTCCCCGCATCACCAGGTCCACCGCTTCACAGGCGGCCCCGGCGCCGTATAACGCAGCATCCAGCGATCTCATCGAAACAACCGTGTCCGAGTCGAGAAATCCCGTGCCCTCGCTCACGACGCGTTCGATCTGTTTGTAGAGCTGCGGGTTGTGACAGGCCTGCACATCGCCGCGCGGCGCCGGCCGTGCTTTCACCTCCAACAAACTGGACCAAAGCTCGGTGTCCCGGCGCAACGCCTGCATCACTACCTCGTAGCGCGAAGACGACTCCGGATGTTCCGGTCCTGTGTCGTGTTCCTTGAAGACCGGATGATGAATGATCGCAGTGGTCATGAATCAGCAAACAGTAAACAGCAGACAGCAAACAGTCAACCAAGAAGTAGCCAGTAGGCAGAAGGCAGAAGGCAGTAGTATACGAGCTGCTGACTACTGATTCTTCCCACTACTGGATACTGACTACTGGTTACTGCCTACTGCCTACTGATTCCCGATAACTGCTTTCTGTGTCTTGATCTAAATCCGCAAGCTCTCAACAAGACTCAAAATCATACGGGCAGATCGGCTCACTTCTTCAGTGAGGTCCGAAAATATGGCCGGTTTTTGGTGCTTACGCGAAGCACGAGGGTTAAAGAGATCTACGGTTCGCTGGGAATAAGGATTGCACACCGAGCGGTAGAGAACTCTCAGGAGGGCTCACTTTTCCAGAGTCATATTGAGCGAAAATGTCAGGAGGCAACGATGGCATACGATGATGAGCAAGCTAAACGCAGCAGGGTCGTAGTGGAAACACCAAATTCAAGACGAGAGGTAACGCATACCGAAGCGGTGCGCAACGATCGTGGCGGAGTGTCCGGCGCCACGGTGGGCGTCATAGTAGTAGTCGCAATTGCTTTGATCACGATTGTCGTGTTGTTTCTGATGAACGGACAAAACGATAACACCAATGCGAATCTGGCGGCCCAACAACAGCCGGTCCAGCAAGCGCCGGTGATTGTGCAGCAGCCCCCGACACAGCAGCAGCCGCCGGTGATTGTGCAACAGCCGGCCAGTGCTCCGAATCAACCGCCAATCGTCATCAACCAGCCGGCCCCAGTTAGTGGCGCAGCCCCAACCAACAATTCAAACGATGGCGCCGTACAGGCAGCTGTCGACAAGAAAATTGCGGATGACTCCACCCTGTCCACCCTGGGCATCACTACGACGGTTCTTGACGGCAAAGTCACTGTGACTGGCACTGTTCAAAGCCAGGCACTCAAGTCACAGATTGACCGGATGCTGCGCGGAGTGAAGGGCGTCAAGCAGGTAGACAATCAGATCATCGTAATGGGTTAGAACCAGAAGGTGTCAGTCAGGACCACCCGCGCTTGTGAGTGGTCCGTTGATAGAGAGAAGAAAAAGGCGCCGCGGTCAGCTGGATCGCAGCGCCTTTTTCTTCCCGTCCCACAGCAAGTCCCAGTTGCGCAGTCCTCGGCTAACTGAATTTCAATAGCCTTCGGTATGTTGCCTGAGCCAGTCGTTCAGTTCTGCTTCGTTGGGCTCGCGGCCTAGTTCTTCGCGCAGACGCTGGTGCAGATATTCGTGTTCGGACTTAGCGACGTCTGCCAACTCCAGGTCTGCCAACTCCAGGTCCGCGACACCACCGCTCGCTTCGCTGGCTTCATTTTTTTCGTCATTTGCTAAAGTCATTACCTGAACCTCACCGGTTAGTAGAGACGTTTCGATGGCCAGACGACTCTCTTCGCCTGTAATGATCAGCCGCCTGGTTTGTTCGCCGGAAAAAACTTCGACGCCGCTAATCAGGCAGGTCATTCCGTGCGCAAACGACGGCACCGAAAGTCGCCGCAGATTGGCGGGAATAACTTCAGTGCTGCCGAGTAACACCTCGATGTCGGCCTGGAGTTGCTGCCTGCCCGCGGAATCGATCTTGAGTTCATTAATCGCCACCGGGTGCGGCAACAAACCCATTTGGCCGTCGACAAAGATTGTCCAGATGAAGCCGATGTCAAGCAAAATATACAACGCTTCCGCAAAAATGAAATAGCCAAGAACGGTTGCGCCCAGCACGTGGGCCACCACGTGATCCTGATGGGTGCTCGTCTCAATTGGCGTCCAGGCTGGCTTCACGCGGGCGCTCCACTTCAGATTGGTTGGAGGAGTGATTGATGGTGGCTGAGGCGACGCAAACTTAGTCGAGGTAGTGAGCGCCGAGTTGTGCCTGCAACGATTCGGGAACTGACTTCCAACTCGCGTTAGAAAGTTTATGCGCATCGACATCTGAGGTGTGCATGCGGGCGGCGCGCCAGTGGGCCAACTTCGCTTCATACGACCAACGATACGTTGGTCCATTACCCCGCCGGCTGTAAAAAACCTTGCCGGCCTCAGTAACGGACTCCACCACCGCCGGTATCGAATCCCCGCCGGGTGCGTTAACGTAAACTCGCAATCCGCTCATGCTCAACGTCATTATTGTTTCTCTTACTCGAGTCCGCCGCCGTGGCCGCGATGGACCTCTTCTTTTTCAACCTTAGTGAAGTTGACCAGACCGCGCTTCACTTCCTCCAGCGCTATGCTCGTGTTACGACGCCGGCCTTTATCGGCTTCGATGCGGGGCTTGGAGCCGTGCAGCAACTGCTTCGTGCGCAAACCCGCCACAATAATTAGCCGAAACCGGGAATCTATCCCGGGCCAGGTACCTTCATTCGCGACGCCCGTTAGGGGCGTTTCCTTTAAATCCTTGGTGCTGATCATTAAGTGTTCTTTCTCCGAGTTTCAAGTTTTGAAAGAGATTCGGGAACGGGCAACCGAGCTAGAGAAACTTCACCAACAGGAAGAGCGCCGGCAACGCTATAACTGCCAGCGCCAAAAGTTGGAGCCAGTTCATTGCCGACTTTTTACAGGTGGGGCAATGGATCTGCCACCACGGTAAGATCCGGCCACAGTGGTCGCAAGACGAAATCATCCGGTTGTCACCTGGTTCGCCGAACTCGCGTCACCGTTGTTCAGGAACAGTTTCAATTCGTCGCGGTCGAGCGCGCGGCCGCGACTCAAGTCCATTAAGGGATCAGCGACTAACCAGAAACAGGCCTTACCCTCGTCCGTAGTGGTGACGTTTTCGAGTGCCGAGACATCGAGCAGCACCGGGCGGAAGCACTCCATGCCAGTTTCACGCGTGCGCGCTACCATCGCCGCGCTGCTGCTGTGAAAAAGTGGCACGCGGAAACTGCCGCGATCGTCGAGCGCAAACCAATCTCCGTTTGCGCGCCGCATGGCAAATAAGGTTTTCATAGGCATGGTAGTGGGGCAGTCAAACTTAAAGCCGCCGCATCGCGGTGATGTGCAGGTCGTCCTCGGTATCGTGCCGCACGAAAACCATGAACACGAGAAACGCCGCGCTACAGGCGAAGACCGTCATCGTCCCCGCCCACCACAAATGGCCGGAGCCGCTGGGGGCGTTCAGCACGTTCGCGTTTACCGAAAAAGTCGCAAACAAATAGAACTGCCACACGGCAATCGCGGCCAGGGTTAATATGCCAACGATCGCTCCGATCACGTTCTTAAGATTCTTGCGGGCATAACTCATGATTGTTCCTCACTTGCTAATTGACCACGGCAGTCACCGATTGAACCTGGCCATGGGCACGCTGGTGGCCACACTGCCGCGTATCACGCGGTGCCGGTTGAGTTGATTGCTGGGAGTTCAGACATCAGAATTTCCTGGTACTAGTCGAGTTTAAAAAACAAACAGACGGCACAAGGAGAAGGAAGCGAAGCGCAAATCCTGATGTCGAGAGTGGGTTTTCGAAGAACAATTACCAACTGAATATAGCACACTAGCGCGAAGAAGCAGTGACGCCAGCAGCGTCAGCGTTAACCCCGCTATTCAGCGCGGCCCTGCGACCACAGCTTGAAGCTCGTCTGGTGTTTCCGCCGCGCAGCAGAGCGGTGTGCGAAACTCGTGGTATTACCAACGCCGCCTGCGACCCGCGGCACGGAAGCACGATCGTTTGGCTGCGCCGGCACCTGCCAGTTATTAATGAAAGCCCAGCGCGCGTTCGCGGAGGGTTCCGGCGCGGTATTTTCCGCGAGCGATTCTTTCAACTGACCCTTGCGATTATGCATTGGCTCTCCGGCATTACGACATTAAGGCGAGTTGCGGAGAGGCGACCGGGTCATTAGCTTTACTGAACTGCTGGATTGCTTCCTCTTCGTTTTCATAGATATCAAAGACCGGCAAAAGTTTAGCCGCGGTGAAGAGTTCGCGCAGCGTCGCCGTCAGGCCGAATAGTTTTAGTTGACCACCGTGGTTTGCGATCGAGATCTGGCTCGCAAGCAACTCGCCGAGACCGCAGGAATCGATAAAGGTAACGCCTGACAGGTTCAGCAGAATCAAAGTTTTCTGTTCCAGTAACAGGCTGCGAATCGAGCGGTGCAGCGCCCAGGCGTTTCCCCCAACTCTCAATCGACCCTTCAAATCGAGAATGGTTACCGCGTCCACCTGGCGTTCATTTAAGTAGAGATTGATCACTGTTCGACCTTACGCCCCCACTGGGTATATGTCAAATACAGGATATATTGCAGATGGACAATAGTTACTGTATGTGGTAAGTAGGTGAGTGCGCGCAGAAACACTTATGATTGAAATTCGGGTAGACCAGCTGTTGGCGCAGCACGGGCGTACCTTCTACTGGTTGGCGAAAGAGACCGGTATCAGCCACACTACGCTCTGGCGTTTGAAAAAGGGCAAGGCGCTGGGCATAAACTTCGAAACTCTGGAGAAGTTATGCCAGGCGCTCAGCTGTCAGCCGGGCGACGTGCTTGCGCTGCCGGTCGTTAAGCAGTCGAAGAAAAAGAGCGCCGCCGGCGTGAGAAAGAAGCAAAGATGAGTAGCAACATGGAAAAGCCTTTAAGGCATAAATTGGTCGACGTGGACTCCGCGGTTCGTCTGGAATTGAGTAATGAGTCGGGCCAGCCGCTCAAGTGCGTCGAGATACTGACGGTCTTTCTTAAGGACCTGCAAACTCCCGGTGGCGGGCCGTCGCAGGTCCACATCCGGTTCGACCAGGTTGATTCAATTCGGCCGAAAGAGAGTGTCCTGCTGAATCATAAGACCTGGATCAATGGCAGCGTCGCCGAGAGCGGTGCCAACATGCTGGAACGCTTGCGCTTAGTCGCCGGCGAAATCAAACCTTACGTGCTGGATATTTCGTGGCAAGATCCTGAAGGTAAGACGCGTTTCCAACGCATTCCGGTCGGACACTGAGCTGGCTTAAGGTCCTAAGCGGCACGAGTGGCCGTTGAAGAAGTTTAGAATTTCCTGAAAGAAGAGTCGCCTTGAAAATCTGCGAATTCTGTTTGCACTACAAGCAAGATGATGTCTGTGGCCTCGGTCTAAAGATTCCGAAGAGCATGACGTGTCGTGAGTTTGGCCCAACCCTGGAACAGTTCTGTTCCGACGCGAAGGATTTCGTGGATCCAAAACAGATTGTACAAATGGCCACTTACTTTGGCATCAAAGGACCGGAACTCAAAAAGATAAAGTTGATGGCAGCCAAAGAGGAAAGCATCAGGCTTTCAATGTCGACCACCGGCTAGTTTGACCCGCACCGAAGCTAGCCCGCTTAGCAAGTTTCGCGTCCGAAGAAAATTGTAGAGATCTCCGGTTCCTTGTTGCAGCTCCAGGCAGTCGCGATAGCGCGTGTGCCTGCGTGCGTCGAGTCTCTTGCGGGTTAGGAAGTCTACTCCTCAAACAAGCTATCGAAAGCGGCCGACGATTCCTCAACCCGATCCGCTTGGAACTCATTCACCCAGGACTTCACGACAGTGGTCCACTCCCCGGGTTTGGCAGTCGCTTCAGCTTCAGGCGGAGTTACCGGAATATCGCGCTCGGCTTTCTTGATTACTTTGATTTTTGACACGGTATTTTATCACTGAGCCTGGGATGCGAATTCAGTAGTCGTATCTGAGGGGCGGGATAACAGAAGAAAGAATTCAGAACGGCCGGACCCAAAGCCCGGCCGCCTGATTTCCAAGACACGGAACGAGCTTTTAGTTGCCGTTTAGACCGTCGTAGTAGCCATTCTCATAACCCGCTCGGTAGTAGCGTTGATACAGCGTGCGATCACCAAGTCTCGAACTGTAGTCAGTCGTGGCGTTCTGGTATGCGCTGTTGTTGCGAAAGTCGTCATTGCGATTGCGATTGCGATCGTTACGGCCTTCCTTGATTCCCTCGTTGTACCCAGCGTTGAGGGCCGTCTGCCTCAAGTTAGACGAGCCGCCGTAGTTATCGTAACGATCCCAGTTGCGGCCATGACGGTTGGGATTGTTGTTCCAATCGCCGTTGTTGTCGCGGTTCCAGTTGCCATTGTTGCGGTTCCAATCACGGTTGCGATTGTTGTCGAAGCCGACGCCCTGCGGGTTAAAGCCATCATTGAATCCCGTTTGGTATGCCTCACGAAAATAGCGACGATATAGTTCACGATCACCCAGGCGTGAACTGTAGTCCTTGGTCGCCTTGCGATAAGCACTTTGGCTGGCGTAGTCGGTGCCTCTATTTCTTTGTCGCGCGGCGGTGCCGTCTCTCAGACCTTCGTTGTAACCCGCATTCAGGGCTGTCTGACGCAGGTCAAACGAGCCGCCGTAATTACCATAGTTATCCCAGTTTCGCCCGCGCCGGTTGCGATCGTCGCGGCGGTCCTGAGCATTTCGGTCGACGTTATATTGTCCCTGAACTGAGGGACTCAAGTTGATACCGATGATAAGCAGGAACGACCATAAAGCGATCGCTGCCCCAATTCTGACTTGTGTACTATTTGTTTTCATAATCACTCCTTTGCGGTCCCCCAGAGCAACTGCCATACCCTTCTTTGTTTTCGCTTAAACCCGTGATGAGATATTTGAGCTTTGACCCCTACAGCTAGAGCGGGCGCGAGTCCCACAGCTGCCCGGCTACGCTCCGCTGGCTGAGATGTGGGCGGACAAAGACAAAGACCCGGAGGAGCGCTCGAGAGAAGGTCCGCGCGCGGCTTCCCAGTCCCTGCCAACAACCTCGGTCCGCGCGTTTGCAATCAGATTTGAAATGGTCTCAATCAAGGCCTCGACATCGGGTTTGGCCACGTAGCCATTTGCACCCGCTGCAAGTCCCCTTTGCTTGTCGGTGTCGTAAGCGGCGCCGGAGTAGAAGAGAATTGGCGTATGGGAATCAGAGGCTCGCAGCTGACGGCAGAATTCAAAGCCATCGACCTGCGGCAGCCAGGAGTCAAGCAGATAGAGATCGAAAGTTTCTACAGCGAGGGCCAGCTTTGCCGCCGCGACTGACCGGACACACTTGGCGTCGATTCCATGCGACTCGAGTAGTACATGTAACATCTCGCAGGCGTCTTGGTCGTCATCGACAGCTAGCACGCGTGCTTGGGGGTTGGATGGCATCGGTTGTTTCAAATTCGGGGGATCTGTACGGTCGGATCATTTTGCGGCAGCGCTGAAAGATAGTCTGTGCGTTGACGCACATACGATAAAGGCTTAGTATCAGCGCCTAATCCTCAGGTTGATTGACCATAACTCTCGCACCGCCCTCTTGAGTACTGGAAACGGAAATCGTTATGAAAACCAAACTAGCTCTCCGCGGCGCCGAGAATCCCAGCAGCATTGCGACCGCGGCAGAAGCACGCCAGAATCATTTACTTTCCGAAGTGAGCGACGAGGAGTTGGTCAGGATGCTGCCAAACCTGCAACTCCTGAACCTGCCACTCGGCCAGGTACTTTATGAATCCGGCGAGAAGCTGGACTACATTTATTTTCCCACCACCGCGATCATCTCGCTGCTTTACATCATGGAAAACGGGTCCAGCGCGGAAATCGGCGTGGTCGGCAACGATGGCGTAGTCGGCATCGCGATCTTCATGGGCGGCGATACCACTCCTAACCGCGCGGTGGTGCAGAGTGCCGGTGCGACCTTCAAGATGAAAGCGTCCGTAATGAAAGACGAGTTCACGCGCGGTGGCCGGTTTCATAACCTCTGCCTTCGCTATACTCAGGCGCTAATCACGCAAATCTCGCAAACCGCAGTTTGTAACCGGCTGCATTCAGTCGATCAGCAACTGTGCCGCTGGTTGCTGCTTAGCCATGATCGTTTGCCGTCAGATAGGCTGGTCATGACGCAGGACCTGATTGCCAACATGTTGGGAGTACGCCGCGAAGGCATTACCCACGCCGCCAAGCGGCTGCAAACCGCCGGCTATATCAGTTACGTTCGTGGAGACATGACCATTCTGGATCGGGAAGGTTTGGAGTCTTGCGTCTGCGAGTGTTACGAGGTAGTCAGAACCGAATATGATCGCCTGCTCGGTTGAGTTTCCCGCGCCTTTGGGAAACAATAAGCGCGGCAACGCACAGACTACCCGGCAGAGATCAAATACATTGGGAGGATGAATATGAAGACAAAAGTATGGAAAGTTTCCACGTTGGTCGTAATGACGCTATGTTTGGCTTTAACCGCCTTGACTGTTTCCGCGCAGAATAACAACACCGCGAAGGGCGAAGTAAAGCAGAGCGGCACTGAGGTCGGCCGGGCCGGCCAGAGCATGGGCCGTAACGTAAAACACGGGCGCATCCTACGCGGCGGCAAGCATTTTGGTAAACACATGGGCCGGGCCGGAAAGCACTTTGGACGCAGTACCAAAAAAGCCGTCAAGCACGTCATCTCATAAGAGTTGGTACAAGCGCGCTGCCCCGGTAATCCCTCGATCTGAGGGTCGTTTCATGAAACCGAAGAAAATCGGTTCACAGTGCTGACGTGTGAGTCGGTCAGCAACCTGGTCTTAACTCGCCCCATTCGACATCGGGATTGAGCAAACTCCTTGTGCCGTCTGTGTCTTTCATGACGCAATCGATACAAGGAGTACCCATGTCAGCTACGAAGAATCCAGTCATTAGCAACCGACTGCTTGCCGCATTACCAAAACAGTCCTATCAATCGTTACAGCGACACCTCGAAGACATTCCCCTCAACCTGGAAGAAATCCTGTACCAGCCCGACCAGGTGATTACCGATGTTTATTTTCCCAACAGCGGCATCGTGTCGCTGCTTGCGGCCGTAAGCGAACGTGCAACTTTGGAAGTAGGCCTGGTCGGAAACGAAGGCATGGTGGGGTTGGCGGTTTTCATGGGAGTAAATACTTCGCAAAATCGTGCCGTGGTTCAGAGCACGGGTTCGGCCATGCGTATGAAGGCCACTACTTTTCGCAAGGAATGTAATAACGGTGGCGACTTGCAGCGCCTGCTTCAGCGTTACAGTCATTCACTCCTCACGCAGGTTACACAATCGGCTGTGTGCAACCAGTTTCATTCAGTGGAGGCCCGACTCGCGCGCTGGCTCTTGATGACTCACGATCGAACTAACGACGATCAGCTTCAGCTAACCCAGAAGTTTCTCTCGAACATGTTAGGCGTCAGGCGCGAGGGTGTCACCAGAGCAGCGGGGGCCTTGCAGAAACGTAAACTGATCGAATATAGCCGAGGCCGCATGCGCGTACTTGATCGTGCCGGCCTGGAAGCGATTTCGTGTGGCTGTTACGAAATCATCCAAGCGGAAAGCTCCGGTTCGGTGCGAGGAAGAACGTAAACTCTCCCGCGACCCTTCACCTCACCAAAAGAACACTCCTGCCCACTCGATCATAGTCTCGACGCGACACACAAATATCATATCTTTGGACCCTCGCGGGCCCCGCATACGTGGAATGAAAGTAACAAGCGGGTTAGAGTAGCGTCGGCAACGGACTGTCCGTCGTCGGCTTTCCGAAACCGTTGATCGTCTTTCTTCCGGCGTTCGACGATGTGATGCTTATGAGTACTGCAAAGTTCAACCACGCTCCCAGCACTAACTGGGCGGAAATGTGTGACACCGAACACTTCGTGCAATTCTACGAGGCAGACGGTTCCCTGCTTAACTCCATCAGTGGCTTCATTGGTAACGCGATCTCCGCGGGCGAGGG
>JAVEEA010000014.1 GCA_030840675.1 Pyrinomonadaceae bacterium
GTACGCGCCGGCGCCTCTCCCAACCAGAAGGGAATTGAAGGTGGCTGTCCGGCCGCGTCCTCGACGCGCACCTTTCCCTGCTCCACCCGCAGGACGCGCCAGGAAGTGTTGCCGAGTTGAAAGATGTCGCCCTGCAAACTCTCGATCGCGAAGTCTTCATTCACCGAACCAATGACCAGCTCGCTCGGTTCGAGCACCACGGCGTAGTCGGCCGTGTCAGGAATGGCGCCGCCGGAAGTGATTGCCGAGAGCCGCGCGTTGCGGCGCCCGCGTATTCGCTGGTTGACCGCATCGTGATGCAGGTACGTCGCGCGCCGCCCCCGCTTAGTGGAAAACCCTTCCGCCAGCATGCGGATGATGGCGTCGAATTTTTCACGGTCAAGTTTCCGATAGGGATAGGCGCGCCGGACCATCTCGAAGAGTCCCGCTTCGCTCCACTCTTCCGCCGCCGAGGCCGCGACAATCTGTTGGGCCAGAATGTCGAGGGGCAGTTCGGGAATCTCGAGACGATCGAGTTCACCACGCCGCACCGAGTCAACGATTGCCGCACACTCGACGAGTTCGTCGCGCGAAAGCGGAAAGACGCGGCCCTTCGGAAAGCCCGCGACGGTGTGATTGGAACGCCCCACTCGCTGCAAAAAACTCGCAATCGAACGCGTCGAGCCAAGCTGGCAAACGAGGTTGACGTCGCCGATATCGATGCCCAACTCGAGCGAAGCAGTGGCCACCAGGGCGCTCAGTTCGCCGGCTTTCAAACGTTGCTCCGCCAGCAGACGTTGTTCGCGCGCGAGACTCCCGTGGTGCGCGGCAATGTTTTCATCACCCAGGCGTTCGCCGAGGTGACGCGAGACGCGTTCAGCCAGGCGGCGAGTGTTAACGAAAACCAGCGTGGTCTTGTGTTGACGAATCAACAGCGCCAGCCGGTCGTAAACTTCTTCCCAAACTTCGCCCGACATCACGGCTTGCAAAGGCGACTCCGGTAACTCGATCGCGAGATCGAGTTTGCGTGCGTGGCCGCTGTCGATGATGGTGCAGTTTGGCGTGCCGTCCGCGGCGATGTTTTCCGTGCCGACCAGGAAACGCGCAACTTCTTCAATGGGACGTTGCGTGGCCGACAAGCCAATGCGGATTAGTTGCGAGTTTCGAGTTTCGGGATTCGAGTTTGGGGTTTCGAGTCTTGAATTCTCAGCAGCGTGTTGGCGGACGAGTTGTTCGAGGCGTTCAATGGAGAGCGCCAGGTGCGACCCACGTTTATCGCCGACGACCGCATGAATTTCGTCGAGAATGATCGTGCGCGTGGTCTGGAGCATGCGGCGACCACCCTCGCTGGTTAGCAAAATGTAGAGCGACTCGGGTGTCGTCACCACAATGTGCGGCGGACGTTTGGTCATCGCCGTGCGTTCACCCGCGGGTGTGTCGCCCGTTCTCACAAACGTGCGGATGTTGACCTCGGGCAAACCGAGCGCGCTCAATTCAGCCTGGATGCCGGCCAACGGAATTTGCAGGTTACGTTGGATGTCGTTGCTGAGGGCTTTGAGTGGCGAGACGTAAACGACGTGCGTCGTATCGTCGAGTTCGCCCGCTACTCCGAGGCGCACTAAGTCATCAATTGCCGCCAGAAACGCCGCCAGGGTTTTACCGGAGCCGGTGGGCGCCGCGATCAAAGTATTGCGTTGCGCCTTGATGGCCGGCCAGGCTGCTTGTTGCGGCGGGGTCGCGGCGGGAAAGCTCTTCGCAAACCAGCGCGCGACCGCTGGATGAAATATTTCGAGGTTCATTGGGAAGGCAATTATAACTCAAGCCTTCCCGGATTGCACACATGAAACACTGGCCCGAAGCTGCAAGCACGAGGTGGCGGGAACGATCCACTAAATCACACGAATGAACACGAAATATCGTTAGTTTATTTCGTGTATTTTGCTGTGGCCAACATCCGCGCTGTGTAAGCGACGCAATCCGCGGAGGTTATTCAAACTGTTTACGAAAACCTTCGAACTGCTCCTGAAGTTTTTCTACCTTAGACTTCAGCACGGTCACTTCTTCTTCCAGCCGGACCACCCGGTCGCCCTGGCTGGCACGACCGCCTGTTTCGTGTCGCGCAGTTTCGACAAGCGCTTCGGAAACGTCGCCGGCAAGCAGGTGTGCGAAGCGCGCTTCCTTTTGTCCGGGCTGGCGCGCGAGTCGCTTCACGAGCGGGTCCGGTTCTCTCCCTAGCAACGTGGTGAGCGTCGCTTCCACTTCTTCCAGTCCGGAAAACTCATGCAGCCGAAACGCGCGCGTGGCGAGTTCGCCCGTGGTCTGTGGGCCACGCAGCAGTAAGACACACAGCAACGCCAGCTCGGGTTGGCTCAAGTGCATGACTTCCGGCAGGACGTGTTTGTATTTGGGCACGCGACTGGTGCTGCCGTAGAACACGTAAGCGAGGTTCTTCTGGCGCAAGGTTTCCAACGCCTGCGCGACTGTCGCTTCGTCATAGGCGGTAACGGGCGTGCGATTATTTTTCTGATTGCACGCAAGCATCAAGGCGTTAAGCGTCAAGGGATAATACTCGGGCGTGGTTACCTGTTTTTCAACCAGCGAGCCGAGTACTCTGACTTCGATATCGTTTAGTTCAGTTAACAATTGATATTTCTCTTCCAAGCGATCGATCGTAAAGCAAACTGTTAGTTTGCGGCGTCTCCTCGGGGCTCAAATGGGGTTGTAACAAGCCAGCGCAAACTAACAGTTTGCTTTACGAGCGGCCGCAAACTAACAGTTTGCTTTACAAGCAACCGCAAACTAACAGTTTGCTTTACGAGCATGCGCAACTAGATTTCGGAAATCTTGCATGTCTAACGAACGGCAACCTGGGGTTTGCGGCTTGCCTTCCGCGCTCGATTTAATTAGATGTGACCCTGATGAGTCACTTCGAATACAAATCATCTTACCATCGAAACCTGCCACATATTCAGCCACCTGGAGCAATTCTGTTCGTCACATTTCGACTCGCCGGGTCACTCCCGCGGAGCGTCATTGTACAGTGGCAAAAGCAGCGTCAATGGCTGCATCACCTCGCCAAAACAAATCCTTCCCAGCATGAAAAAGTGAAAGCCCATTTTGAAAGAGCGTGGTTTGCGAAATTTGAGGAAATCCTTGACGGCGCTGACGTCGGGCCGGTCTGGTTAAGCGATGAACGAATCGCAGCTATCGTAGCTGAGAGTTTGCACCATCGACATGGGAGAGTGTATCGACTTGACGCTTTTTCGATAATGGCAAACCACGTCCATGCGGTCATCAAGCCGCTCCCCCTGGAAGTCACGGGTGAAAACTATCATGCACTCTCAGCCATCATGCAGTCGCTCAAAGGCTACACGTCGCTCAAGTGCAATCAACTTCTGGAGCGCCAGGGAGAGTTCTGGGCGCATGAGAGTTACGACCATTGGATCCGCGATCATGATGAGTGGCAGCGGATTGTGGCTTACGTGCTGAACAATCCTCTAAAAGCTGGTTGCGTAGAGCGCTGGCAGGATTGGAAGTGGAACTATCGTAGAGTGTAGAGCAAACTGTTAGTTTGCGGCAGTTGCGTCGGCCCTCATATTGCGCGGTAAGAAGCCACCGCAAACTAACAGTTTGCTTTACGGGGAAGCGCAAACTAACAGTTTGCTTTACTTTGCGCAGCGGAAGCCGGAGACCATCCAACGCTCGTGTGCGTGAAAAAAGTTGCGATAGGTCGAGCGGATGTGGGCTTGGGGTGTGGCGTATGAACCGCCGCGCAAGACTTTCTGATTCACAAACCATTTATCGTTGTATTCATCAAACTCTGACTTGAAACCCGGATACGGGACGTAGTCCGACGTGGTCCACTCCCAAACGTCGCCAATCAACTGATGGCAGCCGTACGAGCTTTGACCGTCAGGAAAAGAGCCGATGGGCGCGGGGGACCAGAGACTGTTTTCAAAGAGATTCGCTCTGGCTTCGTCAGCGGGCGCGTCGCCCCACGGAAAGGTTTCGCGCTCGCCTGTCCTGGGGTTGTAGGTCGCCGCCTTCTCCCATTCTGCTTCGGTTGGCAAACGTTTGCCGCACCATTTGGCGAAAGCCGAAGCTTCGAAAAAACTTACGTGTGATACCGGCTCGTTCGCCTTGTCCGCGACTGGATGCAAACCCGAGAAGTCGCGAATCATCCAGACATCGTCGTGCAATTCCCAGTAGAGCGGCGCGCGCCACTGTTCGCGGTTGACCGCTTCCCAGCCTTCCGAAAACCACCAGCGAAAGTTTTGGTAACCACCGTCGCGGATAAACTCGAGATAGTCAGTGTTCGTGACCAGCGCGCGGTCGAGTGCGTAGTCCTGCAGGAAGACCTGGTGCGCGGGTTTTTCGTTGTCAAAAGCAAACTCTTTGGCGTGCGGCGGCCTGGCGCCGCTTTGGTGTGGGTGAGTATTGATCGCAGAAACAGAGCCCTCCCTGACGGTCGGGCTTCCGCTTGGAGTTCCATAACCGAGCGGGAAGAGTCCACCCTCGATTTCCGCCATGCCTGAGACGTTGACAGTTGAAATCGGAGCGAGCTTCAAAGGCGCGTCATACTGATCGCAGAGCAGGTGCTTGATGTCGTAAACCAGCAACTCCTGATGCTGTCGCTCGTGCTCCAGACCAAGCCGGACGAGTGCCAGAATAGTTTCTGATCCGTTTTCAATCGTTTCCAGAAAAGCGTGCATCTGCTCGTCGACGTGGTTGCGATAGGCGATCGTGTCGCTCACGGTGGGACGCGAGCGAGTGCCGCGCTTCGGGCGTTCGATACGGGCGCCGAACTCTTCGTAGTAGGAGTTGAAATAGAAGAGGTACTCTTCGGAATAAACTTTATAGCCGGATTGGTAGGCCTGCAGCAGGGTCTCGAAAAACCAGGACGTGTGACCGACGTGCCAGCGCGCGGGACTCATAAACTCCGCCGTCTGGATCACGTAGTCTTCGATCTCCAAGGGTGCGACAATCTGCATAGTACGCGCGCGCACGGCTTGATAGAGATTGAGGAGCGAGTGCGTACGCGGGTCAGTAGTTTGTTTGATTGTGGACACCATCCCCAATTTCCCCAAAGAATACGCAACGCACAGGCGAGCATTCAGCACGACCGAAGTCCGAAAATCCCTGTTGCCACAGGATACTCGCGACGTTAGGCTCGACTCAAACGGATGAGGCTAGAGACTTGTCACCCGAATGGATCGATCAGTTTTTTTCCGGACGGTACCAATGATATTCGCCTGGGGATAATTTTCGCGCAATGTCCGTAATAATTCATGCGCGCGCGCCGCCGGAATGGACATCAGCATCCCGCCGGCCGTCTGCGGATCGAAGAGCAACCTAACCAGGTTTTGCTCCACTGAGTCCGCGATTTCAATGTCCGCGCCCACGTATTCGCGGTTGGTTTTATCCGCGCTCGTCAACAGACCCGCGGCTGCCAGTTCCAAAGCGCCTTCCAAAAGGGGCACTTTACCGGGTTCGATCAATATCTCAACGTTGCTGGCCTTCGCCAATTCCCACGCATGCCCAAGGAGCGAAAAGCCGGTGACGTCAGTCGCGCCCGTCACGCCAAACTCCCGCATCGCTTCTGCCGCATAACTTCCTGGCGTCAGCATCGTGGCAACCGAAGCCGCGGCGACTTCCGGCGTCGTCTTTTCAAACTTGATGCCGGTGGCGATAACGCCCGTGCCGATAGGTTTCGTCAGAATGATTACGTCGCCGACGCGCGCGCCCGAGTTGCTGGCGATCTTGCGGGGATCGATTACGCCCGTGACGGCATAACCAAACATGATCTGTTCGCTGTCGACGCTGTGGCCGCCCAGCAGCGTGACGCCGTAACGGTTTAGCGTTTCCAATCCGCCGCGCATGATCTCGCCTAGTATTGCAGGGTCGACGCCTTTTTTCGGGAAGCAGGTAATGGCGAGCGCGGTGAGCGGGGTACCGGCCATGGCCCAGACGTCGTTAATCGAATTGAGCGCGGCGATCTGGCCGTAGACAAAGGGATCGTCAACGATGGGCGTGAAAAAATCGACGGTCTGTACGATTGCGAGGTCGTCGCGCAGTAGATACACTCCGGCGTCGTCGGCCTTGTCGAAGCCGATCAGGACGTTATCGTTCTTAGGCTGTGTTGGTAGCCCGCTCAAAACCTGAGCGAGTATGCTGGGGCTGAGCTTAGCCGCTCAACCGGAGCACGAAACCATCTCTGTCAGACGCATCGGTTCTCCCTTCATCAACTCGAGTGCCTTCCGAGCACTTCTCAGAACAAGGTCAGGACCCCATTCACCGCATCGGTTTCCAGCGCTTCGATGTCGCCGCGGTGTTGGCGCAATAGATTCTCAAGAGCTGCCGTCGAACAGTTTCCGCGCCGGATCCAGATAATCTTCGGAGGAAAACCCAAGAGGACGCATAGATCGCTGAAGTCGACATCTTTAGTGACAACACAATAGCCGTGTTGACGAGCATAGTCGCGAATCTCCAAATCGCTCACCCGATCCAACCCCAGCGGAGAGACGTGTTGCGAACCTGGGAAAATTTCAGCCACTCGCGAACCTAACTGTGGTGGAAGATTGTGGTCAAAGAGCAGCTTCATTCCGTTGTGACAAGGAGGTGCTTCTCCCGATCAGCGGCATAAGCCAGGCAGGCGAGAATATCCTCTTCAGTGAGATAAGAAAATTCCTTCAGGACTTCTTCCTGCGACATGCCGGAAGCCAGGTATTCGAGCACGTCATAAACAGTAATCCTCATGCCACGAATGCAGGGTTTGCCGCCGCGTTTACCCGGTTCTATGGTGATGATGTCCTGATATTTCATGCGATGATAGTAAAGCTATGAGTCGCACACAGCAAGCGTCCATTCCGCGAAAGTGGGGTATGCATAGCGATAGGCTGTGGTACACCTTGAGGGGATTGTGATCACTTTGGACATACCTAAAATTCGCGTTGGTCCCGCTGGCTGGTCTTACAAGGACTGGGAAGGAATTGTTTACCCGGGGAAGCCGAGCGCGAAGTTTGACCCGCTCGAGTACCTCGCGCGGTTTTTCAATACCATCGAGATCAATAGCAGCTTCTACCGGCCATTTACGACGACAACCGCAAGGTCCTGGGTAGGACGCGTCTCCAGCGCTGCCGATTTCACGTTTACCGCAAAACTCCACCGCGTTTTTACACATGAACGGGGAAAGGCAACTGCTGCAGATGAAACAGCTGTGCGTGAGGGAATGGACGTTTTAGCATCCGAGGGAAAACTTGGCGCCGTACTACTGCAATTTCCCTGGTCATTTCGTAACACCGACGATGAGCGGATGTACCTGGGCAAACTGCTGGACCAGTTTAAGGACTACCCGCTGGTCGTCGAGGTGAGGCATTCCTCCTGGAACAGTCCTCAGATTTACGAATGGCTGGAACAGTTGAGCGTGGGTGTTTGCAACGTTGACCAACCGCTGTTCAGCAAATCAATCAAGCCGGCGGCGGTCACTACGGCTCCAGTTGGTTATGTGCGTTTGCACGGAAGAAACTATCAGGACTGGTTCCGCGAAAAAGCGCCGCGCGACGATCGCTATAACTATCTTTACTCAGTCGCGGAACTCGAACCGTGGATTGTGCGGATCAAGGAGATCGCGGCGAAGACAAAAGCGTCGTATGTAATTACTAACAACCACTTTCGCGGCCAAGCTGTGGTGAATGCCCTTGAGATCAAGGCAACGCTCAATGAGGAACGGGTGGTCGCACCTGCGCCGTTGTTTGCAAACTATCCGGCACTCGCAGAGTCGGCGCTGCCGGAGTCTCAACCCGATGCGGAGCCGCGACTATTTACTTAATCGACCTGGCTAATTTGCCGCGGGCTGCTCAATCGTTTGGGCAAACGCGATGGGCAAGCCGTCCGGATCGATGCAAACCGCGAGCTTGATCCCTTCGCCTTCACGCTGCGTCGGCGGCATCACGAAGCGAATTCCTTTCGCCTTCAGTTCTTCATAAGTTTTATCGACGTCTGCCACGTTGAAACCGATGGAACAACTGCCGGCCTGCTTCGTCGGGTCAGCGGCGGGAGGAGTTGCAGGCACGACGCCGCCACCGTGAAGCGCAAGCGTAGTGGTGCCAGTTTGAAATTCAGTCCAGTCCGGTGACTGAAACTTCAGCGGGATTCCCAATTGATCGCGGTAAAATTCTACCGAACGGTTCATGTCTGAAACTACCACCATCGTATAATCAACTTGCTTAAACATTTTTGAGCCTCCGTCACGCTAATTGTTTATTTCTTCCGCGGCTTGCCGTCTCCGGCGGCGAGTATTATCTCAAACTCGTCTTTGCTGAGCGACATTACTGAGAGTTGCGATTGTCTGATCAAAGGCAGTTGGCTCAGCCGCGTGTCATAGCGAATGGACGCGAGCGGCACCGGGTTCTTCAGGGCCTTGACTGGTTTCAAGTCCACCGCCACCCAATCTCCGTCTTTGGCCGTGGGATCCGGATAGGCAGTCTTGAGCACTTCCGCCACACCGACTACAGCTTTGTCTTTGCCGGAGTGATAAAACAAAACCCGATCGCCAGACTTCATCTCGCGCAGATTGTTGCGAGCCTGATAACTTCTGACGCCTGTCCAGTCCGTTTTTCCGTCGTTGACAAAATCGGTCCAGGAATAAGTCTCCGGCTCCTGCTTGACCAACCAGTAAGTAGCTTTGGGTTTCGTTTTCATCTGCGTAGCCTCAGCGATATTTGCCGCGTAAGTGCCGACAGCTTAAGATGTCCGCGCAATAGTAATCAATCCGCTCTGCCAACGGGGACAAACAATAATGCTCAAAGAAGGAACGAGCGCGCCGGCATTCTCCGCTAACGATGCTAACGGCGACCCGGTGCGACTCAAGGACTTGCGCGGTCAGAAAGTCGTGCTTTACTTTTACCCCAAAGACGATACACCAGGCTGCACCAGAGAGGCTTGTTCGTTTCGGGATGCGTTTGCCGCCTTCAAGAAACGCGGCATCGAGGTTTTGGGTGTATCGGTTGACAGTGAGGCCTCGCACAAGAAGTTTGTGGCCAAATATAAGTTACCCTTCACGCTGCTGGCTGATCCCGATCACAAGATCGCGGATTCCTATGGAGTTTACGGCGAGAAGAAATTCATGGGCCGAACGTACCTGGGAGTAAAACGCGTTACCTTCCTAATTGACGAAAAGGGCAAAATCAAAAAGGTGTTTGAAAAAGTGAAACCTGACGAGCACGCGTCGGAAGTGCTCGAGGCCTTCGAGAACTAAGTTTGTTTACCGGGGCCCTGGTTCCCACGCGGCTAGGCTGCCACCCAGCCGCCGATCTTTTCCGGCTCTTCCCCTTCGGTATTTCTGCCCGGCATTAAACCCTGCACCGCACTAAAGGAACTCGGCATATCGCCCTTGCGTCGCGGAATGTTGAAGGCCTCTTCGCGAATCGGCATATCCGCTGACTCGTTAATAAAATAATGCCGGTTGTTATCAATCATCTGGGTCTTTATTTCACGGGTCCAGAGTAACAAGTTGGCCAGCGCCTCACCGACCTCATCATCGCCCAGCCCGGCTACCTTGCGAATTTCTTTCTGGGTTTTGGCCCCTCTCCTGATTGCTTCTCTCACGCGATCTACGGGAGACATCCTTCTAAGCATCCGTGGCTGACTCGGAGAAATAGAGGCGTCGCTATCAGCGAAAAGCATGTTGGGTTCAGCGGACCGCGGTTGCCCTACATAACGCTTGCGCGCGGAACGGTATTCCTTGAGCGCGCGGCGGCTGTTAGTAACTTTTTTGCGGATACAGCCTTTGCAATAAAGGTTGCGGCCGTCTTTGCGGGCGCGACAAACGCCGAATTCGGCGAGCGGCAAATCCTGAGAACAAATCGGACAATTCTTCGGGGAAACGTTCGTTTCTGCCATCGTTCAACGCTCCAATGCAAATTTCTAAATTTGGTTCTCCCCCGGAAGAGACACTTCGGCATGATCCCGGGTTGAGAGTTTCCCGTGGTCTCCCGGCCGTTGATTGGCGTTGAATTGATTGTTGGCGAAGCAGCCCTACTGCATTAGGGTGTTCGCCTGGGATTGCCTGAGCTTCTTCACTTGATGAAGAGGAGGCTCACAAAAAAACCTGATTAGGAATCGCGTAGCAGATCAGCGGGGGCCGTGCAAAAATTTATAAGAGCGAGTACCCGCAAACACAATCAAAAACCAGGTCCGACTTCAACGCTTCACTTTGGCAATCGTTTCGCTTCCAGCGAGGGAGTCGCATTATAGTGATCGATTTTTTTTTTGCAACCCCTAATTCGATCTTAGGTGGTCCATACTCGTTAGCGGAGAATTTTTTTTCGTTTGCCCGCAAGACAACAACTTTCCGCGGCGCAAACAACTCTATGACGAGAGGATAGATGATCACATGAAGCAGAGTCTTAATCGTCAACGAAGCGCGTCCACTGGTTTTCTTTGTGGTAGGCTTGCGAATTCTCCTGCAAAAATCACAAACTTTATTTCGTTACAAACCGTTCGCCGTCCGTATCGCGCAACACTTTCCACAAGCGACGTGCTGGTCCTACCAGCGGTAGCCGCGGTAACGTTTCGGTAGATCCTCGCAGGGAAAAAGTTTTGGTTGTTAACGCACACATGAGAATTTTTCGCAGGAGTATGTTCACACCTTTATTCAGGGATCAACTCGGCGACAGTTATTTCTTCGCCGGCGGTAGTCACGCCAAATTGAATTCCGCGTCGCTCGCGACCCAACGCCGTGATCAGAATCGCTCCCAGAAAAACCGTTACGGCGGTTACCGCCATCGCCGCGGCATAGCTCATGTGTTGTGCGAAGATTGCTTCAATGTAGGCCACCGTGCCTGCCAGCAGCACGCCACACTGGTACGCAAAGCCGGGCAGGAAGCCACGCACCGAATCCGGCGAAAGCTCGGTCAGATGCGCGGGTATCACGCCCCAGGCGCCTTGAACCATAAACTGCATTAGAAATCCGCCCGCTACCAGCAAACCGAGCGAAGGAGAAAAGGCCCACAACGGAATCACCGCAAGTGCACCCAGGAGTGCCGCGATCATAGAGCGCCGGCGACCAAAACGGTCTGACAGAAGGCCAAAGCAGACGCCCCCGGCAATCGCGCCAACCATCGAAAGTGCCGTGACCGCGGCCACTTTTTGCGGACTAAACTTCCATTGTCGCTTCAGCAGGGTCGGGTACATGTCCTGTGTGCCATGCGAAACGAAGTTCATCATCATCATGAGCAGCACCAGGTAGAGAAACAACTTCCAGTGCGAAGCAATGCCGCGACCGAGTTGTCCCCAGCTCTCGTGCTTTGTTTTCTTCCAGACTTCCGACTCTTTCACTTGCAGACGTACATAAATTGCCAACAGAGCCGGCAGACCGCCAACGAAAAACATCGGACGCCAACCCCAGCGGGGATAAATGAAGAAATAACAGGCGGCCGCCAGCAGGTAGCCGGCTGCATAACCTTCCTGGAGCAGTCCGGACAACACGCCACGCAAACGCGGCGGCACCTTTTCCATGGCCAGCGACGCGCCCACGCCCCACTCGCCACCCATTCCGATGCCGAAGAGCGCACGCAGGATCATAAAAGTTGCGTAGTTCGGGGCCAGTCCCGACAGGACCTCGACAACCGAAAAGAAAATGAGATCGATGATGAGCGGCAGTCGCCGGCCATAACGATCGGCGAGCAAGCCGAAAATGAATGCTCCCACCGGACGGAAGGCGAGCGTGATCGCGATGGATAAGGCAATGTCTTTGTCGGGCCGGTGAAACTCTTCCGCAATCGCGGTCAGCGTGAACACCACCAGAAAGAAGTCAAAGGCATCGAGAGTCCAGCCAAGAAATCCTGCGAACAAAGCCGCGCGGTGTCCTTCGGTCGGAGATCCCGCCGGTGGCTCGACTACTGTTTGTGCTGATTCGTTCACAGGTTGGTCCTGACCGCGCGCGCTGCTTAGAGCGGGCGATACTATTACGTTAGAATCGTTTAACTCAAGAGTTTAGTTTTGAAATCGGCAACTTCGCCTGGTGGGTGCAAACTTTTTAGTGCGACGCCGCGAAGTTATCAGCAGGTTGAAACGGCGCTGATGGTTGAGGAGTTCGCAATGTTAATCAAGCAGCCTGACGAAATTAAGTCCAGCGAAATCACAGACAAACAGGTTTACCTCAAGCGGCGCTTGTTTCTGCGTGGCGCGGCGCTTTTGGCAACGTCAGCCGTAACCGGACTCGTTTATCGCCGGCTCAACGCTCCGGTCACCCAAAAAGCGCAAGGCGAAAAGCTCGTGACGGTGGCGACTGCGCCGGCCGGCAGCGGCGCCCCCACTGGCTTTACTACCAGCGAAAAGCTGACGCCCATCGAAGACATTACTAACTACAACAATTTTTACGAATTCTCGACTGACAAACAGTCGGTGGCCATCCAGGCAAAGGGCTTCGTTACGCAACCGTGGACTGTTTCGGTTGGCGGTCTGGTTAATAAACCCACGACCTTTGGCTTGGAAGAGGTTCTAAAGTTCCCCCAGGAGGAACGTGTCTATCGTTTGCGCTGCGTGGAACGCTGGTCAATGGTGATCCCCTGGGTAGGTTTTCCGCTCGCTGCGTTGCTCAATAAGGTGGAACCGACGGCGCAGGCGAAGTACGTCGCGTTCCAGACGCTCTTTGATCCTAAACGAATGCCGAACCAGTCGACCGGAGTGTTGGACTGGCCTTACGTTGAGGGCCTCCGTCTCGACGAGGCGATGCATCCTCTCACACTCCTCGCCACGGGCCTCTACGGCGAAACTCTGCCGCCACAGGACGGTGCTCCGATCCGACTGGTGGTTCCCTGGAAGTATGGTTACAAGAGCATCAAGTCCATCGTGAAAATTACGCTTGTCGCCGAAGAGCCGCCTACTACCTGGAACATTCAGGCTCCCAATGAATACGGCTTTTATTCCAACGTAAACCCCAACGTTTCCCATCCGCGTTGGAGCCAGCAGGAGGAGCATCGCATTGGGGAGTCGAGCTTCACGGCGCGCAACACGTTGCTTTTTAACGGCTACGCGGAGCAAGTCGCACACTTGTATGACGGAATGGACTTGCGCAAGTTTTACTGACTCCGGGAGCGCTACCGGGGAGCGCTACCTGGGAGCGCGGGCATCCTGCCCGCAATGAGCGCGTAGCGAACTGTTTTAGTTTTTAAGACGACGAGCGGACGCGCTCCCAGTACTCAGCGAGATGAAAGACACACGCTTCTCAAAAATTCTGCTCTTCACCAACGCGCTGGTGCCGCTCGCGTTGTTGCTTTGGGACGTCTATCACAAACGCGTGGGCGCGAACCCGCTCGAGTTTGTAACCCGCACCACCGGTATGTTGACCCTCGTCTTCCTTCTGCTCACCCTGGCGGTGACGCCGGTGCGAAAGATCACTCGCTTAAACTGGCTGGTAAAGTTTCGGCGCATGCTGGGATTGTTCGCCTTCTTCTACGGTTTTCTCCATTTGTTGACCTACGTTTGGTTTGATCGTTACTTCAAACTGAAAAGCATCCCCGGAGATATCGTTGCGAGGCCGTTTATCACCGTGGGCATGGCCGCGTTTTTTCTAATGGTGCCGCTGGCCGTCACGTCCACCAATAAAATGATCAAGCGCCTGGGCGGCAAACGTTGGAACCGTTTGCACAAACTGATTTACCTTGCCGGTATCGCGGGTGCGCTCCATTACTGGTTGCTCGTCAAAGCTGACACTCGGCTGCCGCTCACCCTCGCTTTTGTGCTGGCGCTCTTGCTGGCACACCGGCTTCTGGTGAAGTTTTATCCGCCGGACGCTCCCGTTCAGCGCGCTGCACTCTCGCCACGCGAATAAACATCGCTGTTCTCATAACTGGAATCGCTTATAGTCCGCTAGAATCGTCTCATGTCGAATCCCCTGACTCGTTTTTCCAGCCGCGTTGACGACTATGTGAAATACCGGCCCGGTTACCCTTCAGGCGTGCTTGATGTACTCGCCGCCGATTGTGGCCTGACGGAAAATTCAACCATTGCCGATGTGGGTTCCGGCACTGGAATGTTGTCTGAACTCTTCTTGAGAAATGGCAACCGGGTGATTGGAGTTGAACCTAACTCGGCTATGCGCCAAGCCGCGGAAGAGTTCCTGTCCCATTTTCCAAATTTCACCTCTCTCGACGGTGCCGCTGAAGCGACGACGCTCGCAGACAACTCCGTTGATTTTGTGGTCGCCGCACAGGCCTTTCATTGGTTTGAGCAGGTAAGCGCAAAAAGAGAATTTGCACGCGTTTTGAAAACTGGCGGCTGGGCGGTCCTGATTTGGAATGAACGGCGCCTGGATGCGACCCCATTTCTTCGGGAGTATGAAAAACTGCTGGTGCAATATGGAACCGACTACGGAAGCGTTCGGCACGAGAATGTGTCCGGACAGATTGCGGAATTCTTTGCGCCCGAATCTTTTCGACTAGAGACGCTCGAAAACGTTCAGCGTTTCGATTGGGACGGCCTTAGAGGACGAACCCGTTCATCGTCGTACACTCCTGAACCCGGCACCCCCAATTTCGAACCGCTCTTTGCCGGACTGGCGGAGATATTCAAAGCGCAGCAACGCGAGGGGCTGGTAGAGTTTTCCTACGACACGAGGATTTATTACGGCCGGCTTTCGCTTACGCCGGAGCTCGACTCTGGGAAACAAATATAGAACCGAGGGCAGTAGCGACTTGGGCATGGACTGAGGATTACCATCCAGTGCGGCGCAAGAATACAGCGTGCAGTCTCCCGAGTGATTGAGCCGTCGCGTCCCCGCGCCGCGCAGGGTTCGGTATTTGTCGAGCCAGGAACGCAAAGGTTTGCATCACAAGTCGAGTTTGCTATCTTACCTGCGCAAACGCAGAAGCTGCCCCGTGCAGCAAAGGTCCCCCAGCTTCCTGGCGCTCGCGCTATCCGCGAGTCAGGCCAAATCGCGAAATTAAATGAATCTGAAAGAAGCTGCCCAACATTACGGCAGTATCGTTGAACTCGAACTACAGAGATTTAAATACTCTTTGCGCGGGCGTTTTTCGCACGCGGATGAGCAGCAGATTCTTGCCGACTACATCGCAGCCTTACTCCCCGCAGACCAGCCGCGGACGGTAGTGGATATTGGCGCAGGGAATGGTGTGCGCTGGTCCAACAGTTACGCGCTTTTGCGCGCGGGCTGGAGGGCGCTGGGGGTTGAAGCAGACCCGCGGAAGTATGCCCTGTTGCGGCGGGCGTACCGCGGATTTCCCGGCGCGCGTTCGTCCCTGGCGCGCGTCGGTCCGGAAAACGTCGAAGCACTGCTGCGAGATTTTGCGATCGAAAAAGACTTCGGCGTCCTCTGCCTGGATATTGACGGCAATGACTACTGGGTCCTGGACGCAATCCTTTCCAGCTTCCGTCCCGGCCTGGTGGTGACCGAGATCAACGAAAATATTCCGCCGCCGTTGCGCTTCGCCGTGAAGTTCGATCCGGACTTTCGGCTACGCTATCATTTCTACGGTTATTCAATCGCGGCCCTGCAGGATCTTTGCGATAAACATGACTACGGCATCCTGCGGCTGGAATATAACAACGCCTTCCTGGCCCCGCGAGCACTGGGCCGCGGACACTTTCGCGAGCTTGAAGCCGCGTACCGCGAAGGTTATCTCGAGCGCTCGGATCGTAAGCAGCGATTTGCTTCGAATTTGGATATGGAGTTGCTGCATTCGCTCAGTCCCGAGCAGGGAATCCAGTTCCTCCGTGACTTTTATGACGGCGACGCGGGTAACTATTTTCTCGCGGCGGATCAGGAGTCGTTCCTCGATGAAGTGTCGCCCGAATCCTGCTACGCGAAAACAGGCCCATGAAGAACAGACGCAGCGACGAGCGTGTTTCAACTAACCTTTCGGCGAGATGGGAAGGACTGTCAGGCCGCCACGAGGCGCGCATTGAAGACCTAAGTCTGGGTGGATGCTTCGTGAATACTGCGGGCAGGGTTGATGTTGGAGAGTTGGTTGGGGTTGAACTTAAGCTGCCGAGCGGTGAGTGGTTGAAGTTGCGCGGTGAAGTCGCTTCCTATCAGCAGGGTATTGGGTTTGGCGTACTGTTTACGTTTCTGACTGACGAGGAGGAGCAAACGTTGCGGGACATCATTGGTTGAGTCTGGAAACAAACTGTCGGGCTCGTCCCTCCTTGGGCGTCCCTCACCCTGTTGCCCGATTTTGCAGGGCCGCGAGTGCATGCGCGAGTTCGCCGCGGGTGAATGAGTCCTGGGGCCGGAAAATCGTGTCGGCCTGTAGCAAACCTTTCGCGATCGCGACGGAAACATAACCCTTCAATTCATTAGGTATACCGGCAGCGTCGAGAAACGCGAGCGGTGTCCCCGCCTTTGCTTCCGCCTCTGAACGCAGGCCAGCTGCTCGCACCAGCGCGACCGCCGCCGCGAGTCGCGTCGTATTTGCAAACGGCCGGAACTGCCCACCACTGCTCGCATCTACGAACAACGATCCGGTAGGTGACGCCTGCACGCTCTCCACAAACAACCGGGTCGAGGAATCACGCACATCCGAATAGGCCGGCACGCCAGAGAGGTATTGCGGCACGCGCGCACTTAGTACCAGTGCCGTCGCCAGATCCGCACGCGATACCGCGAAATCAGGTCTAAACTTTGAGCCAATGGGAAACATCGAAAAGGAACGAAGACTTTGGAACAGCTCGTCACGCAGCGTTGGGCTCAACGAGTCAATATCGTTAAGGCGGGCATAGGTCGCGCGACCGATCTCGATCGTTCCGTAAAACTGTTGCGGCGTGCCCAGCGTCCCCAGGGTGTTTCGCACGCTGACTCGAATTGGGCCGGCCGCGGGAGTCGTTAGTGAAACGCTTTCGTGCTTGCCGCTTAGCCCGGGAAGATTGATCGTGTTGGACTGGCCGCGAACGGCGCCGGATTGGTCGGAAACAGTCAGGCCCAGGTCGTTGGTGCTCCAGAGCGGACCCCAGGAAATTTGAATGGTTGCGGACACTGCTCCCGCCGGAATGTTCAAAGTGGTTTCCGACGAACTGCCCGGCTGCACGATGCCGGAAAACTGAACCGGCGCATCGCTGGCAAACTCGACCTGGTTGCGATCCAGGGTGCCGCGCCAGCCGCCAATGTCTCGCGACGGGAAGGCGGCATCGAGCACTGCCGCATGCACGTTCAGCATGCCGCTGCCGGCTTCGTAAGTGTAGTAGGGAGGCAAAGGAGTGGCAGTGCGCTGCAAGATGTCCTTGACCTGACTGGGCGTCAGAGCGGGATTAGCTTCCAGCATCAAGGCAACTGCGCCGGCGACCTGCGG
The DNA here is from genome assembly GCA_030840675.1 of Pyrinomonadaceae bacterium. Taxonomy (GTDB): domain Bacteria; phylum Acidobacteriota; class Blastocatellia; order Pyrinomonadales; family Pyrinomonadaceae; genus PSRF01. The sequence goes on from JAVEEA010000014.1 coordinate 17,286, forward strand.
AGCGGAGAAGCTGGTACCTCTGGCGGTGGTGTAATAGGGAATTTCCGTGGCGCTCAAGCGCTGCGTGTCAGCGCCCGCGACGCCCGATGCGCCGGTTACATTCGCGATACCAGAACCACGCACACTCACGACATCCACACCCGGCGCCACCAGCGTCGGATGAAACATCGCATTAGCGAAATCACCTCGCGACGAAAAACTCGCGAGCCGGCCCTGCGTATCGGTGGCACCCACACTGATGACCCAGGGTGCGGCCGCGTAGGGATTCAAGGTATGGGCGCCGGGTCCGTTGTTGCCCGCGGAAAACACGACATTGACGCCGGTATCAGTCAGCATCTTCGTGGCGATATTGACCGGGTCATTGACGTCGAACACGGAATTGGTCGAGAAGCTACAGTTCACCACGCGCACGCCCTGGCTGGCGCCGTTTGCCAGCAGGTAATCAAACCCCTCAAGCACGTAGAAGAGAGACAGGTCGCCGGCACTGAGACCAAGCAATCGTGCGCCCGGAGCGACGCCGCTGAATTTGCCCGCCGAATGATTGCCGTCGCCGGCGATCACGCCGGCCACGAAAGTACCGTGTCCGTAGAGTTGATCGGTGTTCGGTAAACTTTCGGAATTAATCGGGTAGTTGAAGCCGACACTCGCGCTTTGCGTGTCCGCCAACTTAATGTTTTTCGTCACTCGATTCGCGAAGTCGCTATGCGTGCCGTCAATCCCAGTATCCAGGACGGCGACGGTAACGTTCTTGCCGCTGACGGGCAGTCCGCGATTGACGCCGGTGATTTCCGCATCACGCCAGGCACGATTAACTCCGGTGACAGTGCGCACTTCGGGTTCGCTGCTTAGCGTTAAAGTTCTATTTCCGTAGATGGAACGAACTGCCGGGAAGTGAGAGATGGCTGCAAGTTGCCGGCGGCTGGTCGTCACTGTGATCACTGGCAGCATCTGAAACCGTGTACCTCCCAGCACCCCGACTTTTTGCAGATCGGCGAGGTCGGAAGCTGACGGCAGATGATGGTAAACAATTGCCGCGTTGACGTTGCTATCGTCGGTCAGCCGGTTCAGCAGAATGGCCAACTCGGGATCGACGCTCCGCAGTCCCAGCGGCGCCGGCTGCGTCGAAACAACTGCGTCGGCCCCGGTCATCACGATACCGTCAGCGCCGGTCATGACGATGCCATCGGCCCCGGTCATGACAATGCCATCGGCGCCCGTCATGACGATTCCGGTGACGCCGCTGAAACGCAAACCATCGGGGACCACGGAAAAAACCACACCATTGGTCCCGGTTGCCCTAACAGCGTCAGCCCCGGTCATGACAATGCCATCGGCGCCCGTCATGACGATCCCATCAGCGCCCGTCATAACGATGCCGTTGCTCGCTTCACGATGAACTCCATCGGCGCCCGTCATGACAATGCCGTCGGCACCAGTCATCACAATTCCGTTGGGCAGCGTTACGGTTACCGAATCGGCGCGATACGTCGCACCATCCGCGCCCGTCATGACGATGCCATCGGCGCCGGTCATGACGATGCCATCGGCGCCAGTCATTACGATACCGTCGGCGCTGGTCGAGCGCACCATGTTCGGATAGGCCACGCTGTCGGCGCCGGTCATGACGATGCCATCCGCGCCGGTCATGACGATCCCGTTGGCGTTGGTATTTAGAAACCCGTCCGCGCCAGTCATGACGATGCCGTCGGCGCCGGTCATGACAATGCCGTCGGCGCCAGTCATGACAATGCCGTCAGACGAACTGATATTCAGTCCGGCCATTGCCGGCGATACAAACACCAGCACGACCAGAAGCATCGCGATTAACTGCTTCACGTTATTAACTAACAGGATTGAATTACTCCGCATCTCTTAGCACTATCACCTCAGTCGGGTATATTGGCGCAGTAGCTAAATCCGGCGAGGAAGCCAACTCTTTGGGGAACTCTGCCAGCCTATCAATGCCCGGTCGCGAAAATTGCTACCAACACCTGCCACCGCCAGTCCCGGGCCGAGCAACCCATTCAGTTTCCCAAAAGCGTGGGGGCTATTCTAGTGTCACCCCGGCTTTTCTTTGTTGCGCCTATCTTGTGATTTCCACACGAACTATCGCTTGAAACGGCCTGGCTAGCCGATTAACTGCAGGTAGAGCTTCCGGGTTTCGGCGCTCGGTTCAACGCCCAACTCGCTCGCCAGCAGTCGCTTGAGCCCTTCAAACTGGTCTTTTACGGCGGCCCTATTGCCCTCGGCAGCGTGGGCTCGCATCATCAGACAGTGAATGTCTTCGCGAAACTGGTCGTCGCGAATGATAAGTTGGGCCAACTTCATAACGCGGGGCCAATCAGCGGCCGTCTCCGCCACTCCCGCCAGGGCCTCCAATAACCGCAGATACTGTTCGCGGTAATAGGTTCGTTGCTCTTCGACCCAGGGCTCGTAGCTCCCCTGCATAAATTCGCCGCGATACAGGGCAAGCGCGCCTTCAAAAGCAAGAATGCATTCGTCAAACTTTCGCGCCCGCCGCGCAGTTTCACCTTCGCTCACCAGCCGGTCAAAATCTTCCGTGTCGATGCGATAGGAAAACTCCGAGTTGAGTTGGTAATCGCCATCGCGGTAGAGCAAAAAGTTTTGCTTGAGCGGCTGATTACTGTTCAACGCCTTGCGTATGTGAGAGACGGTGGGATGGAAATTCTTTTCGACTACCGCGAAGTCCGTTTCTCCCCAGAAGGTGTCGATGATCGTGTCTTTGGACGCGCGGTGATGTCGCCGCGACACGAGGAAACACAAAATGTCGCGAGCCCGGCGCGTGGGCCAGGCATCCGCCTTGAGGGGACGCGTCGGATCGCGCACGATTTCCACTGGCCCCAGCATGTTAACCGTCAAATCTGTTACCGGCTGGGCCGCCAGCTCGCGTTCCGAAACCTGGACGGGTATAAGCAACGGGGACGGCACGGGCGCGGCGGCGACTTGTTCGCGCAAATCAAGCGGCAAAAGTTCCAGTGCCTCTTCACTTGAGAATAGCTTCGGGTGATTCGCGATTTGCCGTTTCAGCCAATAGTCGTAGTCGTATCTGACGGCGAGGTCGATGGCACGACGCAAGTGGCCCAGCATCGCTATTTCTTTTTCAAGTAGAAGATCGCAACCCGCGACGGCGACGCTGGTCTGCGCTTCGTAGTAATAAAGTCCGTGCCGGTGAAAATATTCGAGTGCACCGCTCAGTTCGGTCCGCGCCGCTTCGGGTTCACCACGGGCCAGCATGATTCGCCCGCGCGTCAGCGACGCCGTGAAGAACGCCAGTTCCGCTTTCTCCGGTGAACGGCCGCTGATGAGCCGATCAATCTGGGACTGCGCGGAGGCGAAGTCGCCAATTTGTAAACTCAGCAACGCGCGTTCTTCGAGCAACTCGGTCCGGTTTAGGCCAATGCCCGCTTCATCGTAGGCCCGCGCCGCGCGTCCATAGAATTCCACGGCGCGCTCAATCTCGCCGCGCTCGCGATAGAGGTTGCCGTAGGTTTCAAAAGTCTCCGCCCGCGCCGCCAGCAGATTGAAGAGTTGGCAAAGTTCCAGGGCGTTATCGAGGTGCTGCTCGCACGCGGAGAAGTCTCCCCGATAGAGGTGGCAACGCGCCACGTTCAGATGTGCCACGGCCTCCTGCGGTACCGGAGCGACGCGTTCGTCCTTGCGGAGCATGCGACTCAGCCAGCGCAACGCTTCGCCAAAGTCACCGCGCATCCCGGCGGGAGTTCCCAGGTTGTGCGCAATCAGCCTGACATAGTGTTCGTCGTTTCGTTCCTCCGCCGATTGCAGCGCTGCCCTAAACTCCAGCTCGGCCGCCGTCCATTCGCCCATCGCCACCAGGCAAAGCCCGCGCGTGTTGCCGCATTTTGTCCTGACCGCGGAATGCGGCTCGCTGAGTAGCGTAGCCTGATCGAGATAAGAAAAAGCCAGCTGGTAGTCGCCGTCACGACGCGCGAGCGTGGCCAGTGAGTGCAGCGCTTCGGCCTCGCCGTCATGGTCCGCGCGCTCGTGCAAAAGGGAAACCGCGCGTCGGAGCAGGGCGTGGGCAAACTCATTTTCGCCGCGCAAACGTGCCACTTCAGCGCGTTGGGCCAGCGCGCGTGGGTGAGCCTCGAGTGCTGCTTGCGGCAAAGCGTCGGCGAGGGATGCCAACGAAGCGAGCGCTCCGGACGCAATCCATTCGAAGCCTCGCTCCGCGATTACCTGCGCCGCACCCGCGAAATCTTCGGCGGCCAGCAGATGGCGCACGGCCTGCTCCCAGGCGAGTCGGTCCAAAAAGTAGGCTGCACAACGCTGGTGTTCCACAGCCACGCCGTTGCGTCCAATTTCACTACGCAGACGGCGCCGCAGGAAGTTTTGAAACAGCGGATGCAGGCGATACTCTTCACCGCGCCGGTCGCTGGCGACGGTGATGAAGACGTTGCGTCGCACCAGACTGGGAAGCAGCCGCGAACAATTCGCGCCGGGATAAAGCGAAGCGCAGGCATCAAGTTCAATGCGATCCAGGAGCGAAACCTCTAGCAACAGCCGGCGTACCTCTTCCGTCTCGTCGGAAAAAACTTCCTCGGCAAAGTAGTCGAAAATGTCGCGTTCCGACTGGCGCAACACTTCGGCCAGATCAGGAACTTCCGGTTGTCCCTCGCGATTCGTGATCACATGCCGGTGCGCGACCTGACGCACCAATTGCAACGCGGTGATCCACCCGTGGGTGCGTTCGCGATACTCCGCGAGTTGCGCCGCAGTCAGTTCCAGGTCGAAAACTTTACGGAAAAGTTCCTGCGTCTCTCCGTCAGTGAAAAGCAGGTCCGCGCGGTCGATATTGGAAAGTGGCGAATGGGTACGCAAGCGGCCCAGCGCCAGCGGCGGCAGTTCCCGCGAGACGATGATGATGTGCAGGACGTCGGGGAGATACGCGAGCAGTCGATCAAGTACCGCATGGACCGCCGTGTCCGGGCCCAGATGATGATAATCGTCCAATACCAGGATGAGCTGTTGTTCGACGCGTTCCAGCACTTCGTTAAGGAAAACATCGACGGCGCGTTCAGGATGTTGCGCTACTTCGCCGGTGGCTTCCTGAAAATACGAAAATATCGCCTCACCAAAACCAGGTACCAGTTGCTTGATGCCAAACGCTAGATAGCCGAGAAAGACGGAAGGGTCGGCGTCGGTATGATCGAGTTGGTACCAAACAAACTGTCGTTGGTGAGTGCGCAGAAAATCGGCCACCAACGTCGTCTTTCCCGAACCGGCATTCGCGGTAACCAGCGTCAAGGGGTAACTGAGATTTGCGAGCAAGCGATCGGTCAGGCGCGCTCGTGACAGCAACTCGGGCGCGGGACGCGGCGGCAGTAACTTAGTGCGCAGGAAAAAGCTGGGGCGCGTTGGTCGTACGTTTGCGGCCGAATTCGAAGTTGGGGAGGGCTCGTCCCGGTGGTCTGGTAGCTTCGCGGGGGCCATAGGCTTCTGCGTTGGTCGACTGTTTGGGTTGGCGGGCAGATTAGCATGGCTAAACACAATCAAGCCACTACCAATCGACTGATTCAGAGAATCGAGCGAACCTTGCCGAGAGACCATAGCCTTACCCGCCAGTCGTGCTTGGATCATTAAGTTACCGGACGGATCAATGCGTCCCGTGGGCGCGGGCGCTGCCAGATGAGAACCGCCGGTGCCTCTTCGCGTTAGCACCGTTCTCGCATGAATCTCGCCGACTCATCCAGCGAGGCGGCCCGCCCATGGGTGTGATCGAGCGCGATGTTCGCCTGTTCCGGCGTAAGCCCATAACTTTCAAACAGCGCAAGTGCTTCGTGGCGCGTGAACGCGAGTGTAGCTTCGTCAATCACTACGAGCGTTTGCTTGGAACGCATGCGCCATAAGGGCGCGGGCGGCAAACTTCGGCTGGTGATCACCAGGTGCACTTCGGAAGGCAAGAGCGGCAACAAACGACCGAAGAAAGGCACCAGCCAATCACAATCGGAAACCAGGTGCAGATCTTCCAGGACGATTAAGAGCGGGTTGCGATTTTCGCCTTCGGCAAGTTCGTAGACAAAGGCATCGGCCAACTTGTCCATGGAATCCAGCTGCGCCTGAGCAAGTAAAGCCAGCAGCAGCGCCCGGCCAAAGTCCGGCCGGCACTCCTGTATGCTTCCGACCAGGTAGTTAAAGAATACCTGGGCATCTGCGTCGGGAGCGTCGATCTTGTACCAGGCGACGGCCCTGCCGCATTGGCGGGAAAAGTCGAGAGTTAGTGCAGTCTTGCCCGTGCCCGCGCGACCGCTGATTATCGTTGAAGTACCCGAGGCCACGCTTTGTTGCAGCGTACTCAAGAGCCGCGAGCGCGAGACGCGAGGCATTCGCGCCGGCGGCGCAATTTTGTCTGTGACGAGTTCCAGCTTCGCGACTGAAAAATCGTGAGATGAATCTATTAGAAACATGTTCCTGTGGAGAGGATCCCTTCTAATCTGATCGTTTGTTTGCCGCACCCGCAAGCTTTGCTCCGCCATGACCACAGTCGTTCGCTATCCTTTGCCTGCAAGAAATGCCAGGAAAATCAACGCTTCCTGGTGACGAGCGCCACTTGAAGTGCCCAGTGAAGTTTTATTGCAATGCGCTTGAGAAATTCTTGAGTTTTTAAACACGGATGGGCAATTGCCGGCGGAAGCCCGACCGTCAGGGAGGGCTCTTTCCTCCAAGTTGATAGAGGAGCCCTTGCTGACGCGCGGGCTACTGCCTATAGAGGAGCCCTTGCTGACACGCGGGCTTCTGCCCGGGACATAGCGGAGCCCTTGCTGACGCGCGGGCTACTGCCTGGGACCTGTTTAGTCTTTTTTCTTGCGGGCTTTGACGTCGGTCATGATGATGGTGACGGCAAGGCCGACGCCGGCGATGGCCGCGAGCAGGAAGAAGATCAGTGAAAATCCAGGATAGCCGAAGATGCGAAACGCCGTCTCCACGCGCATCAGCATTGAGGCTCCCACAATCAACGCGGCGAGGATGAGCCCGAGACTAATGCGGTTCGCGACTTTCTGCAGTCCTTCAAGCACGATCTTTTCGTCGATCGCATTCACGTCTATCTTGAACTCGTTGTTGCCGATGGTGTCCAGTATCTTGTTGACGCGCCCCGGCAGTTTTTCCACAAACTCTTTCAACTCGACCGCGCCGCCGATCAAGTTCATCGGCGAGACACTCTGCATCAGATTGCGCTGCAGGATCTCGATTGCGCGCTGGCGAATGATGGCGGTCGGATCGAAGTTTGGGTCGAGCGTAAACACCGAACGGTCGAGGTTCAGCATGGCTTTGGCGACGAGGGTAAACTCCGACGGCAGACGGAACCAGCAGTCGGCGGAGATGCGGGTTATCTCGAGGGCTACCTTGCCGGAGTTTAACCGGTTGAGACTCGCGTCGGAGTTTTCCATTACCAGCTCGGCAATGCGCTTCGAGAACTCAGTACGATCGAAACGCGGCTTCGGCTCGCCCATGCGAATGGTAACTTCAGCCGCTTCTTCGCCATGACCCTCGGCAATCGCGAGCAGTAGTCGCAACACGTTGTCGCGAAAGCCGGGCAGCAATCGCGCGACCATTCCCAGATCCAGCAAGGCAATCCGATCGTCTTCGGTTAGAAAAATATTCCCGGGATGTGGATCGGCGTGGACAAAACCGTCCAGCAGGATTTGCTTGAGGTAGGCGCGAAACAATTCGCGCGCGAGGCCGGGCCCGTCGATTTCCATCAAACGGAGCGGCGTCAGATCCGTGATCTTCTTGCCCGGAATGTACTCCATCGTGAGGATGCGTGAAGTACAAAAAGCTTCGACCGGTTCAGGGACAATCAAGCGGTCAAACTCGCGCAGGTTTTCGGCAAAGGTCAGAAGATTATTGACCTCGAGCTTGAAGTCCAGTTCGCGCAGCAAGCTGGCGCGTAATTCGCGCAGCATGTTGGCAAAGTCGTAACGCTTGCCCAGTTCGGTGTGCGTGTCGAGAAACATCGCCATCTCACCGAGCGCATCGAGGTCTTCGACAATTTGTTCGCGAATGTTCGGACGTTGGACCTTAACCACCACGGCGCGGCCGTCACGCATGTGCGCGAGATGTACCTGGGCCAGCGAGGCAGCCGCGAGCGGTTCGGGATCGAAGTCGGCAAAGGCTTTCGAGATGCGTACACCGAGTTCGCCCGAGACAATGCGATCGACTTCTTCGTAAGCAAACGGTGCGATCCGATCCTGCAAGCGCGTCAGTGCCTCGAGATAAGGCGCCGGTAATAGATCAGCGCGGGTGGAAAGCAGTTGGCCCAGCTTTATGAAAGTTGGACCAAGCTTCTCGAGATCGTCGGCGAGTTCTTCAGCCTTGGGCGTTCCTTCCGACATGATGGTCTCGTCGGCATCAAGGCTGTCTTCCAAGCCGGCCTGCTTCACCAGATCCGAGCGCCCGTATTTCACGAGCAACATCGCTACATCTTTGTATCGTTTCAAGCGTTCGGGTTTTAGCGAAACCATGGATTTAAGCTTTCCTCAACTGACGGCTCGGGATTTCGCCGCTGATTGTACTCGAACTTGTCCGCGGGCTTTAAGCCCCAGTCTGGCCGGGTTTCAGGCTATCCGATTTCCAGCGAACAGGTTTGTCGGCGATGGGTCAGAAGTCTTACTTAAACATCACGCGGCGTGAGCGACAAGGTCCGGGATTATTCAAGCGGATCTGGGAAGGCGTTGCGCGGTCGTCCGTCCGGCGCGCGGGCAGGCGTGCAATTTGTTTCAGATAAAAGCGGATTGTTTGAACTTACTGTGCTGAAGCTTTCGGAGTGTGGGCGCCGAGTCCGCGGTCGATCAGCGCGCGCAAGGCGGCGACGCTCATTTCACGCAGCGCTACCCCGTTGATAAAAATCGCCGGGGTGCTATCGATGCCGTAGGACTCGCCGTCGTCCATATCGTGCTTGACCTCAGCCGCGTACTTCCCGCTGTCGAGCGCGGCATCAAAGCGCGCGCGATCCAGACCCAGCTCACTCGCATACTTTTTCAAAGAAGGAACGTCCAACGCGTTCTGCCGCTTGAGGAGCAGCGCCGTATACTCGAAAAACTTACCCTGTGCGTTGGCTGCGTTGGCAGCTTCCGCGGCCTTGCGCGCGTTCGGGTGCATGGTGAGCGGAAAATCACGGACCACCAAACGCACTTTGGCGCCGTATGACTTCAACGTCTCTTCAAGCACGGGTTGCATGGCGGCGCAGGAAGGACATTGAAAATCCGTAAACTCGACAATCGTTACTGGCGCATTTGGCTCGCCGCGAAACGGGTCATCGTCAACACTGATGGTTTGCACGGGCAGGGCAGGTTCCGAAATCAGCACTCGGATGTTCGCTCCCGCGCGCAGCCTGTCAGAGAACGCACGCTCCAGTCGCTGCCGGTCCTGTTCCTGTAAGTAAGTCGCTATCTGATTGCCCACGGACGCCAGTTCACCGGGTATCTTGGCCTTGTTATCAGCATAGAATTTGCCGATCTCGGCTGCGGTAGGCGCTCGGACTTGCTCGCTGATTTCCTTGCGCACGATCTCTTCGGGAGCCACATTGCGGCGGGTCGCTTCCGCCAACAAGAGCAAATCATTAATAGTTAGATCGAGGGCCTGCTGGACGAGATTGTAGGTGTTGAGCCGTAACTTATAGGCTACTGGCTTCAGACGTTCGTCGATGGTCGCCGCCGTGATCGGACGTCCGCCCACCGTGGCAACTACCCCGGTCGCCGGCAGATTTGTTGCATTCGCGCCGGCGACGTAGACCACTGGGTTGGTAGCGCTCAAGCGTTTGACGAAGGCATCAGTCAGCGCTCCTTCGCGTTCACCCTTTAAGAATGCTACTACTTGCTGGCGCGCCCGCGCCGCATCGCTTTCCGCGATTTGATTGCGATTGTCGTCGATGAACTTATCGATTTCAGCCGCGGACGGTTCGGAAATCTTTTTCGCCACCTCGGTATCGTACAACTGTTGAGAACTCATGTGACGCTTGCTCGCCTCGGTTTCCAGTAACAAGGTATTGATTTGCAGTGAGAGTATCTGACGGCGTGCTTCGGCAATGCGTTCCTCAACCGCGTCGAACTCCTGGCGTACCTTGGGATCGATGTCCGCGGTCGTGATGTTCTGGCCGTTTACGATAGCCAGCAACGTTGGCCCAGTGGGCCGAGGCGCGGGCGCCGTTGACACTGGCGCAGCTGGGCTCGGTTGAGCCGGTGCGGGAATGACGGGTTTGCTGACCGCGGAAGTTCGCGTCCCGCGACGCCGTGGAGTTTGACCCAACAGTTCGCCGGCGGTAAGACAAACTAAAGCAATCAGAAACACAAGCTTGAAAGGATTCATCGGGTTAGTTAACGGCATGCTGATAAAAAGAAGATTTTTTTGAACGAGTTTTAGAGCATAAAGCGACCCGCGCAGTTGCCCTCAGTCCGAGATCTGTTGGGCGAGACAACTGGGCGGGGAAGGCCGGCGCCTTTTGCGAAGCCGGCTTAGTGGAAACGAATAATGCTGCGCCGCCGCGGCTTCGCGGGCTTTCTTGAAGGAAGCAAATTCTTTTGCCGGCCGTTAAGAATGAAAGCGAGTCCTTGATGCGTCACTCCGAGGAGACGCGCGGCGCGAGTCACGCTGCCATCGGAAGCTTGTAGTGCTCGCTTGATGAGTTCGCCCTCGTAGCTAAGCACCTGCTCCTCCAGGGAGGCTTTGCTTGGATCCGGCTCCGGCGTCGCCGCGGCTGCGTTATTCTCTTCGGTATCGAGCACCAATCGCGCACACTCTCCCAGCCGGAAATTCGTGCCGGGATGTTGCGAATGGGCTAATGCTGCCTTGGCGCTTCGGTAGTGAGTTCGCAGCTCCGCGGGTGATAAAAAGGAGGACAGTTCTTCAATGGCAGTGAGCGAGGCGAGTCCACCGGTCTCAGGATCGCCGGCTTGCCGTGCGACTTCGACGGCTTCGTTAAGGCTCGCCATTGCTTCGCTGCTGCGTGCCAACCTCGCCAGTGCAGTAGCGTGGGTGGTTAACGCGAAGGCGAGGTTCGATTGTTCATCGCCCGCGCGGAAGCCCTTTACCGCCGAACGGGCATTTGTTTCAGCCTGGTCAAAATTGCCCTGGCGCAGATAGACCCGGGCGCGCGTATCTTCGAATTGGGCACGCTGGCCCTTGTCGTCGAGCATCGCCACGATGGCGAGTGCGCGATCCAAATGTTCGTGCGCTTCCTCAAATCTTTCGAGGTGAGCAAATACGGAACTAATATTATTTTCTACTACGGAGAGAAAACGGTCATGGCCAGCTAACTCGAGATTGAGAGTGGCAGCGGTAAACTGCATTAACGATCGGTCGATGTAGTCTTCGCGGCGTTCCGCCAGGCCAACATTCTTGAGTACGGTGGCGTATTCGTTGTGAAACTTACCACGCAGTGCATGGTTCGAGCTTTTTTCAAATAGCGGTTCGGCATCGGAAAGCATTTGCAATGCTTCTTTGGACCGGGCTGACACCTGCTCAACAATTGCTTTGTTGAGAATCGCGCGCAGTCGTTGTTCACTCTCGAGGTTGCCAAGTCGTTGAATCGCATCGTTAAAGGTGATGCGAGCTTCCTCAAGAGCACCAGCCCGCCAATAGCAAATTCCCAGGTCCACGCCGGCTTCCGCTACTTTTTCAGTCTGGCCTAACCTGGCAAAGATTGCCGAACTCTCAGAGATGAGATCCTTCGCAATTTCCTGCGCTCCCGGAATCTGACTGGCACTTCCGATCCAACCGGACAGGGTGCCGACGCGCAGAAGCACTTCGGCCCGGATCGGTTCCTCCAGCCCGTCAACTTTTGGGCGATCACCAATCCGCTGCCAAAAGGGAGACAGTAGTGTCCTGGCTTCCTCGAATTTTCCCGCGGCTTCCAGCTCTTTAGCACTGGAGAGCATTTCCCGCGTTCGTTCGCTGAGCTTGGCGACCGGCATCTTTCCAATTGTTTCTGTGTGATTCATTTTCATGTGAGGATTCCTCTTTCTATTCCGTGCAAGAAACCTTGCAAGAGAAATACTGGACGGCTATGATGCGCATCGTCAAGAGACCTAAATGTCGGTCCCCTTCTTAGTGCGGCTGCATTATCACCCCAAAAATCAGGAGAAAAAATGAAAAATATTAAAGCAATCTGCGTATCGATGCTTCTTGCCCTTTCTTTAAGTACGTCCGCTTTTGCTGACACTGCGCCCGGCGACAACCACAGCCCAGGAAACCCTGTCCCAACAAACGGTACCCTGGTTAGCGGCACATCCTCCGCGGACACTGGTGGAATAACTGAGGGAGAAACGCCGGTATCCAACGACGTTACGCTCTCTACGCTCGGGGACATTTTGTGGACGATGACCTCAATCTTTTAGGTAGACCCAAATGGCGACATGCCGGGTTGTGATTCGCAGACCCGGCAAGGGGGCGCTGACTGGCCGCATGCTACCTTCTTATTGTAGGTGAAGGCAAGAGTATTCTGAATGAGTAGTCGGGGGACTGGCTTGAGATTAGGTACGAAAGCCAGGCTCCGGTGGCCGCAGCGCGTCCTCGAATGAAGAAAGCGCTAAATCGAATTGGCGGCCACCAGCTTTTCCACAGTGTCCAGCGTGTCGATTTCTTCAGGGTTTTTGTCAGGTCTCAGGCGGAGAATCCGAGGGAACCGGAGAGCGTAACCACTCTTGTGCCGTTTCGATTCCTGCACGCGGTCAAAGGTAACTTCGATCACCACCTGAGGCCGAACGATGCGCACCCGACCATGAGCAAACTCCTGCATGGTGTTACGCCTAAACCACTCCGTCATTTCTGCCAATTCGGCGTCGGTAAGGCCGGAGTAGGCTTTGCCAATATTCAGAAGTTCACCGTTCTCCGCCGAGCGGCGTACCGCGAAGGTGTAGTCGGAAAGCAGTTCGCGGCGCTTTCCATGTCCCACCTCGACCGCCGTGACGACTACATCAAGGGTGGCGATGGCGCGTTTCACCTTTAACCACTCACGTCCACGTTTCCCCGGTTTATACAATGATGCCGGACTCTTTATCATTAGGCCTTCATTTCCACGCTCCCTTGCGTCGGCAAATTCCTGATCCAATAAGGCTACCTCAGTGAAGCGCGTGGCGGAAGAAATCCGGACGGTACCGGTTGCTGGCACAAGTTCTTCCAGTCGCTTACGGCGCTGCGACAGCGGCTCTTCCGTCAAGACTCGACCGGCGGCGTACAAAATATCGTATGCCACCAGAATTACGGGTACTTCACGCAGCAGTTCAGTGCCAATCGTTTTTCTGCCCAGACGTTTCTGCAGTTCGCTGAACGGCAGTATCCGTCCGTCTCGCGCCGGCACAATCTCCCCATCGATAACGGCATCAGTCTGGAGATTCGAAAGCGGTTCAATGAGTTCGGGAAAGCGATGCGTGATCTCGTCCATCGTGCGCGAATAGATTGCGACTTGCCCGTGGCTGACATGAGCTTGTGCGCGAATGCCATCAAATTTATCTTCGACGAAGAATTCGTCGGGCATGGTGCGCGCGATGTCGGATAGGTCAGCCGCAGGGGTGGCCAACATGAACTTGAGCGGGTGAAATAAACGGAGGTTAACGTCGTGCAGCCGGTTGTCGCGCGCGCGCAATGCCGTCTCACCGAGGTCGCCCAGTAACATATTTACACGCGCTACGCTTGCCAAGGTCCTTTCAAAGGTACGCGCGATCGCGTCTTCGACAAGCCCTTCGCGGAGGCCGATTCGCAAATCCCCCGCCAGCAGCTTGATGAGATACTTTGCTTCGAGCGGAGTGGCGCGCCCCAGCACTTCTGCCAGGAGAGTGGTTTTATTCCTGGTTCCGCGAGTTTCGCTTAGGCTCGCGATGATCGACTCGGTTTCGGCAAGAGTTATCGTGGGCTGATGAAAAAGGTTGGTTGCTTCAATAGCTTCGCACGCGGCGTCTCCGGCGTCACCCAGCCGCACGTAAATGGGCCCCAACTCGTCGAAGCTTAGTCCCGTCGCAGTGCTCAAGGCGTTTGTGATGATGCTGCCACCCACGTTCGTGGTGCGCGCGTCATGCTGGGCAAACACGTGACCCGCGAAGTAACGCGCCGCACGCGCCAGATCCGCGTCGGTCAACTGACGCAGGTATGCCCCGACCAGTGCTGTCTTCTCAAGTTTTTTGGTGGTGGCAGCTACCTGCTCGGCAACTTCCGCGAACCGCTGGAGCGAGGGCGCGGAGGCTGCAGTATTCTCTGGTGTGGAAGCGGACATCATGTTTTTCGAAGCACTACGGCAGGGGATCGGTACACTCCTTTATGGCTCTCAATCCTGCCGCTGGTTTCGTCGAGAAGTTTCCGAACTACCGCGCCCGATGTCAAGCAACTGACAAGCTTCAAAATGGTCGCGCTCGCTATGCGGTTACGAAATGCAAGGTCACTCGTCTCTGCTACCTTCTGCTTTATCCGGCCACGGGTTACAATCTCAAACCTTGAGTCTGCTGCTCTAAATTTCATAGCTCGAAAGGTCTTCATAGAAAGTGGTTTTACTGATTCTCGAGTCGCTTGGCAGTACCGAGTTGCTTTTCATTCTGGTGATGGCGCTGGTGTTTTTTGGACCGCGCAAACTACCGCAACTGAGCCGCTCACTCGGCAAGAACCTGGCGGAGTTTCGCAAAGCCTCGGAAGATTTCAAGCATACCTGGGAGAAAGAAGTTAATTTCGAAGAAACGGAGCGACCGGCATCGCCCGTCTCCCAAACATTGTTGCCGTCCGAGGTGGGTAGTCCGGAAAACTCGATAATGAAGCCACCAACTATTGAAGCAATCACACCAGATCGCGTCATCGCACGTTCTGCCGGCGCGGCCGAGGTCCCGCTCAACGACGCCCCCGACCCGGCCTTGGTGCCAGTGACGGCAGCACACGAAGAAACCCAACCCACAGCCAAGCACGACTGGTTATGAGCAGTGGCCACGAAAACAACTACTGATGTCAACGTTTCTCAGAGCACTCGGTACAGGGCAGGACAAGGAAGATCAACTTGGCGGCCAGATGTCTTTCCTCGAACATCTGGACGAGTTGCGGAGTCGTCTGATTCGTTCTCTCCTGTTTGTTTTTCTGGCCGCTACATTCTGCTGGTTCGTTTCGGATCGTATTTACCGATTTCTGGCGGTACCCGTCGAGCGCGCTCTGGCGGATGCACAACGGCGTCAGGTACCCATCAGCGGGTTGACCGGTAACGAACAGATACTCCCCTTGACTTCGGTCAAGGAAAACGACGTCGGCCGCTACATCTTTCCCGCCGAAACAAAATTTGCCAGCGGAGTAATACCCGCCGGAGTTTCCGTAGCTGCGCGCGCGGCGAAAGACCCGCTGGGTAAGCTCGGCCTGTTTACCGACGAACCCTTGTACGCGGGCGCCACGATCATCCCGAAAGGCGTGCGTCTGCCGGTAGACTTCGCCGCGTTACCGGACGCCATTGCCGGTGTTAACGACAAACTGATAGTCACCAGTGCCATGGAACCGTTTTCGCTTTACGTAAAAGTTTCGTTGTATGCCGCGCTTTGTTTGTCCGTGCCGTTTCTGTTATGGCAAATCTGGGCTTTCGTTTCACCGGGTTTGTATCCCCATGAACGCGGTTACGTTACGCCATTCATCGCGCTATCGTCGGTCTCTTTCGTGCTTGGTGCGATGTTCGCTTACAAGGTAATTTTCCCGCCGGCTGCAAGGTACCTTCTGGGGTTGGGACAGGATTTTAGGCTGCTGTTGAAGGCAGACGACTACTTTGATTTCATCATCATCGTGATGCTGGGTATGGGTATTGTTTTTCAAATGCCCGCCATTACTTACGTGCTGGCTCGGATCGGCCTGGTTACCGCCCGTTTTCTGATTAAGATTTGGAAAACGGCGCTGATCGTGATTCTGGTTGCGGCTGCCGTACTTTCCCCGACCAACGACATTCCCAACATGCTTTTGTTTGCCGCTCCCATGATCGTGCTTTACATAGTTTCCATATTCGTCGCCTGGATATTTAGCCGGCCACGCACGACAGTCTGACGGGTAGGTTTCGCCGCGCAAAAAGGCAACTTAGGCCAGCATTCCCGGCATCTTGACTGTGTTCCCGGCGCGACCTAGAATCCGGTCTCCGCGTTTCAAGCCTATTTGTCGTGGTTAGTTTCAGTTCCGTACAAAGTTCATCAGCGTTATCAGGAGTTTCAGTTTATGTCTTACCAGAAATCCGCCTCTCGTTTGGCCGTCTGCTCCCTGTTTCTGGCCGCCATCAGCTTCCCGGCTTACGCGCAGGATAATCGCCCCAGCCAGCAAGATCCGTCTGAGAAGCCTCGCAATGTGAAGCCCGAACTCAAGAAGGCCTACAAAGACTGGCTCGAGAAAGACGTCACTTACGTTATTACTGACGAGGAGCGGAAGGCTTTCAAGAAACTGGCGACCGATGACGAGCGTGAACGGTTCATCGAAGAATTCTGGCGCCGCCGCGATCCCGATCCTGATACGGATGAAAACGAGTTCAAAGAGGAATACTACGAACGCATTGCTTACGCCAACGAACACTTTGCTTCCGGCGTACCGGGTTGGCGAACCGATCGCGGGCGCATCTGGATCATGTATGGCAAGCCCGACGAACGCGAGACCCACCCGATGGGTGGCAATTACGATCGGCCTTCATACGAAGGCGGCGGTTCTACTTCAACCTATCCGTTTGAGACTTGGTTTTACCGTTACCTGCCCGGCGTTGGTTCCGGAGTCGAAATCGAGTTTGTAGATCCGACCGGCAGCGGCGAGTATCGCATTGCTCGCAACGCCAACGAGAAGGATGCACTTTTGAACGTGCCCGGCGCCGGCCTGACGCTCTCCGAACAACTTGGTCTTTCGGACAAAGGCGATCGCATCAGCGGCATGGGCAGCGTTGGCAACAACAACTATACGCGCGAGCAGGACAGTCCGTTCGCGCGTCTGCAGTTACTCGCTGATCTCAGCCGCCCGCCGCAAATCAAGTTCAACGACCTGGCGTCGGCAGTGAACACAGGCGTCATCGAAGAGAACCCGCTCAACTTCGACATTCGCGTAGACTTCTTCCGCCAATCAGACGAGCGCGTCATTACCGCGTTAACGATCCAAACTTTAAATCGCGACCTGGTCTTTCAGGACAGCGGTGGCTTGCAACAGGCCCGCATCAATATTTTCGGCCGCATTACTTCTGTCGCCGGCCGGCGCGCGGGCGTGTTTGAAGATCCGGTCATTACCACCGCCACGCTTGCCGAGCTAAACGAAGCGAAGGACCGCAAGTCGGCTTACCAAAAAGCAGTTCCGCTTGCACCGGGTACTTACAAGGTAGATGTGATCGTAAGAGATGTAGCGTCTGGAGCCACCGGTGTGCGACACGTTGGGTTCACGGTTCCCAAGTATGATCCACAGAAACTTTCGACTTCTACTTTGGTACTCGCAGCCAGGTTGGAAAGCCTGGTTGACCAACCGGCCGTGGGACAGTTTGTCATCGGACAGACGAAAGTGATTCCGAATGTTGCGGGGATCTACAAGAAGGGTGAACCGGTAGGAGTTTACCTGCAGGTTTACAACGCCGGGATTGATCAGACCACACTGCGTCCTTCGGTTGACGTCGAGTACGCGCTCTTGAAAGACGGCAAGGAACTCGGCAAGACGACGGAAGACTGGCGTGGCATGAGCGACTCCGGCCAACGCCTGACGCTGGCCAAATTACTCGACACGCGTCCCCTGGCCCCAGGCGATTATGAGGTGGCGGTGCGCATTCGCGATCGCGTCTCCGGCCAATCGCTGGCGCCCTCAGCCAAGTTTACCGTAACGCAGTAAGACCTTAATCCACGAACAATTCACGTCTAAGAAGTGCGTTGGGTTCGCCAACGCACTTCGAAGTCGTGCGATACCTCAAGCTCGAACCAGCCTCAGAGTTCCGACTGCGGCAAAACAGGGACGAATGCTAAGATTGCTTTGACATGAATGAACGTGTGCCTTTGACCGGATGTTCCGCGGACGAGCTGGTCCAATTTTTCCAGACGCTGGGGGAACCCGCCTATCGCGGCCGCCAGGTGTTTGCCGCGTTGCAGCATCGCCGCCTGCAGAGTTTCGCGGAGATGAGTGATCTGCCGAAGGCCTTACGCGAACGCTTAAATGAAACTGCTGTCGCTGCGACGCTCAAGGTTGAGTCGCGTTATCTCTCGGCCGACGGCACTCGCCGGTTCCTAATGAAGACTCATGACAACCTGCCCGTGGAGACAGTCTTTATTCCCGAGGAACATCGCGACACGATTTGCTTTTCTTCGCAGTCAGGTTGTCCGCTGCAGTGTACTTTCTGTTTGACTGCGAAGTTAGGATTACTGCGTTCGCTGACTCCGGGAGAAATCGTCGAGCAAGTTATCATCGCGCTCAACGACGTCTATGGTGTGGGCCAACAATCGCCGCGCGGCACCAACCTGGTCGGCATGGGCGCGGGCGAACCGTTGCTAAACTTCGATGCGCTTATGAACGCGCTGCGCCTCATGGGCGATCCGCACGGCCTGTTCATCGTGCCGCATCGCGTAACGGTTTCCAGCGCCGGCGTAGTGCCGCGCATCCGGGAACTCGCCGGCATTCCCGATCGGCCTAACCTCGCGATTTCGCTCGCCGCACCCACGGACGAGTTGCGCGATGAGTTGATGCCGATAAATAAAAAATGGCCACTCGAGGAATTGCTGGGCGCTTGCAGGAAGTTTGAGGAGACGCTGAAACCAGGAGAGCGGTTCACCTTTGAGTACGTGCTGCTGGACGGCGTCAACGATTCCGACGAACACGCGCGACAACTCGCCAATCTTTTGAATCGCCACGACCTGCACGCGCGCGTGAACTTGATTCCCCACAACGCAGCCGACCCGCTGCCTTACCAACCATCGCCAGCCACGCGCGTCGAAATGTTCAAGTCAATTCTGGCAGCGAAGGGTGTGCGCGCGTTTGTGCGCCGCCCGCGTGGTCGCGACATCTTCGCCGCCTGCGGGCAACTGGCAGCCGTCACGCAAACAATTGGACTCCAGCGATTGGCCTCAGAAGTTTCGGAACGAAAATCTGCTTGAGCAGCTGAGGCTGTTAACGCACCAGAAAGACCTGATCGATATGCGACGACTAATCCTAATCACACTCAGCGCCGTGTTGTTGCCGGCAACTTTCTTCGCGAAGCTCGCGCCGCAATCGGCTCCGAATATTGTTGTCAATGGTGCGCTCTCGCAAGCTAAGGCCAAGCGTGGGCACACGACACAAGGCACTATCTCGCTAGACGTTCCCCGCGGCTACCACGTCAACTCCAATCGCCCGCTGGAAAAATTTCTGATTGCTACGCAACTTCAAATTGAGGCGCCCAAGGGAGTACGCGTTGGACCAGTAATCTATCCGCGTCCCTGGTTGCGCTCGCTGAAGTTTTCGAAAACGAAAGTGTCAGTCTTTGAAGGACGGGTAACCATGCGCTTCTCGGTTACCGTGCCGGCAAACTTCAGCGGCAACTCGGCTGAGTTGAAAGCGCGTTTGCGTCTTCAAAGCTGCAACGACGATACCTGCTTCTCGCCGCAAACTCGCGAAGTGAAACTGTGGCTAAACGTGGAATAGCAAGTTAGAGCTTCAGCTTGCTGCTGTTGGGATCTCAAACTAAAGTTTCAACGCTACACTGCTTGTCTTCCAATTACCGACATCAGCCGTCCCACTTTTCCCTGCACATGTTTTTCGCGCCGGTAGGAAAAAAAGAGATCCGTGCGGCACATGGTGCAGAGCGGCGCGACGTGAATGTTTTCAGGATCAACTCCGGCCGCAACCAATTGCGCACGATTTGATTTCAGTAGATCAATGCAGGCGTGGTCCGCGCGTGTTTCTGTGAAAAGATCGTGGTGAGGAAAGCTACTCTTGAAAGCAGCGATCACGTCGGTCCCTACTTCATAACAACAAGCTCCCGCCGCTGGGCCAATCGCGACCTGCACGTCCGCCGGCTTCGTTTGGTATTCACGCGTCATGCGTTGCAACGCCGTAGTTGCGATTTTAGCGAGCGTGCCGCGCCAGCCGGCGTGAACCGCGGCGAAAGCGCCTGACACCGGATCGCCAATCAGGACGGGTACGCAGTCAGCGGTTTTCACGCCTGCCAAAACTCCGCGCGCGTTACTGACGATCGCATCGCAATAAAAAGTATCGCCACGCGCACCAGCGGGCTGGGCCTCGGCGAAATTATTCACCAGTCGCACCTCAGCGCCGTGTACCTGCCAGCAACCTGCCAATGCCCATTCGCCCCCGTCGCTTGGGAAGAGCTTGAGAAAGCGGCGACGATTCTCCAGAATGTTTTCCGCTGAGTCTTCGTTAAAGCCGGCGAGGTTGAGCGCGCGTTCGGGCATGGGACTGGCGCCGCCCACGCGCGTGGAAAAACCATTGGCGAAGCCGGCCGCTTCGAGTGGCGCGCAAATGAGGGCTTGAACGCCGTCAAGCTGACGCCAGTAAAAGCCCGCCTGGACCAATGTTTCATCACTTATGATTGTCGCCATCGGGATAGACATTATCGAAGTTGCGCGAATTCGCGAAGTGTTGCTGCGGACGCCACGCTTCCGCGAACGCGTGTTCACAACCGCGGAACGCGCCTACTGCGACAGTCGTGGCGCGGTTGCGGCCCAACATTATGCCGCGCGCTTCGCGGCAAAAGAAGCGACCCTGAAAGCACTGCAAACGGGTTGGCGTGGCGGCATCAGTTGGCAGGACGTGGAAGTGGCGGCGCACGCTTCCGGCGCGCCTTACTTGATTCTAAGCGGCAGGGTGAAAGAATTGTTCAACTCGTCCGGCGCCGCCGCCGCGCATCTCTCAATATCACACACGAGCGAACACGCGATCGCCGAAGTGATTTTGGAGAGGGCTTGAAGGGCTAAACTTTCAATGTTTGTAAAGTAAAGTGAGATGTGGCGTTGCGATTCAATGCGAGGATCTCTTTAGCGTTAGACATGAGGCCGACTAACGCATTGCATTGGTCAGGGTGTGCTTCCCGCGCGCGTCAACCTCTATGAGTGTCGCGGTGGAGGAAGTGGGAATGCTTTCGCGAGCGACAGGTCGTGATCGTTTCGCGTGCTGGGCCAATATCCCTTCATCGGGACGGTCACCGTCTGCGACTTCGCCATCGCCGACAGCAATCGAATCCGGAAGGTTGCCATGTAGCAGGCACTCGACGTTAGGCGCCAGTTTTTCGGTTACCGCAATCAACTCGCGATGCGGACACGCGAGCGTCGCCAGCGAACCATTGTCGGCGTCAATTTCAACAAACTCGATTCCTTCCGGACACTCGAAGTTTCTGCCCCCTAGTTCTGGTTTCAACTCCACCGCCGCCTTCACAAAATCTGTCCATGCCGGCAGTGCGGCTGACGCGCCGGTTAGTTCGAGTTGCTCATTATCGTCAAAGCCAATCCAAACAACGCACACCAGGTTTGGCGTGTAACCGACAAACCAACCGTCGCGCGAGGTGCCGGTCTTGCCGGCGATCGCCGTCCCTTTTATCGCACCACGTGCAGCGCGAGCCGTGCCGTGGTCCACAACCGCGGCCAGCATGTTTGTGATCATATAGGCCGTTGTGGGGCTGATAATTTCGGGACCGAGTGGCTGGTTCGCTTCGAGGTGAGTTCCGTTAGGTTCGCCCAGGCTCGCAATAACTCGCGGCTCAATCCGGTGCCCGCCGTTAACGAAGGGCGCATACGCAGCGGCGAGTTCCAGCGGTGTCACTTCTTTCGTACCCAACGCGAGCGACGGGTAACGTTCCGGGCGCGGCAGCCCAAACTTTTCCGCGAGGGTTGCGATGCGCGCCAGTCCCGTCTGCAAAGCAATATCGACGGTCACGACGTTTAGGGATTTCACGAGACCGGTACGCATGGTGACGTCGCTCATCGAGTAGCCGCCGCCGTAATTTGCCGGCCGGTAAAGCTTGTCGTGATCGTACGTGAACTGCCGCGGCGCATCAGAAAAGGTCTGTACTGGCGACATGCCATCCTCGATGGCGGCTGCATAAACAAAAGGTTTGAAGGTTGAACCGGGCTGGCGACGCGCATCGGTTGCGCGATTGAGTTGCGACTCGGCATAGTCGCGCCCACCGACCAGCGCCAGTACGTTTCCGGTTTTGGGCTCGAGCGCGACGAGGGCCGCCTGCGGTCGTGCGCCGCCAGCCCGGATACCGTTGTCGAGCTGCTCGAGTTGTCGTTTGAGCGCGGCCTCGGCGAGGTTCTGCAGGTCGAGATCGATGGTGGTGTAGATTCTTTGTGGTCCGTTCGCGGCAGCGGTCTCAGCGTCGCCCGTGCGATTCACATAGTCAACGAAATAAGGAGCCAGGGAGCCGGCGTCGCGGGACGCGGGAGTGATGCCGACGGATGCCGGCGCGATTTCAGCTGCTTGCTCGGGTTGAATCCAACCGTCGCGCACCATTGCGTCGAGCACCACATTCCGGCGCGCTTGTGCGGCGGCGGCGTGGTGCAGCGGCGAGTAGCGATTGGGACTTTGGATCATGCCGGCGAGCGTTGCCGCTTCGGCGAGGGAGAGGTTCGGCAATTCCTTGCCGAAGTAAACTCGCGCGCCTTCCTTAACACCGCGCACGGTGACACCGCCACGTTGGCCCAGATAAACCTCGTTGCAGTAGAGCGCGAAGATGTCTTCCTTGGACAGGCGACGTTCCAACGCCAGTGACAACATCGCTTCCGCATACTTGCGTTGCAGCGTGCGTTCCGGCGAAAGGTAGGTGTTCTTGACGAGTTGTTGCGTAATCGTCGAGCCTCCCTGGCCCAGGCGTTCGTCTCCGGCGTTGCGCAACAGCGCGCGTGCGATGCCGAAGAAATCGACGCCCGAATGCTCGAAGAAGCGATGGTCTTCCGTCGCCAGAATTGCATGGACCAGAAGTGGGGGGACGTCGGAATATTGAACGGCTTCGCGTTGAGCGCCTTTGGAAGAAAGGTCGTTTGCCAGAACTTCGGGCTCAAGTGTAAAGGAGTCAAGCGAGACGCCGTCGGCTGTGAGTCCTGATATTTTATCGGCGGCAGCCCACGCCACCAGCGCCGCGGCCGGACCGCTTTGCGTTCCGCGACGCGCGCGGATTTCAATCCCGTTTTCGGTCTGGCGAAAGCTGCCATTCCAAACCTGGCTGCGCTCCGACTCGACGTAGCCGGCGCGCCTCAGAGTCTGAATCAGACCTGCGCGCGAAAGTTTTTGGCCGGCCCTGAGCACGCGCGGCGCCGCGTAGAGACCAGGCCGGCTGGTCAGGTAACCGGCAGCCAGCCGCGCATCAATCAGTCGCGAATAGTATTTATAGGAACGCAGCAAGGAGTCGCCGCCGGCGACCAGGATTAGGGCGAACACTCCGCAAAGAAAACGGCAGACGAGACGTCGGTCAGTAGTGGCGGAGCGCCGCAACCACCGCCGCAGCCGGCGCGCGTGGCGGCGCAATGCATGGGTGTAGTCCGGTTCGCTGATCGATGTGACTTCGATTGTCATGCAAGCGCGCGAGACGACGAATAGACAGATCCCAAGCTCGATTCCGGGGATTGCTCCGCCGTTACCCTTCAGTGCCCCACAGTTATCCGAATGCTTTTTATATATTGCTAATAGCGGCGGACTTCTTGAGGAGCGCGAGGTCGCGTTGAAAAATTGCGATTTTTTGGATCGGCGTTTTATCCTTACCTCGTGTTGCGGTAACTTTGCACTTCTCTATAATGTTCGGACCGCTGTAACGCAGACCGCCGTGAGGTTGTTCCGTCAGCGCAAGCTTTTTCGCAGCACTAATCGCAAGTTACCCTTTGCATTACCAGCTTGAATTCAAAATGGAGTTTCCCTATGCCAAAACCAAATCACGTTAACGCCAACGCCGGCGATGTGCTCCTGCTCGCCGGTACGATGAAGGGCGCTTTCATACTTCGTTCGGACAAACAGCGTCAGGAGTGGGAAGTTGGTGGTCCATACTTTCCCGGACGCGCGATCTATGCGTTGGCTTACGATGATCGCAACGGACGCCGGCGTCTCTGGGCCGCGGTTAACAGTTCGTACTGGGGTTCGTATCTGAGTTCCTCTGACGACTTCGGAAAAACCTGGACGGAACCGGAGACTTACGGCGTGAAGTTTCCGGAAGGCACGGACGCATCCGTGAAGCAGATCTGGCAAATAACTACGGGTCATCCGCAGGAGCCGGACACGTTGTACTGCGGCGTCGAGCCCGCCGCGCTCTTCAAGTCGACGGACGCCGGCGCAAGCTGGTCGCTGGTCCAGGGGCTTTACGATCATCCGCACCGGGCGCAGTGGCAGCCGGGCGGCGGCGGGCTTTGTCTGCACACGATTCTGCCCGACCCTTCAAACCAGCAACGTTTGTTTATCGCGATCTCCACGGGCGGGGTTTATCGAACGGACGACGGCGGTGAAACTTGGCAACCGCGCAACCAGGGTGTGCGCGCGCAGTTTTTGCCCCCCGATCAACGCTTTCCGGAGTGGGGCCAGTGCGTCCACAAGATTGCGAGTCATCCGGCGAATCCGCAGCGGATGTTTTTGCAAAACCATTGGGGACTATATCGCAGCGACAACGGCGGCGACTCCTGGACCGACATCGCCAATGGTGTGCCGTCAGACTTTGGTTTTGCGCTGGAAGTCGATCCCAACGATCAAGACACGGCCTTCATCATTCCGCTGGAGTCGGACGAGTTTCGTTGTACGCCGGAAGGGAAGTTGCGAGTCTATCGTACGCGTAACGCGGGTGAATCGTGGGAGGCGCTCGAAAACGGCTTGCCGCAGGAGAACGCAATGGAAACCGTCTTGCGCGACGGCATGTCGACTGACGATTTACAGCCGACCGGGATCTACTTCGGTACGCGCAACGGCAAAGTGTTCGGCTCAAGAGACGGTGGCGACTCCTGGACCGGAATTCTCGAGAGTTTGCCGCCGGTAGTTTGCGTGAAAACCGCGCTCGTGAATTAATGCTCAACCCGTTCCTTTGCGAGACCTCCGCGTTCTTTGCGGTTGACGCGTCTGAGCGAAAAAACTTTAACGCAGAGGGCACTAAAGTTTCGCAAAGTACGCAGAGGTTGATTTGAAGCTCCCGGTAGTTGGCCTTAATTAAAAACAGGAACCCCCATGAAGAAGTTTGTTGCCTTAGCTTTGTTGCTCGTGTTTGCCGCACTGGCTGTATTCGCGTCAGTACAGGAGAAGGAACCGGCTCACAAACTGATCGAGTTTCATATGGCGTTGTTGAAACGCGGTCCGAAGTACGACGCAGCGGGAATGTCGAAGGAACTGCGGTCGGCACACATCGCGAACGTCATGTCGCTGATCGAGTCAGGCAAAGCAGTTATTGCCGGCCCACTCGGCGACCAGAGCGACATCGCCGGAATTTTTGTGTTGCGGGCACAGTCGGCGGAAGAAGCACGAACTTGGGCTGAGAACGATCCGGCGGTTAAGGCCGGCTTCTTTGTAGCGGAGATGCATCCATGGTGGTCGGAAGATGTAATGAAAAAACCCGCGACGCCAGTCAAGCTAACCACCGCTTACCTCGCGTTTCTAACGCGTGGCGCGAAGTGGACGCCGGAACAGACCCCCGCAACCGCGGAGCTGCAGAAGGCGCACTTGGCAAACATTGTTCGCCTGGCTGGCTTGAAAAAATTAGTCGTCGCCGGACCCTTTGGCGACAACGGAGAGTTGCGCGGCATCTTCGTTTTCAAGGTCGCAACGCTTGCGGAAGCACGCGCACTGGCGGATACCGATCCGGCTGTACAAGCGGGCCGCCTGGCCCTCGACATTCACCCGTGGATGGTGCCCGAGGGAGTGCTGCCGTAGAAGATTGGAAGTTGCAGTTTGGGAGCGCGCGCCCTCGCCCGCATCCTGGTTACGGTTAAGACAACGCTGAGCTTTATTGACTGCATTGAGTGATAAGGTACACGGCGGGCGAGGGCGCCCGCGCTCCAGTAAGATAATTGTTACTTTCAACGTTACAGGTTTCCTGGCAGACTTCACCAACGGTGAACATAAGATCGTCGTGGACGATCAGGCGTCGACCGTTGGCGAAGCGTTGCAGAGTTTGTGGCGCAAGTATGTGGGGTTGCGCGATCGCGTGTTGAATGAACAGGGACACCTGAGGCCGCATGTCAATATTTTCTTGAACGACGACAACGTGCGGCTTAAGCAACTGCTCGACACGCCGGTCCAGGACAACTGCGAGATTACGATCCTGCCGGCAGTAAGCGGCGGAGCGTAATACCTATCCGTTCACTATTGACGATTATGAAAGCAACCTGGAATGACACGGTGATCGCGCAAAGCGACGACACGGTCGTAGTCGAAGGCAATCATTACTTTCCCGCGCACGCAGTTGGGTCGGAGTTTCTGCAGCCGAGCGACACCCACACCCACTGTCCCTGGAAGGGCGACGCAAGTTACTACCATGTGGTCGTCAACGGCGAGACGAACAAGGATGCGGCCTGGTACTACCCGTCGCCGAAGGATGCGGCAGCGGAGATCAAGGACCGCATCGCGTTTTGGCGCGGCGTAAAAATTGAGCACTCGTAAAGCAAACTGTTAGTTTGCGTCGGTGGTTTATTTTGGTTGCGTGACAAACGCCAGGAAGTGAGCTAACAGTTTGCTTACGCCGGAACTTCCCCCGCGCTGCTGCCGTATAAGCGAGCACTATGTACTGTCCCACCTGCGGTTCAGAAGAAAGACAACTTAGCCAGTATTGCCGGGCTTGCGGTACCGACTTGCGCATGGTGCGTCGCGGGCTCGAGCGGCCTGACTCGATCACGGCGTCGGCAATCTCCGCGCGCGAACAAATCAGCCAGGTGATGGCGGACAAGATCCGCCAGTTCGACTCTTCTCATGATTTGAAACGCGTGGCCGAAGACGTGTTGCCGCAACTGGAAAAGTTTTTGGAGTCGCCGGAAGAGAAACGTTTGCGCCGCGTACGCGCGGGCATGATTACGGCGCTCGCTGGTTTCGGAGCGGCGCTGGTGGTTTTTTTAGCGAGTCGCGAAGCTCACGATCTGATTCCGTTTATCGCCGTGGGATTGATCGCGTTCTTCGTCGGTCTTGGCATTATGATCAATGGCCTCGTGTTTACGATCCCGCATAAGACTCTGCCCGATCGTTCCGACGAGGCCCGCTCGCAAAGAGAACTCGAAGCAGGCCGGCAGAATGGCATTAATCTTAATCAATTCTCTCCCGCTCACTCCACCAACGAACTGGCGAATCGCGAACCGGTGACTAGTCAGCCTTCAATCACGGAACACACAACTCACCACCTCAATCCTAAAAAATCTTAAAGCAGTACTGGTAAGTAGATTTCAGGATGGTTACGATGTGAAGTCGCGGATGTCCTGGAAAGGTGTGTCAGGATTATCGAAGTCGGGACGATAGTAATAAGACGCGCCGTCAAACTCCTGCAGCCAACCTGATTCCAGCTTCAATTCGTCGAGCGCGTTGACCGCGCGCAACCATTCGTTTTCCGTGATGCGTCGCGAAAGTAGAATGTGACGCTTGCTCGTCGCGGCCTGATGAGTCGGGTAATACTGGGCCATCAGCGAGACTGCCACGCGCGGGCTCAACTCGTCTCTGATCCACTCGAGCGACTCGCGTATTCCGCCGATGTCGTTAGGCAAAACGAGTAGACGAATGATCAGCCCGCGCTGCAACAAGCCGTCGTCGTCGAAAACCAGTTCATCACCTGCCTGCCGGTACATTTCCGCAATCGCGCGGCGCGCGTACTCTTTGTAACCGCTGACCTTCGAATAAAGATAGCCGGCTTCATCCTCCGCGTATTTCAAGTCAGGCAGATAGACGCCGACGATCCCTTCGAGCAAACGCAGCACCTCTACCGAGTCGTAGGCATTGGTGTTGTAGACGATCGGTAACCGCAAACCTGCCTGAGCGGCCAGCAGAATTGCACGCGCCATTTGCGGGGCGAAGTGGGTTGGCGAAACGAAGTTGAGGTTGTGACAACCCTGCGCCTGCAGCTCGAGCATGATCTCGGCGAGCCGTTCATGTGTGATCTCATTCTTCAGCTGTGTTTTGTGTGTCTGCGAGATTTGGTAATTCTGGCAATAGACGCAACGCAGGTTGCAGTTGCCGAAGAAAATGTTGCCGGCGCCGCGGGTGCCGACCAGCGCGGGCTCTTCACCGAAGTGGGCGGTGTAGGAAGAAACGATTGGCAGGCGGCCCGAGTAACAGGCAGCGATCTCATCTTGCAAACGATTGTTGAGGCAGTCGCGCGGACAGACGGTGCAACGCTCGAGTAAAGCTTCGAGTTGCACGACGCGTCGTTGCAGGTCGCCGTTGGCAAGGAGTTGAAGATAGGTTGGGTTAGTCATGGCTGTTGACAACTATACGCCGGCGAGCAAAGGGGCTGGTCGCTGACGCTCCCGGTTCTGACAGTCACTTACGGCTGCGGAAGTGTACAAAATGCGGCTTGTATTGTTCCACCAGGTCCGCGGGGGCAACGCGTGTAGTTAGGCGCCAGGTGTAATCCATCTCCGCGTGGACCGTGCTGAGCGCGAGTCGCGCTTCAAAAATTAACAAGATGCTGCCGTAAAAGAGAAAGCACGCACCCAGCAGTCCGACAACGATCGGCACCAGGTTGTAATGTGGTGTGCTGGGAATCACCGCCACCACGCCGATTGCGACGGAGGTCGCCACAAACATTCCGGTGGCGAGATAGAAGGCCACCATCGAACGTTGCAGTATGCGGGCGCGGCTGGTGAGCTTGTCCAGTTGCGCAAAGATTATCGCCTGTCGTTCTTTGATGTCCGCTCCGGGCTTCGGCGCGAGTTCTTCAAGTTTGTCCGACAAACTCCGCACGCGATCCACCACGCGCCCCAGCCGCGACGAAGTGGAGAGGATCATGCCGCTGCAAGCCGAGATCAAAACTGCCGGCGTGATCATTGCGGTCAACACCGCAACGGCTGAGTTTGTCGGATCCACTCGTGCGCTCGCTTAACCGCGCCGTCTGGACCGCCGCCGGGTAACAGTTTTCCTGGGCGGAGGCGGCGTGGCCGTCATCTCCGGGGTGGCCTCTTTAGGCTTCATCTGCTTTTGTATGAAGTCAATGATCAACTGTTGCGGCACATCGGCTCGGAGCAAAACTTCGTCGCCCTCGGCAGTCAGTGCCAGGCCCTTCAGCAGCGCTTGGGCAGCCGGGTCGGGAATGGAACTAGTTGCCTGGTTTAGAAAGCCGGCGAAGAGGTTGGTCATAATCTTCGCGGTGTCGGGATTGTCCGCGTTCATCGCGCCGCGGATCATGAAGTTGGTCGCGTCCATCGTCAGGGCTGCATAAAAGTCGCCCATGGTCGTTTCACAACGCGGCGCACGCGCGTTGGCTTCTGTTCCCAGCATGCCGAAGCTCTTGGCAAACGAATGCCAGGGAGTGCCGGCCATGCTGATCAGTGCGTTAGGATCGCGCACGAGGGAGTTTAAGGTAGCGGCGCTAATGCGGTCTTTGCCGCTACCCGCGTCGATCGCGGCGCGCAGATAACCGGGCGAGCCGGCGGCGATCGTGTTGGCGTTAAGCGTGACCAGACCAACTTCCGTGAACCCTTTCAGAAAGGGATTCTTCTCCGCTTCCTTCACCAGCGGATCAATGGTCATCAGCCCCATTGTTTTGTCGCCATACTTCTCGTCCCGAAGTTTTCCCTGAGACGCCATGCGGGCGAGGGTCATCAACGACTCAGCGCTAAAATTGCCGCCACTCACTACCATAAATTCAGGCGGCTGAAAATTGAGCGACGCGGTTGGCTTTTTGAAGCGGATCGCGATCACTACAAACTCCACGCCCGCCGGATCAATACCGGCGTTCTTCTTTGCCTCTTCAAAGCCTTTCCGCATTTCCTCGACGTTCTTCGCCGGCAGGAACCGGGGCACGACTTCGTTGATGATCCTTTGCGAGTTAATGTAAATCAGCGTATCGGCCTCGGGCAGGTTCGCGAGAGAAGCGACTACCCCTTGCATGGCCGGAGAGGTTGGAGCAAGCACGGCGGCGGAGTTGCTCGTCGCCAGATAGTCGCCACTTTGGCCCGGCGCACATTGAGCCTGAATGTTGAGTGCGCATGCGGTCAGGACGAGTAGCAGCGCGCAGGGGAGATAGAAAATTTTTCTCACGGTCGAAGCCTCCATTGAAAGTTTTGCTTATCTTTACACAATCTCGGAAATCTCGTCAGTATTTTAGATCCAAGCAAGTTTAGGAACGGTGAAATCATCGCGAATGTTCCCGGTGTTGAGGGTCGCCACGGGTTCGCACAGCAATACTTCAGCCTCTTCGTCGGCGACTGGCCGGTGCTCCACTCCGCGCGGTACCACGATGCACTCACCTGATTCCAGCCAGACCGCCTTGGTTTCGGCCTCGCCGCTCTCGCGAAACTCCATCCGGAATCGTCCTTTCAGCACGAGAAACATTTCGTCTTCAGTCTCGTGGTGATGCCAGGTGAAAGCTCCTTGAAACTTAACCAGCTTGAGATACTGTCCGTTGAGTTCGGCGATGATGCGCGGGTTCCAATGGCCTGTAATGAGGGACAGTTTTTCTGCGAGATTGATTTTGTCCATAGAAAAGATTGGGGTTTTGAAGAGCCCTCTCTCACGTTCGGGCTTCCGCTTCGGTAGCGGCGGCGACTCCTCAAAGGGTCTGCGCCGCCGCCGCCGAATAGTTAAGGCATGGGCTACTTGTTTGCGGAGAAGCCGAACGTTCGCCCTCCCCAGTAAGTGGTGCCGGCAAGTTTGT
This sequence comes from Pyrinomonadaceae bacterium, assembly GCA_030840675.1. Taxonomy (GTDB): domain Bacteria; phylum Acidobacteriota; class Blastocatellia; order Pyrinomonadales; family Pyrinomonadaceae; genus PSRF01. Next base: position 48,007 of record JAVEEA010000014.1, read on the forward strand.
TTTTGTCCCAGCTAAAGATGTACGCGTCGAACTTCTGGCGGTTGCCGGGAAAGTTAAGATAGAAAACCATGTGTTGGTTGCGATCGCTGATGCTTGTGATCGTCCCCGACTGCCGCACGCCATCGGCGCCGACGTAGCTTATCGCCATATCGCACCAGGGGGAAGTCGCGCAGTCTGCTTTGGTATCGGTGATGCGCAGAACCCCGGGGCGTCCGTCGAGGCTCATTTTCCAATCGCCAAACCAGTCGCTTTTCACGGCGTCGGCAAAAAGAGTCGCAGCTGAAGTTAAGAGTAATACCACCGCGAACAGTAGGAGTGTTGCTCGCTTCATCAGGTTCTCCTTTTAGTATGAGGTTAGCGCAGTAACCCCTGACAGGACGGCTACTGCAGGGATGCTTGCTCGCTCGAAAAAGGGTGATTTGGAGTGAGTAAGCGCCGGGCGAATGCGTCCGCTACCTTAGTGGCGTGCATTCAAAAAACTTGTCAACTCAGGAACGAGGTTTGTGAGAGACGGACCGACGATATGCTTGCCGGGGAAACAAGTCAATAGTTTCGCGAGGCAGGTAAACTCTCTGCGTGCGTTAGCTCCTGGCAAAGATCGCGTCGAGTAAACGGGCCAGGCGATAACCACCCTTTGCAAGTTGCCGGCGCACGACTTCGCGATTCAGCGTTTCGTAATTCGCCGCGCGGGTGATGTCGTAAACAACATCCGTTACGGGTTTGCCATCACGCAATACCGGTTTTCCGTCGCGGGTTTGCACGATGATAGTGCGTTGTCCCGTCACCTTAACCGAGCTGTAGGATTGTTCGCGAGACTGCCCCAATGAGTCGGTGGCCCATTGCGCCGCCCACGTGTCTACTGGTCCGCGTGGATTCCAGCTGGAGTCAGGCCGCACTGTCTCGCGCAGGAACGTGCCGAGGGTATCGGAGGTTTGTTTGTCCGTCGTCAGCATCAGCGATGTCACCAGATCGAAGTCCCAAAACGAATGCAGGTTGCGGCGCTCGTTATCGATGATCAACTGGTTGCCGCCGCGATCGCTGGGGAGAGTTTTTTGCTTGATGGCTACCGGATCAGTGACGATGAAAAAGTTTCCATTCGCATCGCGGTCGATGAACCCACAGCCGACATGCAGCGGCTGATGGATGTCGCCGAGGAAGTGGACCACTAACTTTAGCGCGTTGCGCTGGCTGAGCGGATGATTGGGATCGGGTTGGCCCTGCAGCGTGCGAATAGCGACGTTGAGCATGTGCACGATGTCATTGTCAGGCGTGAAGCCGGTGCAGGTTTGGTAATTTTTGCAGCCGAGCGGCAGATCGTCGTAATGCCATTCCCGGTTCTTTTCGTTGTGCGGGACATCCTGCAGGAACGCATTGGTGTCCGCATCAGGGTCCGTCTTGCCCATGCGATCCTTCACCGTGTCGGCCCAACTGGCAACGTTTGCGAGCGTTTCCCCGGGCTTTAGGATTTGTGCGATTCTTTGCGCGGTGCGTGGCTTGATGCGTAGCGACGCGATTTTCCCGACTGTTTGATGACCATCGTCACCCCAGGCAAAGGTAGTCGCCGCGGGCCCGAGAAAAATAATCGCGCTGAGCAGGATTGAAACCGATCGCATCGTTTGAGTTCTCATCGAAATGTTTTCCTTCGGGTAGCAACTTTCGCAGCCAGCATACCGCCAGCGTTACCAGTTCGAGAAGCGCACCCTCTTCCTTGGAGACTGTGCTATTTATCTGGAGTACCTTTTCTCGCATAGTACTTTCGCAGGCCTGAGGACTTTTGATATATCCTGAACCCAAGTCGAAAGATGAAAGAGAAAAAAGAACTTGCTTAACTTTGCCATCCAAACCGCGCGCGACGCCGGCGCAATTTTGCTTGATCGCCTGGGCCGCGCGCTGCAGGTCTCGAACAAGGGAGACATCGATCTGGTTACCGAGTCGGACCTGGCTTCGGAAAAACTGATCATTGATCGGATCAAGTCACACTATCCGCGTCACGCTATTCTTGCGGAAGAGTCTGGCGAGACAGCGGGCGTCGAGTTGATTTCCGGGACAAGCGATTGGAAGTGGATCATCGATCCACTCGACGGCACCACCAACTACGCGCACGGCTACCCTTGCTTTTGCGTTTCCATAGCGCTCGAAAACGCGGGTGTAATCGAGGTCGCTGCGATCTACGATCCGACGCGTGACGAAATGTTTGCCGCTGAACGAGGGCAGGGCGCCACTCTCAACGGCCGTCGCATGCGCGTCTCGCCGGTTGACGAACTCAACAGCGCGATGCTTTGCACCGGCTTTCCCTACAACGTGCGCGAGCGGCCAAACTTTGAACGTGATTTTGCCCGGTTCACGATGGCCGCACAGGCAGTCAGGCGCGACGGCTCGGCGGCAATCGATCTTGCCTACGTCGCTTGCGGCCGTTTCGACGGGTTCTGGGAAGACGGACTAAAGCCGTGGGATGTGGCCGCCGGAATTCTTTTGATCACCGAAGCAGGTGGCCGCGTCACTGACTTCAACGGCAACGCACTTGATATCTACACCGCAAAAGTGCTGGCCAGCAACGGCCTGGTCCATGAACCGATGATGCAGGTACTGGTCTCATCGTAAAGCAAACTGTTAGTTTGCGTTCTCCTGCACACGCTCATTCAGTGGTAATGAACCCTCGCAAACTCATAGTTACAAACTTAGCCTAATCCAGCTTTCGCATCAGAGTCTTAACTCACAAACCTGAGCGAATGATCTCCGCCAGGCGGTCCGTCTCGCGGCGCACACACGCGCGCAACTCTTCGCCGGGGAGTTGTGCCGGCTCAAATAGCGGATGATAAATGATCTCAACCTTTCCCGGTCGCGGCAACAGATTGCGGGCCGGCCAAACACGATTCGCGCCGCGAATTGTTACCGGCAGAATCGGCACTCCCGCCTCCAGCGCCATTCGTACCGCGCCACCCTTCATACGCACCATGGAACCGTCAGGCAGTCCGCGCCCGCCTTCCGGAAAAATTACCACTACGCCGCGTTCGCTCAGCCAGGTTAAGGAACGTTTGATTGCCGCCGGGTTCCCCTCGACCTGGAGTGGCCACGCACCGAGCAAGGTTATTGCCTTGCCGACCACCGGCCAGGAAAACGCTTCGCTCCAGGCGAGGAAGCGGATTGGCCGCTTGACCGGAATCGACAACCAAAACGGATCTCCATAACTCTGGTGATTGGCGGCAATGATTAGCCCGCGGTCCGGCGGTATGTTCTCAACGCCCTTGTGTTCCATTTGCCAGCAGAGGCGACTGCCGAGACGAATCACTGGACGACTGAGATTGATCAACCAATGCGGCAGTGCCTTCTCCGAGCGTTTCGATCCGGACGCTGTTTTCTCTTTCGACAATGGTTCTGGATGGTTCAAAGCGTTGGCAGGCTACGCGAAATGGGCGGGCAGTTCGGGAGTGGTGCGCTCAAAGTGGCCACTCCCGATCGATGAATTCCACATGAATGCGCGGCACGCCGGCCGGTCCGACACTGTGTCCGCGTATGGCGGCATAAACAGATAATTTAAACTGCTCACTCGACAAGCGAATGAAGCGACCGACCGGCAAAGTGAGCGTCGTAAAAATCGCCGCCCCTTTCTCGCTGATGTTCTCCGTGACAGTTTGCTCGCTCTCTTCCACTTCGCCTTTTTCGTTGAAACTCTCAATCACCATGTCGACGGGAATGTTGTGACGCGTCTGGTTGCGATTGTCGTCAACGTTTTTTTCGGTGGGTATCCATTCTTCTACCGCGTTGAGTTGTTGCGTAGTGAGCGGGCCGATCTCGTAGCGTCTCGCCGGATTTTCTTCATAGCTGTGCGGCGGCCGTTTTCCGACGAAGGCCACACCAACTTCGAAGAGCGGCGCTGAGCCCGGAGCCGGTGAATTTGCCTTCACATGACGCACCAGCGCCCAAACGCGATACTGGTCTTCCACGTGATCGAAGACACGCAACTGCCGCGGCATGGGAATCGTCATGTGCAGCAGGCGACCCTTTTCAATCGGGTGCTTGAGAGTCAGGCCGGCGCCAAAAGGCGTGACATCGATCAGCCGTGTGACTTCATTCCATTCCACCCCGACTGCCTCACGACAGCGCACTCTTACGGGTAACTTCAGCTCCAGCCGCTCACGTATGCGTTTCCAGTTTCGCGTTTCAGCCATGTGAAATCGAGCGGCCCAGAGTTACGGATTTCAGCCTTTTACCTGGCGGTTGTCACGGGCGCTTGACCGGGCCGACAGGGAAAGTTTAATTTGAAGCAAAGCTGTTGATTTTACTAGGGTTTTGCCGCATCCTTTGGTTGCCAAAACCTGCCTGCCGGGCTACAATAACACTTACTTTTCGAGCCCTTTAAAGTTGCTCGTCGCGCGACCCTTTGGGTGCCGAATCCTGCGCGAAGAGGCCCACTTCAAGCCATCGATAATGCGAGTACGCAGCCTGGCGTTCGGGGTTGATACCGCGTGCGCGCACGAGTTAACAGTTAAAGCCAACTGCGGCGGATTGTACTGGAAAGGTCAACGGGATGGAAATAAGTTCTGAGCACAAACCTATAAACATCGAAGACGAGATGCGGCGTTCGTATCTCGATTATGCCATGTCCGTGATCATCGGGCGTGCCCTGCCGGACGTGCGCGACGGACTCAAGCCGGTACACCGGCGCGTGCTTTGGGCCATGCATGAGTTGGGCAACACTTATAACAAGGCTTACAAGAAAAGCGCCCGCATCGTCGGCGACGTGATTGGTAAGTATCATCCGCACGGCGACACGGCGGTTTACGACACGATCGTGCGGCTCGCGCAGGATTTTTCCATGCGCTATCCGTTAGTTGACGGGCAGGGAAATTTTGGTTCGGTAGACGGCGACGCAGCTGCCGCGATGCGTTACACGGAAATTCGCATGGCACGCGTGGCCAACTCGATTCTGTCCGATCTGGAAAAAGAAACTGTCGACTTCCAGCCAAACTACGACGAGTCTCTGAGCGAGCCGAAGGTGATGCCGGCCCGCATACCAAACCTACTCATCAATGGTTCGGACGGTATCGCGGTGGGCATGGCCACGAAGATTGCGCCGCATAATTTGACGGAGATCGTGGACGCCACCCTGACGCTGTTGCGCAATCCCACGGTCGAGATTGAACAGTTGATGAAGATCGTCACCGGGCCTGACTTCCCGACCGGCGGCTTCATCTATGGTGGCGAAGAACTCAAGAAATCGTATCTGACGGGTCGCGGCATAATCCAGATGCGCGCGCGTGCCGGTATCGATCGCATTGGACGCGGCACACAGGAGCGCGACGCCGTTGTCATCACTGAGATTCCCTTCCAGGTAAATAAGGCCCGCTTGATTGAACGCATCGCCGAGCTCATCAACGAGAAAAAGCTCGACGGCGTTTCGGACTTGCGCGACGAATCTGACCGTACCGGCATGCGCATCGTAGTCGAACTGAAACGCGACGCGGTGCCGCAAATCGTGCTCAACAAACTCTACAAGCTGACACCTATGCAGTCGTCGTTTGGCGTTATTAATCTCGCCATCGTTAACGGTCAGCCGCGCGTACTTAACCTGAAGCAAATGCTCGAGTGTTTTATCGACTTCCGTCGCGAAGTGGTAAGGCGCCGGACCGAGTACGAGTTGCGCAAAGCCCGCGCCCGCGCGCACATCCTGGAAGGTTTGACGAAAGCGATCGACGCGCTGGACGCGATCGTGACGCTCATCCGCAATTCGCGTTCGGTGGACGAGGCGCGTCAGTGGTTGACGGGCCAGATGAAAACGATGAGCGAGGTTAAGACATGGAAGGGCGTGCCCTCGGATACGCCGCTCAAAACGCATTTGGGCAAACTCCAAAAGACGATGGAGCGGCTCGCGTTTTCCGAAATCCAGGCGGGAGCGATCCTCGATCTGCAGTTGCGTCGCCTGTCTGCTTTGGAACGGCAAAAGATCACCGATGAGTATGAAGGAATCATCAAGCTGATCGCGGAACTGGAAGAGATCCTCGGGAATGAAAGCTCGCTGCGACGCGTAATCGGCGATGAACTCGAAGAAGTAAAAAAGGACTTCGGCGACAAGCGTCGTACGGAGATCGTCGAAGAAGGCGTCGAGTATTCCATCGAGGATTTGATCGCGGACGAAGACGTGGCGATTACCGTTACCAACAGCGGCTACATCAAGCGCACGCCAATCACCACTTACCAGCGGCAGGGCCGCGGCGGTAAAGGACGGTTCGGCGCGGCCGCGAAGGGCAGTGACTTTGTCGAACATCTCTTCATCGCTTCGACGCATGCCTACATCATGATCTTCACTGACGACGGCATGGTCTATAAACTGAAGGTCCATGAAGTTCCCGATGCGGCGGCCTCGGCGCGCGGCAAAGCGGTGGTGAATCTGATCAATATTCAGTCTGAGCGTAAGCTGGCGGGCGTGGTCCCGGTGCGCGACTTTGCCGCCGGACGCTACGTGGTGATGGTCACGCGCAAAGGTGTGATCAAGAAAACCTCACTCGCCGATTTTCAGAACATTCGCACCAATGGAATCATCGCTATCAACGTCGACGAAGGCGACGAGCTGTTGGATGTGGTGCTGACGGACGGCACCAAGCGCATCTTTATCGCCACTCACAATGGCCTGGCGATTCGCTTCGATGAAAAGAACGTGCGGCCGATGGGCCGCGCCACTCGCGGCGTCCGCGGCGTTGACCTGCGTGCTGACGACTACGTTGTTTCAGTTTGTCCCGTTTCAGCCGACGACTCGGAAAAGATGCTTTCGGTTTCCGAGAAGGGCTATGGCAAGCAAACGCCCATCACCACCTACCGCCTGCAGTCGCGTGGCGGCAAGGGTGTCATCAACATGAAGACGACGGATAAAACCGGCAAGGTAGTCGCTGTGTTTCCCGTCGACGCCGAATCGGAGATCATGATCATCACGCAACAGGCGAAACTGATCCGCCTGGAAGCCGGCGAGATTCGGAAGACCGGACGGAGCGCGCAGGGAGTGCGGCTGATCAAAATAGACGAAGGTGATCGCGTCACGAGCGCTTCGCTGGTGGAAGCGGCAGCTGAGGAAGAGGAAGTGGAAACGGAATAGACGCACTATTCCGGCGCTTGCGAGAAAAGCGGCGACTCGACTTCCGCGGAACCGAAGTTCTAACGCCACGGGCGCTCAGGTCTCGCGGAGGAACGCAAGGAAGAATCGCTTGCGACCTGGGCGAGACCTGAGCGTCCTTTGCTTTAACCGTTCTCACCTGCGACCCAAATTTCGCCGTCGGCAAAAATCTCTTTCTTCCAGATCGGGACAGTGCGTTTGAGTTCGCGTATGGACCACTCGCAGGCTGCGAAGGCGGCCCCGCGGTGCGGCGCGCTTACCGCAATCACTACGCTCGTTTCGCCAATCTCCAAGCGACCGGTGCGATGCACGATACCGATGTGCGCAATCTCGAAGCGTTCGTGGGCTGCGCGTTCGAGGAGCGCGAGCTCACGCTCAGCCATGGGCGCGTAGGCTTCGTAGACCAGGTAAAGCGTTTGCCGACCTTTGGTCCACTCGCGTGCGTAACCATCGAGCGTTACGGTGGCGCCGCATTCGGACAATACCACGCGCCGAGCGACCGCGCCGACATCGATCGGTTCGGTGGTTAGTTCGAAGAAGTCGTGCTCGCGTTCCGCGGCGAGATTTGCGGTTGAGCCGGGCGAGTTACCCGCACTCGCCGCAGACGAGGCGTCGTTTTCCTGCTTGTCAGTTTCGGGGGAGCCGCCGCTGACGGGGGGGAAGACAGCCAGTTCGTCGCCGTCATTCACTTCGCGATCTGCGGTCGAATATTCCTGATTTACCGCAAACAGCAAGGAACGACCGAAGCGACGCAGCTCGGGAAACGCAGCCAGCAATTGTTCGAACGCCGCCGCGCTGGACTTCTCCGCGAGCTTAAACTCCATTTCGCTTTGGCCCACGGCGTCGCGGGCGGCGCCGAAAAACAGAACGCGCACAGTGATTCCTCTGGTTGATTCAGCCAACTCTAAACATCCGTTCTCCTGGTTCACAATGAAAAGTGAAAGTGTTTAAGCGAACTCGCCGCCTAATCGATCTGAATCTTCTTCCCGCTGTGTCCGTTTCCTTTGGCCAGTTGATGAACGCGTGCGCGCTCCTCATAACCGGATACAGCACGGACGAGAATATCGCGCAGACGGCGCAGCCGCTCGGAAGTCAGCCGCAGCTCGAGCAATTCCTGCTTAACCTCCGTGTCCACCTCCAGCGCGGCGGCTACCAGGAAAGACAGTCGCTGCGGTTCGGTATCCGCGATATCCGGCAGGTTTGCTCGTTCGTCATTAATCGTGCGCACTGCGCGCGCGATTCGGGTGAACACTTGCGCCACCTCGCGTGAGTTCTCCAGCACCGTTTCGCTGTCATCGAGATCGTCCTCAAAATAGCTGACGCGCGCGACGAGATAAGGAGCACTGCCGGCGACATAGTCGTCGATGCGATAGCGGATCACGCCGACGGTAAAAATATTGGCACGTCCGTCAGGAAGCGACTGCGCCTCAGTCACCTTCGCTACGCAGCCAATGCTGCCAACCGCCGGCGACTCACGTTCGGAAAGGGAGGTGTCAAAATAGGAGAGCCCGAAGAAACTGTTGCCGGCACGAATGTCCGCGAGCATCTGACGGTAACGCGGTTCAAAAATGTGCAGCGGTAGCGGCACGCCCGGAAAGAGAACTACCGCGAGCGGGAACAGTGGCAGTTCGCTGACGCCGCTGACCTGGTCGCTTGCATCGCTCATCGATCATCCAATCCCGAACCCAACTGGAAACCACGGCAGCCGGATTACTCATTTTTAATTTGGAACAAATGCGAGGGTTCATTATCGCAGACGGGTGGAGAGAAGTCAGTAACGGACAGTAAAACTACTGATGTAGTGAGGCTGGCAGTTGTGCCCAGATCGCAACTTAAGTTTGACCTCAAAATCCGACAAGAGAGGGACCACCCGCTGACGCAGGTGGTTCCGACAGGAAGACTGCCGTCAGAATCGAGAGCCGACAAGAGAGGGACCACCCGCTGACGCAGGTGGTTCCGACAGGAAGACTGCCG